>NZ_REBQ01000132.1 GCF_007692655.1 Halomonas sp.
GCTGGCGCTGCTCCTTATCTAGCTTTTGCCCGGCGCGCTCCTGCGCCAGCAACGCCGCGTACTCCTCTTGAGGAGAGCGTTGGCGCTGAATATATTGCAGATGCTCCACCAAGCCATTCAGCTCCGCTTCGCGATCCGCCTTTGGCATCAACAGCTCACGCTTTGCAAAAGCCGCTAGCGCACTCCCCTGCTGACTGCCCTGAAAATGCGCCAATATCACCTGCGGACTTCGGTAACGCCCCGCCTTGAGCAACGCAATTAGCTCGCGGCATAGCGGCGCATCCTCATCGTCTGGCAACCACTCCAAATGATCAGGAAGCGCGGCCACCAGGTTGGGCTCATGCAGTAAAAGCTGCACAATACGCCCCACCGGGGAAAGCGCCTGAGTGCGGGTCCGCGGCGACGGGGCCGAGGCACCTTGCACTGCAACAGGTGACGGCGTTTCGTCTTCAGAATGCTCGGGCTGACGCTGCGCAAGACGCTGCTGGGCTGCCTGAGTACGCTTATCGAGCAGCACTTTTAACTGCTCTTGCGCTAGCCCGCTACGCTTCGCCAATGACTCCAGCAGTAGTGATTTGAGCATGCCTTCGGGCACTTTGTTCAATGCTTCCAGCACTTGGCTTGCAAACCGCTCCCGGCCTTCTACCGTATTTAAATCTCGCCCCTGCGCCGCCTGCTCGAACAGAAACTCCGATAGCGGCATGGCACAGGTCACACGATCCTGAAATGCCTGAGTACCTTCACGGCGCACAAGTGAATCAGGGTCATCGCCTTCCGGCAAAAACAGAAAGCGTGCTTCACGACCATCAATCATCTGTGGCAGCGCCGTTTCCAGCGCCCGGCTTGCCGCCTGTCTGCCTGCACGGTCACCATCAAAGCAGAACACCACACGGCTAACCAATCGAAACAGCCGAGACAAATGGTCCTCCGTGGTAGCGGTACCCAGCGTCGCCACGGCGTTATGAATGCCATACTGTGCCAGCGCCACCACGTCCATGTAGCCTTCAACGATGACTAGCTGCTCAAGCTTGTTCGACGCCTGACGCGCTTCAAACAGACCGTACAGCTCACGTCCCTTGTGGAAGACAGGCGTTTCAGGCGAATTTAAATACTTGGGCTGCTCATCCCCCATCACCCTTCCGCCGAAAGCGATCGTCCGCCCGCGCAGATCGCGAATAGGGAACATTACCCGATCGCGAAAACGATCGTAGGTACGCCCGGTATCTTCACGATGAATCAACAGACCGTATTCCACCTGAACCGGCTCACCAATACCACGTTCGCTGAGATGCTGTTTTAGTGCCTCCCAGCCACCCGGCGCATAGCCAATACCGTAGCTCTTGATCACCTCATCAGAAAGCCCGCGATCAGCGAGATAACGCTGGGCTAGCTGACCCTCATGCATCTTGAAACGCTCGCGATAAAAGCTCGCCGCGAGTTCAAGCAGGTTGACACCCTCTTTGCGCTTTTTTTCGCGCTGCTGGGCACCAGGATCATCAGCACCTTCACGGGGCACTTCTATTCCCAGGCGTCCGGCTAACTGCTCCACCGCCTCAGGAAATGGCAATTTGTCATACTCCATCAAGAAGCGTAGTGCATTACCATTAGCTCCGCAGCCAAAGCAGTGATAAAACTGCTTATCAGCACTGACCGTGAATGATGGGGTTTTCTCTTGATGGAAAGGACATAGCCCTAAATAGTTACGACCGGCCTTTTTAAGCTGCACACGCTCACCAACCACCTCGACCACATCTACGCGGCCCAATAGGTCATCAATAAAACGTTGTGGAATTTGGCCTGCCATGAACTGCGGGCATCCTCGCGCAAAGCGCTGGTTGGCTGACTTTCGAGACACTACCTAAAATCATCAGACCCGTTGCCAGATCAGATCATCATAGACAGCGACGGTATTGAAAACGACAGCTTTGAAAACGACAAGCAAAAAACAAACGGCCACCTAGTGGCGGCCGCTTGGCATCCCTCTTGAGACGACCAGCTAACTGCTCCGGCCCCCTCGGGTACGGATCAATAGAGCCGTTCGAAACGCTTTTGCTCACGCTGAATCTTCTTGGCGTGGCGTTTTACGGCAGCTGCCGCTTTGCGTTTACGCTCAGCAGTCGGCTTCTCGTAGTGCTCGCGGCGGCGTACTTCAGAGAGAACACCGGCTTTTTCGCAAGAACGCTTGAAGCGACGCAGGGCGACGTCAAACGGCTCGTTATCACGTACTTTTACAGAAGGCATTAAGCACTCACCTACCTTAAGGAGTCTTGAGTTCGGATAGTACGTACACTGCGATATAGCGGTATTGAATGCAGTGCACGACCCAGTTTTACAGCGCACAGTAGTCTAGTCGCCACTGGCCATCTTTGCAAATGCTTACGCTCGTTAGCCGCTACAATGTTAAGCTGTTGCCTGCGATTTTTTCATATTTATCTCGATAAAGAGTCTCTTTTCATATGCGCGTACTGGGAATTGAAACGTCGTGCGACGAAACTGGCGTCGCGCTTTATGACACTTCGCTAGCAGGTGGCAACGGGCTGCTTGCCGATGCGCTATATAGCCAAATCGCGATGCACGCTGAATTTGGTGGCGTTGTGCCTGAACTCGCCTCCCGGGATCATACGCGCAAACTATTGCCGCTCATCGAACAAGTACTCAGCGACGCCAAATTAACCCGCTCAGACCTGGACGGCATTACCTATACCGCCGGCCCCGGCTTGGTAGGCGCGCTAATGGTTGGCGCCAGCACTGCCCATGGCATGGCTCGGGCGTTAAACATCCCGGTGCTCGGCGTGCACCATATGGAAGGCCACCTGCTGGCACCGATGCTGGAAGACGAACCGCCTGAATTTCCATTCGTAGCCCTGTTAGTGTCAGGGGGACATACCCAACTGGTCGACGTGCAAGGGCTTGGGCACTATCAACTACTCGGCGAGTCGGTAGATGACGCTGCCGGCGAGGCGTTTGATAAAGCCGCCAAAATGCTGAATCTGGCCTACCCTGGCGGGCCCCTGGTCGCCAAACTGGCGGAACGGGGCGATCCTAAACGCTTCCGCTTTCCGCGCCCGATGACCGACCGTCCAGGGCTTGATTTCAGTTTTTCGGGCCTCAAAACCCACACCATGACGGCGATTCGGCAGCTAGAGGCAGCCGGCGAACTTGACGATCAAGCCCGTGCGGATGTGGCGCGCGCTTTTGAAGAGGCCGTCGTTGATACACTGGTGATTAAGTGTCGCCGAGCGCTGGATCAAACCGGCTTGAAGCGCCTAGTGGTCGCCGGTGGCGTCAGTGCTAATCAGCGCCTACGCGAACGGCTCCATACCGAGTGCGAAAAACGCCAGGCTCGCGCTTACTATCCACGCGGGCGTTTCTGCACTGACAACGGCGCCATGATTGCCTATGTAGGCGCACAGCGCCTAGCAGCTGGCGAACACGATGCCCCAGGCATCATGCAGGCGACACCGCGCTGGCCGCTAGATCAACTCACTCCACCAGATACGGCTGACAATAAGCGCTAGCCACACATTAAGAGCCGCGAAACGGCGGCTCTTCACCGGCTCTCAATCGGCGAATATTTAGTCCATGGCGTGCCAGCACCAGCAGGCTGAAACCACCCACGACCATCACGTACTCCGGTGCTAACCAAGCACATATCAACGGTGATGCCATCGCGCTCATTAAAGAAGCCATTGCCGCAGTCCTTAACCGCCACGCCAACAGCGCCCAAATCAGCGCACTGAGTAACGCTACCTTGGGTACCAGCACCAGCAGCACCCCGAATGCACTGGCCACCGCTTTTCCTCCGCGAAAACCATGCCATAGGGGAAAGCTGTGGCCTAGCAATACCGCTAAGCCCACCAGCCCTTGTAACCATACCGGGTAGCCCATTAGCTTTACCCCCAGCATAGCCGGCATAGCTTTCAAAGCATCCAGCAACAGCGTAGCAGCCGCCAAACGCGGCCCATAGAGTCGCAAAACGTTGGAAAACCCTGGGTTATACGATCCCTGTTGACGCGGGTCGCCCACTGCTGCCCAGCGACACACGCTCAGCGCTGCCAGCCAACTGCCGCTTAAATACCCCACTACTATCCATGCCATGGCTGTATGCTCGTTTTATAGACTCGCTCGCTGTCGTTTAGCCCCATCCTAACGTACAATCGCCGGCTTGTTGCAGCGGGGAGAAGGCATATGGATCGAATTTTGATTGAAGCGTTAACCGTCGACACTATTATTGGTGTCTATGAGTGGGAGCGCTCAATTCAGCAATCGCTGAGCCTGGATCTGGCGCTAGCGACCGATATTCGTTCGGCGGCCGCCACCGATGATTTACGCCTGACGTTAGATTACGCCGCTATCTGCCAGCGCATCCAACAGTTTGCCGACGCCCATCAGTTTGCCCTGGTAGAGACTTTCGCCGAGCGACTGGCAGAGTGCTTACGTACGGAATTCCCCATCTCTTGGCTGCGACTGACACTGCGCAAACCAGGGGCGGTGCCCAATGCTGCTAGCGTTGGCCTAGAAATCACCCGCGGCAGCCTGCCTGAGGCAACCGAGGAGCCAATGGCATGAACCTAGTGACGGTCAGCTTAGGTAGCAATATCGATCCCATCCGTCATCTTCACTGCTGCCTGGATGCGCTAGCGGACACCTTTGGCCGCCTCCACATCTCCAGCGTATATGAAAGCGAGCCCGTCGGTTTTACGGACAGCCGCAATTTTTATAACTTAGTGGTGGCATTTTATTCTGATTGGACGCCCGGCCAACTGCAGGCATGGGCCAAGCAGCTTGAAATTGAGCATGGTCGCCAACCTGACGTGGCCAAGTTTAGCCCGCGTGCATTGGATATTGACTTATTAACCGTAGGCGAGCTGTGCGGAGTTATTGACGACATTGCCTTGCCGCGCAGCGAGATCTCCCATAACGCCTTTGTATTGCAGCCCCTTGCTGAGCTGCTTCCCACCACACGCCACCCCCAGTGCGGTACGTCTTATGCGCAGTTGTGGGAAGCCTTCGAGCTAGGTAGTCAGCGCCTTTGGCCGGTTGATTTTAACTGGCGCGGACGCTGGATTTCACAGGCTGACGAACAGCCCCAACTTGCCGTGGCGAGACGATAACCAGGCTAAGAACCAGTTACGCTAGCGCAACGGCGATCGCTTGCTCGCGCCGTTCACGCAGAGCCCCACCCAGCGCCGCGCCTTGATAACCCTCAGCGATCAACACCTGAGGACTCACCTCACGGGCAGCTTGCCAAGCGCTTTCAAGCCGCCCGACCTGCTCACCTGCCAGTAAAGTGACGAGTGCCAACTGCTCTTCGACTTGCTCAGGCTTGCGCCAGCCATCCAGCCGTTCCAGCCAGCGCAATACGCTTGTGCCGTCCAGAGGTGCTGTTAGCAACGAATGGGTAAGCGCCGTATGGCGAGCCAGCTGGGCAACGGCATTAGGGAGTTTGAGCCGTGTCGCTAAAGCGTCACGCTGACTTTCGCTCAGCGCCGACACCAGTTGGGCATAGCGCCAATGGGCCGCTGCTAGTGCACTTTTTTCAGGCGTTTGAGCCATGGCAGCCAGACCTGGAGCAAGCGCCTCTCCTGCAAGCTCTGGCCACCACACCCTCAGCGCGTCACAGCGCTCAAGCGTGGTGAAATAGACATCAGGACTTGGCTCGCCTAACGCTTTTTCAGTTTCTACCCACACTCGCTCAGCGGCCAAGTGCTCAAGCTCTCCGTTTTGACTGACATCACGCATCAGTGCAAGGGTGTCGGGCGCAATGGTAAAACCGAGCGATGCATAGCGAGCCAGGAAGCGCGCCGTACGCAGTACCCGCAGCGGGTCTTCGCTAAAGGCTGGCGAGATGTGTCGCAACAGGCGCTGCTCAATATCGCGCCGACCATTAAAAGGATCGGTAAGCTCGCCGTTAACGCTTTGAGCAATGGCGTTAATCGTCAAGTCACGTCGTAGCAGATCCTCTTCCAGGGTTACGTCAGGACTTGCATGCACCTCAAAGCCACTATAGCCATGACCCGATTTGCGCTCGGTGCGGGCCAAAGCGTACTCCTCAGCCGTCTCCGGGTGCAGAAATACCGGGAAGTCACGCCCTACGGGTTTAAAGCCGCGCTTACGCATGGCGTCAGGCGTGGCGCCCACCACCACCCAGTCATTATCGACGACAGGCCAACCCAGTAGTGCATCGCGAACGGCACCGCCGACCCGATACACGTTCAGGCCTGCCAAACGTGAGTCACTCTGCATCACTTTCATGGCTTTCTGCCCTGCTGGCGTTCCCTCCACTGACTATCCACGCTGGTTCGCTCACCGCTGTCTAGATTGAACGCGGTTAGTCGCCCGCCCCACACACAGCCCGTATCCAGGGCTTCCACGCGCACTCGCGTCTGGGGTGTTTGGCCTTCCAGAGCAGCCCAGTGGCCAAACAGCAGCCGGGCATTGTCTCTCCGTGGATATTGAAACCAGGGTAAATACCCCACCGGGGCGCTGTCCAATCCCTCTTTGGCAGCAAAATCTAACCGCCCATGGGCATCAATAAAGCGCATTCGAGTGAACACATTCACAATTAACCGCAGCCGATCCATGCCGTCGAGATCATCGCGCCACGTATCCGGCTGGTTCCCAAACAGCTGGGTGAGGAAGGCTCCGGACGCTTCACTGGCCAGTGCCGCCTGCACTTCCCGGCCGAACACCTCAGCTTGGGCCACACTCCACTGGGGCAAAAGGCCCGCGTGGGTCATCAACGTATCGTTCTCGAACACGCTAAGTGGCAGGCCTTGCAACCAATCCAGCAGTGCATCGCGGTCAGGGGCCCCAAGAATATCGTTCAAGGTGTCGCTCTTTTTCAGCTTGCCGCCACCCCGGGCCACTACCAACAAATGGAAGTCGTGGTTACCCAGTACCGTTCGCGCGGCGCCACCCAGGGCACGCACTTCGCGTAGGCACTCCAGTGATCCTGGGCCACGATTAATTAAATCGCCCACTAGCCAAAGCGTATCTCGTGCGGGATTAAAACTGAGCTTCTCCAACAAGGTTACAAATTCGCCATGACAGCCATGTAAATCGCCGATTGCATAGGTGCTCATGCAGGGGCCTTATCATCAGGAGTTTATTAAATAGTATCACTTCAATGGTGCTACATGCCCGCCGTTACGGGTATGGCTGGCAGCGAAAGCGGCAATTGAACTGGTGCAAAGCGCTAACCTGCGCCACTATTAAGACTTGCACTGAAGCCCCTTGCGAAGCTGCCGCCTCGCCGCTGTTTAGGATAACGATATTAAAATGGCAACGGATCACTCTCGACGCGGGCTACTAAAAGTTGCCACGCTCACTGGTATTGGCGTGTTACTGCTGCCCGGCACCGCTTTGCGACCCGTTAGCCAAGCCGCGGCGGATAAGGCAACTTCGTCGTCTGCCCCCCTGATGGTGAATGGTTGGCTGCTAAAAGCCAGTGACCGCTAATGTATATCGCGTTCGAGGATCTCAACGAAGATAGCGATGCCGTGGACGTGTGCATCATCGGTGGTGGCGCAGCGGGGATTGCCATGGCAGTCACGCTGGCACGCCAGGGGCGCCAAGTACTGCTCTGCGAGGGAGGAGACGCTGACTACAGCGAACGCTCTCAAGACAGCTACCGGGGCGAGGTCGTCGGTGATGCTTATATTCCCCTGTACGGCGCTCGCCTGCGTCATTTAGGTGGGTCGACCAACCACTGGGGCGGCGTATGCCGTCCTTTGGATCGTTACGACTTTACCCAAAAGCCCGCCGCCGTTGAGACAGGCTGGCCTATCGGTCACGATGCGTTAGCTCCCTACTACCGCGCCGCAGCGAGCATGCTGGATTTAACACCGACGCCTTCCGATCAGCCGATCCCTGGGGCAGGACTAAAGCGGATCTATTTTTCACTGGGCAACCCGACGCGCTTAAAAGATAAATATGCGACGACGCTCAACGATTCGATCACGCTTGAGTGCTGCCTGACCGCTAATCTCGTCGCCTTGGAAACCCAAGGCGGCCGGGTCACTAGCGCCAGCTTCAAGAACTACCAGGGCGACTACCGCAAGGTGCGTGCCCGCTATTTTGTGCTGGCCTGCGGCGGCATCGACAATTCGCGCTTGCTGCTGTGGTGTAACCAACAAACCCAGGGGCAATTGATTCCCAACGACGCCACTCTTGGCCGTTATTGGATGGAGCATCCCCACGCAACGGTGGGCAAAGCGCTGCTCTTTAACCCGGCGGCACTGGGCCTTGACGACGATTACAACGTTTTTCTCTCCCCTACGGCTCAATCCATCGCATCGCGCCAGATACTGAACTGTGGACTGCGTTTACACCGCATGAACGCCGAGGTCACTCAAGAATTAGTTGATGAGCTCGCCCAGTTGGCACCTGCGCTCGCTGGACAGCTCTACACATGGCAAGCCCAGGGCCAGGTTATGCACGGCGCCATGCTAAGAGCTTCTTGGGAGCAAGAGCCGCGTTATGAAAACCGTATTGAGCTCAGCGAGGAACTTGATGACCTAGGCATTCCACGCAGCCGGTTAGTCTGGCGCCAATCCGAGCTGGATCGACACACCATTCGCGAGAGCATGCTGCTGCTTGGGGAGTACCTGCGTGACAACGATCTGGGCCGCCTGCAACTGGCTGACTGGCTTGCAGACACCCCTGTGAAGCTCCCCACCGAGGGCGAGCTAGCGGGCCGCCACCATATGGGGGGAACACGCATGAGCCTTACTGCAGAGGAAGGTATTGTCGATTCTGATTGCCGCCTGTTTGCCCAGGAGAACGTTTACGTGGCGGGCTCCAGTGTGTTTGCCAGCGCAGGTCACGCTAACCCTACCTTAACACTGGTGCAACTGGCCCTGCGCCTCAGCGACCACTTGGCAAGCCGGTTAACACAGGGCGTTTAGCGCAATCATTCAATGCAGCTGAAGGGGGGCCGCTAGCCTGAAGGGGGTAATCTCCACTTCAAAAACACGCTGAGTCGAGGTGTCCAGCAGTGTATATACCCCCTCCATCACCCCCACCGGCGTTTGCAGAATGGCACGGCTGGTGTAGCGAAAGTTTTGGCCGGGGCCAATCAACGGCTGCTGACCCACCACTCCCTTCCCGCGCACCTCTTGGCAGTCGCCGCTGCCCTGGGTAATTTTCCAGTAGCGCGCCATAAGCTGAACGCTATGGGGGCTCTGGTTATAGACAGTCACGGTGTAGCTAAACACATAGCGTGACTCCACTTCACTGGACTCATCCGCCCGGTAACTGGGCACAACGCTCACCTTGATCGCTAGGCCACTCACGCTTGGCTGCCCCTCTCGCCGCTTGTCTGCTCATCGGCGGCCACGCGATTGGCAATCGTCACATACTCCGCCACGGTTAACGTTTGCGGACGCCGGATCGGATCAATACCCAACTCTTCCAGCGTATCGGGGCTCACACGGCCCTTGAAGTTATTGCGCAGTGTTTTACGACGCTGCCCAAAGGCGAGCTTCACCAATTCAAACAGCAGCGCTGGGTCTTCCGCAGGATGGGGCAGTTTTTCGTGGGGGGTTAAACGGACGATCGCTGAGTCAACCTTGGGCCTCGGCACAAAAGCTTCCGGCGGGACGATAAACAGCTGCTCGACACTGCAGTAGTACTGCGCCATGACCGAGAGCCGCCCCCAATCAGTCCCACCAGGCGCTGCCGCTAGGCGCTCGACCACTTCTTTTTGCAGCATGAAGTGCATGTCTGCCACGGCATCACCGGCAGCCAGCAGGTGAACAATCAACGGCGTGGAAATATTGTAAGGCAGGTTACCCACCACGCGCAGCGCAGGGCCATCGCCTTTTAAGGCGGCAAAATCGAACTTCAGCGCGTCGCCTTCATGGATCACAAAATCAGGGTAGTTAAAAAACTGAACACGCAGGCCTGGGATAAGATCGCGATCCAGCTCAATGACTTCTAAATGCCCTGCGGCTTCGAGCAGTGGCTCCGTCAACGCCCCTTGGCCGGGACCGATTTCGACGAGGCGATCTGTCGAACGCGGACCAACGGCGCGAACGATCCGCGAAATAATACCGAGGTCACGTAGAAAGTTTTGACCAAAGCGTTTACGAGCGCGGTGCTGGGGCACAGTAGACATCAAGCGGTGTTCCTTGGAGTGCGGAGTCAATCGGGAGTAGTTAGCAGAAAACGCTACGAATTAGCAGACAACCGCTGGGCGGCTAGACGGCGGGCAAGATTGATGGCGACTTTTAAGCTGCCAGGGTCGGCAACTCCCTTGCCAGCCAGATCCAGGGCGGTGCCGTGGTCCACCGAGGTGCGCACCAGCGGCAATCCTAAAGTGATGTTAGCAGCCTGACCAAAGCCTGCATATTTTAGCACTGCTAACCCCTGGTCATGGTACATCGCCAGTACTGCATCGACACCCACCAAATGCCTGGGAGTAAAAAGCGTATCGGCAGGTAGCGGGCCGGTGATATCCACTCCTTCGCCGCGCAGGGCTTCAAGTGCAGGAATAATGATATCTAACTCTTCTCGCCCAAGGTGGCCATCTTCACCAGCGTGCGGGTTTAAACCACACACTGCAATGCGAGGTTTGGTAATGCCAAACTGGCGCTGCAAATCCGCTGCCAGCAGGCGGCTGATACTCACCACCCGGTCATAGGTAATGGCATCAGCGACGTTGCGCAGCGGCAAATGGGTAGTGACTAACGCCACCCTCAAATCACCGCTGCCCTGCCAGCTGGGTGATGAGGCGTGTAGCGCTGCATCAGTGGCCAGCAGCATCACCACCTCATCGACACCGCAGGCATCGCGCAGCCATTCAGTGTGGCCGGTAAAACCAGCGTGGCCACCCTCAATAATCACACCCTTGTGCAGCGGTGCCGTCACCATGGCGGCGGCATGCCCCTGTTGGCAGACCTCAACAGCAAGTCTCAGCGTGGCAAGTACATAGTCGGCATTAGCTGGATTAAGAACGCCTGGCAGAGCCGGCTCGCTAAGCGCCGCAGGCCATACCGGCAGCACATTGGCACCGCTAGGCAGCTCACCGTCGCTAGGCGAGCACTCAACCACGCGGGTATTCAACTTAAGCATTGCCGCGCGTTGACGCAACATACCTGGATCGCCCACGGCCACAGTGTTAGCGGGTAACTCACCGCAAGCGGCTAACATGAGCGTTAACTCAGGACCAATGCCTGCGGGCTCACCGGTGGTCACTACCACCGGTAGATCGTGGTCTAACATTAGAGACGAATATCAACAAAGGCTTGTGAGCGAACCTCTTGCTGCCAAGTTTCCAGCTCTTCATTGGCACGGCGCTGGAAAATCGCTTGGCGAACCTGTTCACGCTGGCTCTCTTGGGTAACATCTTGACGACGACGCTCTTGCACTTCAATCACGTGATAACCAAATTGAGAACGAACTGGCTGGGATACCTGATTAACATCCAGCCCTCGCATCGCTTCTTCAAACGCAGGAACTGTTTGCCCTGGACGCACCCAGCCGAGCTCACCGCCGTTGAGCGCAGTGCCGCTATCATCGCTAAACTCTCGCGCCACCGAGGCAAAATCGGCGCCTTGGGATAAACGCTCTCGCGCCTCCTCAGCCCGAGCGCGTGCTTGACTCTCATCACGATTAGGGGTCAATGAGACCAGTACATGCCGGGCACGGGTTTCTTCAATGAGATTCTGCTCACCAGACTGGCCCTGCTGGCTCAAAAAGCGCTCTACGTCTCGCTCACTGACCGATACACGGTTGCTGATTTGGCGTTGCTGAACCTGACGCATCAACATTTCACGACGCACTTCTTCACGCACGATGGCCAGCGTCATGCCGTCGGCTTC
This sequence comes from Halomonas sp., assembly GCF_007692655.1. Classification (GTDB taxonomy): domain Bacteria; phylum Pseudomonadota; class Gammaproteobacteria; order Pseudomonadales; family Halomonadaceae; genus Vreelandella. The sequence continues at coordinate 11,826 of NZ_REBQ01000132.1, forward strand.
TACAGCATCGGCAAACTCATCTAGCGTCATGTTGTTTGATTCAGCGATAGCGCGCACTTGGCTGTTAAGCTCCGTATCATCGATGCTGAGGTTCGCATCTCGCGCCATCTGCAGCTGAATCTCTTCCATCACCATACGCTCAAGTATTTGAGGGGCCAGCTGTGATCGCGGCGGCAGACTACCGCCCTGAGCTTGCGCCTGCTGTTCAATCTGCGCGATACGGTCGTCTAACTCACTACGCATTATCACGCCGTTATTGACGACGGCCACTACATTATCCAGCGCTTGACGCTGGGTAGACTGGAAGTTCTGTGCCTGTAGCGTTAACGGCGACAAGGCAATACCCGCGCCTACACACAGGGCTAGCAGACTACCCGCAGAGAGCTGTTGCATACGGGCTAGCAGGGGCTTTCTCATTTTCATAACACGTCTCTTTCAGTCGCCATTCTATGGATGTCGTTACAGGGCCGTCGGACGATAGCCTGGAATGGCCTGTTCAAAATAGTTGTCTGCGTCTTGGCCAACGCCACCTAAGCCGCGGAATACAAAGCGCAAAAATAGCCCACGATCATTAAAGTCATCTTCGATACGGGCGGTATCGTTGTCATCCACCCACTCACGCCATACTAATTGCAAGCCATAGCAGCAGTTGTTCCACTGAACACCTGCCAACTGCTCAAGCGCCCGGTCATTAGTCTGATCGTGTAGGTAGCGTCCAATCAAATCAATGTTGGTGCTGGCTTTAAAAGCCAACGACAAATCCCACTCTTCACGGCTATAGTTCCGAAAGCTATCGTCGCCCGGCAGCACGCCTGGATCAAACCCTTCGATCTCCCAACGGTAGCCAAGGTTCACTACGTGGCCTTCAGGATGGCGATAATTTACATCAACACTCGAGCGCTCGGTCTGCTCGCGGTGATCATCGTAGAGCCATTCGTAGCCCGTGCTCCAGCGGTCGTTAATCTGCCAGTCAAGACGGGTAACCAGCGGCGAACGGTCCCGTGTGGCTTGATAGCGGCTTTGCGGATTCACGTTAGGGTTGTCTTCCGGGCGATCTGGCAGCGTATCGGGATCACCTTCGCTATCGATTCGCCGTTCATCAAAATAAACGCTTTGCCCTAATCCGAAGGTGAGCCGATCTCTGCCCGAGGCGTCTTCCAACAACCGGGATTGTACACCGTAAGAGAGCCGATTGAGATCGCCCACCCTATCGGCGCCGGAAAAGCGCTGCGCCGACCATAGCTGATCCCAGGAAAACGCACGCTCGCGGCTATCAAAATCCGGCAGCTCCGTTTGATTAGTGCGGGGCACATAAGCGTAGTTAAGCCGCGGCTCAAGGGTTTGGCGATAATTGCGACCCGAAAGCTCCAGCTCTCGCTCGAATATCAACCCACTGTCAATAGAGCTGATCGCAGTACTACGAGTTGGCGAATCATCACGATCCGTGACGCGCTCGCCATAATCCAGTTGATAGGCGGTATTCCAGAGCTCAGTGCGTGGTTCTATATAGCCCCAGGGCTGCTCATAGCGCCAACCAAAAGCCGGCGTTAAATGCACCCGAGTACCGATGGCAGCCTCGCGTTCAGGTACGCGACGCTCATCAACGTCACGCCAAAAGTAGGTGGCATTGGAGCGCCATTCGCTGTAAAGCCCATTATCTAGGCTCCAGTTAGAGTTGGCGGTTAGGCTTGGCAACCGGTAGAAAGGTTTATCCGAATCACTCAACGGGTCTTCAAGTCGCTGATAGCCCTGGGCACGCGCGTCTAACTGCCAACGCTCTCCGCGGTAATCAACCTGCGCTAAACGCTCCATACTGATGCGGTCATTGTTCCCGAACTCACCGCCAAAATCGTCAAAATAACGGCCGTCGCTCGCGGCTCCATAGCGCAATTGATAATTGCTGCGCTCATTCACACGCCCAGCATGCTGCGCGTCGATATACCAACGATCCTCACCCTCAAAGCGGTTTGCATTGCCACCGGAGCCGCCATCATCACTGTTGAGAAAGCCGCCTTCGATAATTCCTGCACTCTCATCCAGCAAATAGCGGTATTCCGCATTCATCAGCAAGCCACGGTCACTCATCCAGCGCGGGGTGATCGTAGCGTCCTGATGGGGAGCAATATTCCAGTAAAACGGCTGAGCGTAATCGAAGCCATCCGTCGAAAACCCAATAGACGGCGATAGCAGCCCGGTATGCCGACGGTCATCAATGGGGAAGCGCAGCCATGGCCAGTAAAACACCGGCACATCCTTCACGTGTAAACGTGCATGCCGCGCGGTACCAAAACCCGAGGCTTGGTCCAAATGAATATCACTGCTCACTAACTGCCATGTGTTGGCGCCCGGGTCACAGGTTGTGAAGCTTGCATCTTGCAAACGGTACTGGGCCTCCCCTGTTTGATCTAGCTGGCGCGCCTGTCCCCGCAAATGCTGTTCGTATAATACATAGTGGCTATTACCTAACGTCGCCCGGTCTTCGTTTAGCCTTAGCATGGCTTGCTCACCACGTATCAGGGCTTGACCATCCCGTAGCGCGATATTGCCCTCAGCATCGACCTGCTGACGATCGGCGGGTAAAAATACGCGTTCGGCTTGCAGCTCTTCATTGCCGCGACGTAAGACGACATCACCACGCAAAAGCGCCTCACCATCCGCAGCGTAATCGACGTCACTAGCTTCAACGGACAGCGCTTCGGGATTATCGGCAGCAGGTAAGCGGTAGCTGGGCATTACATAGCGACCACGGCATAATTGACCAGCCGCTTCCCCCTGCTCCCAGGCCTGCCAGTCTAACGCCTCTGCGGGCATGGCTTGCCCTTGAGCCAGCGCCGTAAACGAGGCGCCCGCAAGCAAACCGCCCACTAGCGTGTGTGCAACCGGCAACGTGCGCGAAAATCGCTTGCCCATGTTCGTTATCCTTGGCATCCAGAATCGGTATTATACAGCCCGCATCATGCCCGACCAGCAAGGAGCTTGCATGTCCTCATATCGGATTGACGCCCTCACCACGTGGGCGGCCCAACAAAACGGCCTCACCAAGGCCGATATTACGCTTTCATCCGCCGTGGGCGATGCGAGTTTTCGGCGCTATTTTCGCCTAACACTGCCTAACGGCACTACCCAAGTGGTGATGGATGCACCACCTGAACAAGAGGACTCGCTGCCTTTCGTGACCATTGCCAAGCGCTGGCACAGCGCAGGACTGCCGGTGCCTAACGTGCATGCTGCTAATTTGGCAGATGGTTTTCTGTTACTTGAGGACCTTGGCGACACCCCATTACAGACGCTATTTACTGACCCAAAAGCGACCCAAAGCTACCATGAGCAGGCCATTTCACTCATTGCCAAGCTGCAAAACCGTGCAGATCCCTCGCCTTTGCCAGCTTATGACTACGCACTGTTGGGACGCGAGCTCGACCTGTTTCCAGAGTGGTGTCTCAGCGCCTGGTTAACGCTAACACCACCTGACAGCTGGCCTGCCATGCGCGAACAGCTGGTGCAGCAAGCCCTGGCGCAGCCTGTGGTCACCGTGCATCGGGATTTTGACGCCATGAACTTAATGGTACACAACCAGCGCCTGTTCATGATCGATTTCCAAGACGCCGTCGCGGGCCCTCTCAGCTACGATCTCGTCTCGCTGTTACGGGGACGCTATTGTCGGTTCACTAGCGAGCAGTTTAGCAACCTTGTAAACGCATTTTATCAACAGGCCTGCCGCGACGGTAGACTTTCAAGTCACGTAGACGCTGCTGCTTTCCTTTCCCAGTGCCACGCCATGGCCGCCCAGCGATCATTGAAAGTTCTAGGGATTTTCTGCCGCTTGACGCTACGTGACCATAAGCAGGGCTATCTTGAACGCTTGCCACACTTTATGGATCATCTGGACGATAGCCTCTCGGCCCTCTCTTGCTCCAAAGTGCCCGAGCAGGCTGCATTCGCTGAGTGGGCCAACCTTACTTTACGGCCTGCCATTATGAATCGGCTAGCGGACATGGCCTTATGAAAGCGATGATTTTAGCGGCTGGTCTCGGCAAGCGTATGCGCCCGCTCACCGATCACTGCCCAAAGCCACTGCTGCCTATCGACGGCAAACCACTCATCGTGCACCACCTCGAACGCCTGCGCGACGCAGGCATTGATGAGGTCGTCATCAACGTTAGCTACCGAGCGGAGCAGATCATTGAGGCACTCGGAGACGGTGGCAACTATGGGCTGCGCATTCGCTGGAGCCGTGAAACCGAGCCGCTCGAGACCGGCGGTGGCATTCAGCACGCCTTACCACTGCTTGGCGAGATGCCGTTTCTACTCATTAACGGAGACGTATGGTGCGAAGCGATACCGGCAAAGCAAGCACTCGGCGGAAGTGATTTAGCCCACCTGGTGTTAGTCGACAATCCTCCTCACCATGCCAACGGGGATTTTGGGTTGATGGCTGGGCGCGTCAATCAAACCAGCGCTTCACGTCTCACCTACGCGGGCATTAGCCTTATTCATCCCCAACTGCTGGCTGGACATCGCCAAGGTGCGTTTGCCTTGGCGCCACTGCTGAGAGCCGCGATTGATGACCACAGGGTGAGTGGCGAGCATTTTACCGGGCCTTGGGTCGATGTAGGAACTCCCGAGCGACTCGCTATGCTGGAGAACGAGCTACAGCAGAGGAAGCGCTAACCCCATGGAGTATCCACACTATTTACACGAGGCTATCGCTGACACGCCGCGGGTAGCCGTCTATGGCACATTAAAACATGGCTTCAATAATGCCCACTGGCTAAACGGTGCCTCCCTGCTAGGAAGCGACCGCACTACGCAGCTGACGCTCTACGATATTGGCCCCTACCCCGGTGCCAAGTGGCAACCATCCAAAGGCGTCACTTTTGAGGTCTATCAAATAAGTGTTGACCACCTAGCCCAGCTAGACAAGCTGGAAGACTATCGCAGAGACACTCCTTTGCAGGGAGAGTACAACCGTCAGAAAATGGTCACCCGCTTTGGATACGCTTGGGTGTATCTTTACAACCCGAGCGTCGCGGGTAGACATGCCATCGACGAAGGCGGCTGGACGATGCCATTCAAAGCCAATCAGTAACCTAGTCGCAGAGAAGATGCGCGCAGGCCAAGAAATGTTATGCTGCGCGACTTACCTTTCGTCGCCTAGATGAGGAGAGCAGCGTGAAAGCACGGGTAAAATGGACAGAAGGCCGCCAGTTTGTAGCGGAGTCCGGTAGCGGACACAGCGTTGTCATCGACGGTCCACCAGACCACGGCGGCCGCAATACCGGCCCCCGGCCGATGGAAATGCTGCTCATGGGCATGGGCAGTTGCACGGCGTTTGATATTTTAAATATTCTTGAGAAGGCGCGTGCGGATGTCACCGACTGCGTGGCGGAACTTGACGCTGAACGCGCCGATGAGATACCAGCCGTATTTACTAAAATCCACGTGCATTTCGTGGTAACTGGCCGCGCCCTTAAAGAAAAACAGGTGGCCCGCGCGGTTGAGCTTTCCGCTGAAAAATATTGCAGCGCCTCCATCATGCTTGTCAACGGCGGCGTTAAGATCACTCACTCCTTTGAGGTTATTGAGGGTTGAGCCACCTCCCGCAGGTCCTGCGCTGGTCAATTGATCTTTTGAGCACCGTCCGCATTAAAGGGGCGATCACATTGATGGCAAGAAAAAAAGTGGCTTGGTCAGGTGCAACGCGCCGCTTAGACGGGCATAATACGCCCCCTTGTTTTACCTTCGGCTGCGCGATGAGTGCTCTGCTATGTTTTGCAGGGTTACTTCGCAGGCATGAGTGTTGCACGTACGGGTGCCTCACGTATGGTGACAACGTCTTATCGGTTCCGGCGCTGGCTCGTCGGGGTGTTCTCATCTGCCACAAGGAGGTTCGGACGTGACAGACAATCTCCGACTCCACGGGTTTAATAACCTGACCAGCTCGCTGAGCTTCAACATTTACGACATTTGTTACGCCAAAACCGAAGAGCAGCGTGGGGCTTATATCGATTATATCGATGAGCTTTACAACGCCGAACGTTTGACGCAGATACTCAAGGACGTCACCAATATTATTGGTGCTCATGTGCTGAATATCGCCCGCCAGGACTACGAGCCGCACGGTGCAAGCGTCACAATCCTGATTGCTGAACATGAGCTGGACGAAGCTGCCCCCGAGCAGATTCAGCCAGGACCCGGCCCTCTCCCGGAAACAGTCGTCGGGCATTTGGATAAAAGCCATGTCACTGTGCACAGCTACCCTGAGTCGCACCCCGACAATGGTATCAGCACCTTTCGCCTTGATATTGATGTGTCAACGTGTGGACATATCAGCCCGCTAAAAGCGCTTAACTACCTGATCCACAGCTTTGACTCCGACATTGTCACCATGGACTACCGCGTACGCGGCTTTACCCGTGACGTGAACGGAAAGAAACTGTTTATCGATCATGATATTACTTCGATTCAGGACTACTTGGCAGAAGACACCAAGCAGGCTTACCAGATGATCGACGTAAACGTGTATCAGGAGAACATGTTCCACACCAAGATGCTGCTCAAGGACTTTGAGTTGGACAACTATCTGTTCGGCACGTCGCGTCGTGATATTACCTTTGAAGAAGCACGGAATATCGAAAGTCGTCTTCGCAAAGAGATGCTGGAAATTTTCTACTCCCGCAATTTGGATTAATCCTGGGGTAACTCCTGGTCTTAATCCAGCGTCTGAACATGTAAAAAGCCGACTTTCGTCGGCTTTTTTATTGCTATTTTCATAGCCACCCATATCGCTTAGTACACGCTTGGCTCGCCTTCGGGCCGTGTCTTAAAGCGCCGGTGCAACCACAAATATTGTTCGGGGTGCTGGCGAATAGCATGCTCAATAAACTGATTCACCCTAGCAGCATCGGCCTGCTCATCGCCGCTGGGGAAATCGTCAAACGCAGGCAGGCATTCAATGGTGTAGGTGCGGTTATCCGGGTTGCGATGGAACATTAACGGCACCACTGGCGCGCCGGTCATACGGGCAATCTTGGCGGTCAAACGAATGGTTGCCGCCTGTTGACCAAATAGCGGCGCAAACACGCTGACTTCTCGACCAAAATCCTGATCCGGCGAATACCATACAATGTGACCCGCCTTGATTCGCCGAACCACACCGCGCAAATCATGTCGATCTATTGCCTGACCAAAAATACGTGAGCGAGCTCGGGTCATGAAGCGCTCGAACAGTGGGTTATTATGCGGGCGATAGACAACATCGGCTGGAAAAAACAGCGAATGCAGCGCGCCGCCTAAATCCAGCGTCGAGAAATGGATTCCCACCACCAGCACGCCTTTGCCTTGCGCTTTTGCATGAGCAAGATGCTCCTGACCAACGTAGGCTGTACGGTGACGTAATCCTTCTGCGTCACGACACCAGCCCGTAGCCGTTTCTATCAACCCAATGCCGTTAGCTATAAAGGTATCTTTAACCAACTGATTCTGCTGATCGGCACTTTTTTCAGGAAAACAGAGCGCAATGTTAGTGCGAGTAATATGGCGCCGCCGCTTGGCAAAACGCCACGCGAGTAGACCCAGGCCTTTGCCAACCATCATTTTTAACCGCCACGGGAGCCAGGCAGCCACATACATTGCCCCAATCGCAAACCATGTAGGCCAGTAACGTGGGTGAGCAAATGAGCTCGGGTAACGAGATTTCGACATAAAAACAACCGTTTAAGCAGAGCCACTATGATAACGTCGTGGCGCCCGAGGCAATACCCCTGTCAGTAACGTATAGCTGATCGTATCGCAGTAACGCGCCACTTCATCAACCGGCAGAACAGCACCATTGCTTGCTTTACCCCACAGCACGACTTCGCTGCCCAGTTCAGCCGTGGGCACATCGGTGACATCAACGGTGAGCATGTCCATGGAAACTTTACCGGCAATAGTGCACCGCTGACCGTTTACCAGCACCGGTGTGCCATCTATGGCATGACGATCATAGCCATCGCCATAGCCACAGGCGACCACGGCAATGCGAGAACGGCGCGGCGCGCGCCAGCGCCCACTATAACCAACGGGCTCCCCCTCACGGAGTTCACGCAGCGCTATAATTTCCGAACGTAATGTCATCACTGGTAGAAGTTGTCGACTCACGTCATTGGCTACTTCTAAAGGGTCGCTGCCGTATAGCATCACGCCCGGTCGATTCCAGTCACCATGGGCGACTGACCAAGCTAAAGTAGCCGGTGAGTTAGCCAAACTCAGTGGCGCTCTTAGCTCGCGGGCCAACGACTGGAGCTGACCCATTTGTTGTTTAAAGTAGCGATCATCACGAGCATCCGCCGTGGCGAAATGGCTCATTAGGTGAAGCGCTGTCACATTGGCTGACGCCTGAAGTTGCCGCCAGATGGCAGCCGCTTCTTCTGGCGCAAAGCCTAAACGGTGCATACCGGAATCGACTTTTAACCAAACGGGAATAGGCTTTCGCAATGAGGCTGTCAGCAACACATCAACCTGCCATTGATGATGAACAGCCATCCAAAAGTCGTGAATATCCACCAGCGCCAGCTCATCTGCGCTAAAAATACCTTCAAGTAGCACAATGGGCCGGGTAATACCGCCCTGCCGTAATACCATCGCCTCTTCGATACAGGCCACAGCAAAGGCTGGCACTTGGCTTTCAAGCGCTTGAGCACAGGCTAGGGCACCATGACCATAGGCATCTGCTTTAACGACGGCCACTGAACGGCTTTGCGGCGCGCAGCGGCAAGCCAACTGGTAGTTATGACGCAATGCGTCCAGATCAATATGGGCCTCTAGCGGGCGCATGCATTGCCTCACTTATGATTCGCTTACGTCCCGCTAATGTTTAACCTATGCTGTTCGTATGTGTCGCGTGTGCCACTCTTTTGTTTCGAGCTGCCGTTTCGGGCTGTCGTTTCAAGCTTAAGTTTCTAATCACTTATGTCTCAAAAAGAGCTTCCAGCGAAAGGCCCTGCTTTTCTAACGAACGGCGTAGTTTCTTAAGTGCTTCCACTTGGATTTGGCGAACGCGCTCACGGGTTAAACCAATTTCAGCCCCCACTTCTTCAAGGGTAGCCGACTCGTGCCCGCGCAAGCCAAAGCGCCGCACCACGACTTCGCGCTGTTTTTCGCTAAGCTCATCCAGCCAAAGATCTACATGTTCTTTTACATCGCCATCGACTAAAGACGCCTCCGGACCTTGGACCTCATCATCGGTTAACGTATCGATTAACGGCTTATCACTCTCGCCGCCCATCGGATAATCGACAGAGGATACCCGCTCATTTAGCCCAAGCATTTTCTTAACGGCTTCGACGGGTTTATCAAGGTGCTCGGCGATCTCTTCCGCGGTCGCCTCATGGTCAAACTTTTGCGTTAGTTCACGCGCCGCCCGCAGATAGATATTAAGCTCTTTAACCACATGAATGGGCAAACGAATAGTTCTCGTTTGATTCATCAGCGCGCGCTCAATGGTCTGACGAATCCACCAAGTGGCATAGGTAGAAAAACGGAACCCCCGCTCAGGATCAAATTTTTCCACTGCCCGAATCAAACCTAAATTGCCCTCTTCAATCAAATCCAACAGCGTTAAGCCGCGGTTTAAATAGCGTCGTGCAATCTTGACCACTAGCCGCAAGTTGGACTCAATCATCCTCGAGCGCCCCATAGGGTCACCCTTGCGCGCTAAGCGGCCGTAGTAAACTTCCTCTTCGGGCGTTAGTAGGGGCGAAAAACCGATTTCGTTGAGATAGATTTGCGTTGCGTCCAAGCTTTGGTTCGACTGACGATCCTCACGCCCTAGTGCTTTTTCAAAAGCATCCTCTTCCACTGCAGCGTCATCATCAATATCTTCAAGCGCTTCCTCAGCAGCATCTAGGTCAACCTCCTGTAGATCCTTCTCCAACATACTCATGGTCTTACCCCTCGCTATGTCGCCTACCCGCCATTTAGATAATCAAAGATGGGTGCACTAATGCACGCATCGTTATTGTTGTATGACGCTCGAAAGCAGCACTCCGGGCAACTGCCAAGTAAAACGATATTGCTCAAACATTACCAAATCAGGTCAGCACTCACTAAGACCAGTGCTGACCATACTGCGCTCACCCTGCATAACAAAACTTAAGGTTAGCGTGAAGGTAAAAAGTCCATGGGGTCTTGAGGCTGCCCATCACGGCGGACTTCAAAATGCAGCCTAACGTCCTCTGCATCGCTATCCCCCATTGTGGCAATCACTTCACCGGCTTCTACTACATCGTTTTCCTTAACACGTAAGCTATCATTGTGTGCATACGCGCTTAGGTATTGGTCGTTGTGCTTAAGAAGAATAAGGTTGCCATAGCCCCTTACGCCACTGCCTGCATAGACAACAATACCAGGACCTGCCGCTCTTATAGGTTGCCCCTTTTGCCCGGCGATATCAATCCCGGCGGTGATGCTTTCACCCTGACCAAACTCGCCTACTACATTGCCATCGGTAGGCCATTGCCACTCTACCGTATCAACTGGCGTGTAGGTGCGTGATGAGCGGTCTTCGCTTGCCGCCTGGCTAGTGGGAGCTGCTTCGGGTTCCGGTTCGGGCTGCGGCTCAGGTTCAGGCTGAGGAGCGGGCTCTTGAGCAGGCTCAGTCTCAGCAACGGCCACTGCTGCTTCAGGTTCTGGCTCAGGACGGGATTCAGATGCAGTGCTGCTGGCAGCACTTGCGGAAGCTTCGGCCACCTGCTCAGCGGCATCGACTGCAGCACGCTCAGCGGTGAGACGTTGATTACGCTGAATCGCCGACTCGTCAGGCAGCAGCCAATCTAACTCCTGCTCGTCACTGGCCACCGAAGCGGTCTGCGGACGTAAGCCAGTGGCCACGGCGCCAGACCCTCTGGTACCCGTCGCTGTCGCAGCAGGCTGGCCCGCCGCGGAGGAAGGAGCCCCTTCGCGCAAGGCAATCGTCTGACCTGGACGTATTTGGTAAGGCGCCTCAATGTTATTGATTGCTGCCAACTGCCGATAGTCCAGATTATGCTGCCAGGCAATGCCATACAGGGTATCGCCTGCCTTCACCGTATACTGGGGTGAGCTCTCTACCGCCTGACGTGCAGCGCTTAAATCACGCACCTGAGGCGAACCACTTTGTTGATTAGCGCAGCCGGCGATTGCCAATGCCAGCGCCGACATCATAAAAATTTTACGCATATGCAGTTGCATATAAAGCTACTCCTTTTCAGCGCTAGGTTGGGTCTCAATGGGCCGATGTTCCGCATGTCGGTTGAGTAACACGACGATCGATGCACCCACGACCATCAGCGCGACCACGCCCACTACTTGAGCTGAGGCGCCGGTTAAAACCGCATAGTCCGCAGGCAACAAATAGCGGTATTCAAGAGGGATCATTTGTCCCTCAGGACCCATTTGATAGCGTAACAATTCCCGCCACGGCCAGAGAATCGGCAGCGAACCAACGATAAAGCCTAACAACAATTGCATGGTAGACGTGCGGTGGCGGCGTAACAGCCATGACAGCAGCCGTGAAAAAAGCGCCAAACCGAGCAAACAGCCCATGCCGAAGAGTACAATAATACCGAGGTCCAAACTGCGAATTGCCCCCATAATGGTGCCGTAGAGTCCCATCGCCAGCAACAGAAAGCTGCCTGATACGCCGGGCAGGAGCATCGCGCTTATCGCGATACTACCTGCCACCATCACGACTACCGCCTCATTGCCGATGAACAGCACCAGCGGCATCATGCCTGGCAATGCCTGAGCTAACAATAAGCCCACTATCAATGGCAGCAGGTACCATAGTCTCCACCCACGACTGGCTTGGCCGACGACTAACGCTGATGCCGCCACCAAACCAAAAAAGAAGCCATCTAGCAATAGAGGGTGCGCCTCCATAAGCCAAAGCGCTAAATGCGCGACGCTAAATAGACTAACCGCGATACCCGCCAATAGCGGCACGAGAAAACCAAGGTTCAAATGCACACTTAGCGCTCGCCAGCCCCCCCGACGCCAAACACCAAAAGCACTTGGGCCAAACTGCTTGATCGTATTAATCAGCTCTTCATAAATACCGCTAATAAAGGCAATAGTGCCTCCCGACACGCCGGGTACCGCGTCGGCTGCCCCCATCCCTGCGCCACGTAAAAAAATCCCCAAGGGTCGCCGCTTCAATCCACTACTCCTTGTAGTAAAGGTACAAAACGCACGGGCTCAAGCCGACGTTTTTCAAAGGCGCCACCAATGCGCTTGACCTGAGTCAACCACTGGCTGCCATCAGGTTCTTCCAAAGGGGCAATCAACACCCCGTCGCGACTCAATTGCTCCAACAGTGCAGCAGGCACTGTCTGAGCGCAGGCGGTCAACAAAATTACATCAAACGGGGCAACCTCGGCCCAGCCATAGCCACCATCGGCTACCGCCAGTGTTGCGGGAGCCGATAATCTTCGTAAACGCTCCACCGCACGTTCGTGCAGTGCGCTTATGCGCTCAATGGAGTAAAGCTGCTCTACTAATCGCGACAGTATCAACGTCTGATAACCTGAGCCTGTGCCCAGTTCCAATACCCGCCGTGGGGCCGCACGCAACACCAGCTCCGTCATACGCGCGACGATCAACGGCTGAGATAACGTTTGACCAAAACCAATAGGTAAGGCGGTGTCTTCATAGGCGCGATGAGCCAGCGCTTCATCCACAAACAGATGGCGTGGCTCGCTGGCCATGACATCCAGGACACGGGCATCCCTGATACCTTGCTGTACCAAGCGCTCGACCATACGATCTCGAGTGCGCTGAGAGGTCATCCCTCGCCCACGCAGCTCCAGCGAAGATATATCAGGCAAAAACATCCAACCAATCCTGCACATCATTAATCGAGGGATGGCGTGTGAGATCCGTTTGCAGCGGCGTAATAGAGACGTAACCAGCCTCTACAGCCGCAAAGTCAGTATTCTCACCGTCATCGGCATTCGCCGCGACAGCAGCGATCCAGTAGCGTGTCCGCCCACGTGGATCCTTTACCGCGAGCGGTTTCTCTGCGGGGCCTCGATAGCCTAACCGAGTCACCTTGACGCCCTTAATCTCTTCCCAGGGCACGTCCGGCACGTTGACATTAAGCAGCGTACGCGGCGGCAGCGAAAGCTGGTCAGCTGCGCCTACTAAGGTGGCCGCCACTCTGGCAGCCGTAGCAAAGTAGCGTTCCCCACACAGCGACATGGCAATGGCGGTCATACCTAAATTACGCCCCTCCATCGCCGCCGCCACGGTTCCAGAATAGAGCACATCATCGCCAAGATTACTGCCATGGTTGATCCCGGAGATGACCAAGTCTGGCTTTTCATCCCAGACGCCATTAACGCCTAAATAGACACAGTCAGCAGGCGTGCCATCAACGCTATAAAAGCCGTTATCCAGCGGCATCAATGAAAGTGGCCGCGACAAAGTGAGCGAATTACTAGCCCCACTCCGATCTCTATCAGGGGCAACAACACGGATATTGGCATGCGCCAACAGCGCATCGTGCAGTGCGCGCAGTCCGGGCGCATGAACACCATCATCATTTGAGAGCAGCAGTCGCCGCATAGCAGGTCTCCTTGAGCTTACCGGCGCTGGCGGCTAAATCAGCCCACCACTATCCGTTTACTAATATCTTTCCTCTACTAACCGTTTATTAACATCACTCCACCACCATAAGTTCACTTAGCACAGCCGTGGCAAAGCTTCCTCGGGGCAGTGCAAACGACAGCCGAGCGGTATCGGCCTCCCACTCTAGCTGTGGGTCAAGCAGCCGCATACGCAACGCACGCTGAGCCTGCCTTACCCCACTGCGTTCTAAACCGCCACACAGCGCTGGGTAATGCTCCAACAGGCGTGCCTGATAAGCAGCAACCTCCCCCTGGCTGGCGTCACCTACGCCCCACAGCACGCCGGTGGGATGAATATCTAACTCAGCAGCACGGTCATGCAACGTTGTATCAACACTATCAATCGTAAATACACTTTGCGTACCATCTAGCATGAGGGTGTCACCAACAAGTGGTTGACACCAAGTACCATCCGTTAAACGGGCGCTGAGCAGCTCGTTAAACAAAAAACTGCGCGCCGTGGAGAGCATCATACCCTGGCGGTCGTCACGCTTTCGCCAACCTCGGTTAAGCACCGCTTCAGCGCGCTGAAGGTTACGGCCGTCTTGACCAAACCGCTGGGGGCCAAAATAGTTGGGCACCCCCTGCTGACAAAGCGCCTGCCAGCGGCTGATAAAATCTTCAGCCTTGATCGCGTCACCACCCACGCGAAGCACAAAACGGTTGGTTCGATGTACGCCGCGCTTGAGTTTACGCGGGTGGCGGGCTTGCTCAACGACCGTAATACCTAGCTCATTAAGCGACTTTTCAAGCCCAGCAGGCCCGTCGCGACCGGGCAAATGTACACTTAGCCACTGGCGGGTGACCGCAATGCGGTCCTTCATACCTGAATAGCCAATATCGCGGGGTGTCACACCGCAAAGTCGGCTCAATATCTTTATCACATCTAACGTCGTTTGGTTACGCTTTTCCACTCGCAGCCATAGATGCTCTCCATGAGCCTCAGGGGTAAACTCAAGCTGTTCGTCCACCCAGAAATCCTCCGGCTTGGCACGGTACTGCCCGGGCTTTGGGGGACCAAACTGGGCATCCAAACTGCGCTGCCAATTAGGCATATTAATCATTGCATGCCTCTAAAAGCTGCAGCAGCACGACGGCTTCAGCGGCAATGCCCTCACCGCGTCCGGTAAAGCCTAATCGCTCGGTTGTCGTCGCTTTGACATTAATACGATCCAATTCACTGCCAACGTCAACCGCGATAACCTCCCGCATGGCGTCAATGTAAGGCGCCATTTTGGGTGCTTGCGCCATTAGAGTGGCATCCAGATTAACCACCTCGTAACCCTGAGCATGCACAAGGCTGACCACATGGCGCAGCAAATCGCGGCTATCAGCGCCCGCCCAGGCAGGGTCAGTATCAGGAAAATGGCGGCCAATATCGCCCAGCGCACAGGCACCCAACAGCGCATCGCTCACCGCATGCAACAATACATCGCCATCGGAGTGGGCAACAAAGCCATGCTCAAACGGTAGCTTTACTCCCCCGATCATCAGATGATCGCCTGGGCCAAAGCGGTGAACATCAAACCCATGACCAATGCGCATTCTAAGCTCCTAACTGTTCAACCCTTGTGATTCAGCATCTGTTCATCAAAGTCTTGGTTCGCTTGACTGGCTTGGGATGCCATGATCGCGGCGGCCAGCGCCAAATCATCCGGGTGGGTGATTTTTACATTATCGCGCCGCCCACTGACTAATTGAGGACGCTCACCCAATGCCTCAACCGCCGAGGCTTCATCCGTCACCAGGGTGTTCTGCTGGCAAGCAGCTTCAAGCGCGCGACGCAGCAGTGCATAACGAAAACCTTGGGGAGTTAGCGCATGCCATAGCCCATCGCGAGACTCCGTACGCTCGCTCAGACCCTGACTATCAGCGCGCTTCATGGTATCGGCCACCGGCATTGACAAAAGTGCGCCCGCAGAATGCACCAACGCCGCCTGATACAGCCCGTGCAGATCGACCGATGTAATGCACGGTCTTGCCACATCATGCACCATCACGATGTCATCCTCCTGCGCCGCCATGGCCAAGAGAGCATTCAAGACACTGTCCATTCGCTCATGACCACCGGACACCCGCTGCCACTCAGCAAAAGGCACCCAGCGGGGGGAAAACCAGCGGTCATCATCATCTAGGCAGAGTACTAAACGGGCGTTAGGAAAGGCACTGTGCAGGCGCGCCAGCGTATGCGCCAGTATGGGTTGCTCGTCGTTGAGGGTTAAATACTGTTTAGGCTTGTCTGCGCCCATGCGGCGACCTTGACCAGCAGCAGGAACAATTATCCACGGCTGGCTCACTGAGGCGGCTCCTGCGGGGAGATCAAACCGGCATTGATGCCCATTAACTCCGTTTCTATGGCCACGCCCGGCACCCAGAAGAACTGCTCATCGGTACGCACCATGCCCATGTCGCTGCGTGCGCGCTCTTCGATTGCATCTAAACCGGTTTTTAAATCCATTACCTCTGCGGCTAAGCGTGCATTGCGCTCACGCATGGGAACGTTGGCTGCTTCTTGAACGGCAACTCGCTGCTCGACAATTTGCAAATCTCGCCAGCCGCCATTACCTAACCACAACTCATACTGCAGCAGTGCCAAGACGGCGAGCAACGTTATCACTAGCCATTTACGCATTGCTGCCCTCCCGTAACTTATCGACTGATTGACATGTAAAATATGGCGCTGAATCGGGTGTCATTTTAAGTAACTATTTAAGTAACTATGTGTCGGCGCGCATTATGCCATTAAGAGGCAACCCCAGCGACCCGCGTTTTATTTAAATGGCAACGCTTTACGGGCTGCCTCGCGATAGGCGTTAACATGCTCACCCTCTTCCCTGCAGAACTGCGCCACACCAGCGGCAAGCCCCGGATGACGAATAAAGTGCAGTGAACGCACCCGCTGAGGCGCAAAGCCGCGTACTAACTTGTGCTCTCCCTGAGTTCCCGGGTCGAACAGGGTTAAGCCTTGCTGTAGACAGTACTCAATGCCCTGATAGTAGCACGCCTCAAAATGGAGACAGTCAGCCACCACTTCACTTCCCCAGTAGCGGCCGTATAGCGACGTTGTGCCACGAAAATAGAGCGCTGCTGCCACCGGGCGGCCTTCAATCTGGGCCTGAACCAGTACCAGCGCCTCTGGCATGGACTGACGCAAACGTTCAAAAAAATCATGGTTCAAATAGGGCGGGCGACCACGCTCATGGTAAGTGATCGTATAGCAGCGATAAAAATGTGCCATTGCGTCAGGGGTTATGGCATTGCCTTCTAAACGGGTCACCGACAAACCCTGGTCAGCCACTAAACGCCGTTCGCGCTTAATCATTTTGCGTCGTTTAGAAGTAAGACTATTCAGAAAACCATCAAAATCCCCAAAACCGCGATCACGCCACTGAAACTGCACCCCTTCACGGGTAATCAGTTCAGGACACTGCGTTTGCCATGCAGCGACCTCCGCTTCATCAGCAAACAGCAGGTGCCAACTTGAAAGGTCCAGACTTGCACACTGCTCACGCCATGCGCTGACCAATAGTGCGCGTACCGCCTCTGCATCGACCTGATCGGCGATGAGCGTGCGCGCCCCAGGCACCGGCGTAAATGGCACTGCGCTCAGTGCTTTAGGATAATAACAACCACCGGCCCGCTCTAAGGCTTCAGCCCAACCCCAATCAAAGACATATTCACCGTAAGAGTGATGTTTACGATACATCGGCAGCGCCGCAACCAACCGCTCCTCTTGCCATACACTTAGGTGACAAGGCTCCCAGCCACTGGCCATACAGACCGAGCCACTCGCCTCCAAGGCGTGCAAAAAAGCATGACGTAAAAAGGGCTGATCGTTATCTACCAGTGCATCCCATTGGCTTGCCGTCACGGCCCCAATGGTGGGTAAAATAGCCAGCGACAGTGGACATAACGACATAGCACCTACCAGTAATTGTGAGTCTAAAAGAGCGTGTGGAGCTAACAGAAAGTGCGGGCTAAAAGAGAGTTCGAGGCTAACGCAATGTAAAATTCCCTGGGCCACCTTACACTAACTGTCTAAAAAGGCTGTCTACTAAAACGGTTCATATAAACTGTTCATATAAACGATTCACACACACCGTTCACACAAACGATTTACATACACTGTTTATACCAGTCGTTTATACAAACCGTTCATACAATTCGTTCACACAGACCATGAGCAGATAAACCCCACGCTTGCTCGGTTTATGGTTATACGCCGGTAGCGGCGCACAAGGAGAGGTCATGACGCGCGATCTAACGGGAGAATTCCAAATTCAGCGCCAAGCTGCCAACCAGGAGCCCTATCCGACGCTGACTGTTCGCCGCGACCGTTTGGCCCGTTTAGCGCGCATGACCAAACATCATCAACTTGAGATTATTCGAGCGATTCAAACAGATTTTGGTCAGCGCAGCGATGTGGAAATACGTATGGCCGAAATCAGTGCGGTGCTTCACGCCGTTCGCCACGCCAGGCTGCATCTATGGCGCTGGATGCGCCCCTGGGCCGTTAGCATGCCGTGGAGGCTGCTGCCCGCACGGGCACGTATCGCTCCTCAGCCCCTAGGCGTTATCGGCGTCATGTCCCCCTGGAACTACCCCTGGAGCCTGGCATTAATGCCGGTGGTCGATGCGTTTGCCGCAGGCAATGTCGCCATGCTTAAGCCCAGCGAGCACTGCCCTATGACCAGCGCGCTGTTAAAAAGACTTGTACCACAATACTTTCCCCCAGAGGAGTTGTGTGTGGTGGAAGGGGGTGTTGAGGTGGCGACGCTGTTTAGCCGCCTGCCATTTGACCATTTGCTGTTCACTGGCTCTAACGCCGTGGGTCGCCAAATTGCTCAGTCAGCCGCAGTGAATTTAACGCCAACGACACTTGAACTTGGCGGTAAATCGCCCGTTATCGTGGCGAGCGATGCCGACCTGGATCAGGCCGCTGCGGCGATTATTTTCGGTAAGGGCATGAACGCGGGGCAAACCTGTATCGCTCCCGATTATGTACTGGTAGAGAGTCGCCGTATTAGCGAGCTGGTTAAAGCGCTGAGCCATGCCATTCAAAAACAGCGACCCGATGACCACTCGGCTACCCAGGCAATTGATGCGACTCATCAACAGCGGCTTGATGATATGCTAGCGGAAGCGCACGACCATGGCTGCAGAGTCATCGATCACGGTCAACATGCCCCCGCACTAATTATAGACCCCCACCAAGATTTGCAGGTAATGCGTGAAGAGATTTTTGGCCGTTGTCTACCAGTGATTGGCGTGAGCGACATGCAGGCAGCGCTCAATTACGTCAATGATCGTCCTCACCCATTAGCACTTTATGCGTTTACTTCCGATAAAACGTTGCAGCAACAGTTGCTTCACACAACACGCTCTGGCGCGCTGGTATTTAACGCCACGCTGCTGCACCACGCAGTGCCCTCTTTACCGTTTGGCGGCGTAGGTGAAAGCGGAATGGGGGCTTACCATGGCCGTCATGGTTTTGAGCGATTTAGTCATTTGCGCGGCGTATTTTATCAATCTAAGCGAGCGCCCAGCACCATGCTATACCCCCCGTACCGGCGTTGGCTGATGAAACTTATTGGTCTTGGTTAAAGCTGAGGGGTTAATTACCGATAGTAAGTTATACATCGGTATAACGTCAGTATGATATGTTTACTTAACTCTCAGCTTTGGAATGGCCATGCAAGCCCCAGGTATTCCCCATAATGAACCACAGCGCCTAGCGGCCTTGCATGACCTGCAATTGCTTGACACAACCGAAGACATCGCCTTTGAGCGCATGACGCAATTGGCCTGCGATCTGTTTGATGTTCCTATCGCACTGGTGTCGCTAGTGGATAAAGAGCGTCAGTGGTTCAAATCACACCACGGGCTTGATGTTTGTGAAACCAGCCGTGAAGCCTCTTTCTGCGCCCACGCGGTTTTCCTTGATGCGCCGTTGGTGGTTGAAAACACCCTCGAGGACGAGCGCTTTGCTGACAACCCGCTAGTTGGCGATATGCCACACATACGTTTTTACGCCGGTTACCCGCTGCGACCGTTTGATGGCATCACCATAGGTACGCTGTGTCTGATTGACCGTGAGCCTCGAATGTTTAGTGATCGCGACCTGAAGCTACTCGGCGGATTAGCCGGTCAAGTTGAAGAGCTCCTGCGCCAACATAAACTAAAGGTGGACCTAGCCCACACTGTGAGCCGGATGCACAAAGAGCAGGCGTTGCTCAAGGTGCTTCACCAAGGCATTACTGACTACCAGGCA
This sequence comes from Halomonas sp., assembly GCF_007692655.1. Taxonomy (GTDB): domain Bacteria; phylum Pseudomonadota; class Gammaproteobacteria; order Pseudomonadales; family Halomonadaceae; genus Vreelandella. Next base: position 31,743 of record NZ_REBQ01000132.1, read on the forward strand.
CTGATGTCAGGAAAGCAGCTGTGGGCATTTTTGATGGAAGCACTGCTTGAGCTCACCGATAGTGACTACGCGCTGATTGGCGAAGTAATGCCCACCAACACGACTAACGCGCTTAAAGTGCATGCCATTACCGAACATTCATGGAACGAAGAGTCACGTAATTTTATGGATCAGTTGCGTAATGGCAGCTTGACGCTCACCAACCCCGACTCAATGTTAGGTCGTGTTTTTGCCTACGGTGACGTGGTGATCACCAACGACATACCTGCCCATGTTAAACGCAGCGGCTTTCCCATTCCGGACACGCCGGTTCATAACTACCTGGGCGTGCCTATTTTCAGTGGAGAGGGGTTGGTCGGGATGTACTGCATTGCCAACAGTAAGCAGCTGTTAAACCAGGAGCTATTGGATTGGCTCCAGCCGTTTACCGACACCTGCTCACTGCTCATCAACCTATACAGCCAAATGGCTGAACGTGAGCAGGTGATGCAAGACCTCGCAGCAGCGCGTGATCAGGCGGAAACGGCCAGCCGGGCAAAAAGTGAGTTCCTTTCATCGATGAGCCACGAGCTGCGTACCCCGCTCAATGCCATTATTGGTTTTGCCCAGATTCTGGCCAATAGTCGGCGTGACCCGCTGGGCGAAAAGCAGCAGCGTCAAGTGGGTCAAATCGAAAAGAGCGGTCACCACCTGCTGAGCCTAATCAATGAAGTCCTTGATTTAGCGAAGATTGAAGCAGGCCATATGACGCTTTCCATTGAGCCGATCATTTTAGCCAATGTATTTAATGATGCGTGCTCCACCCTGGAAGCCAGCGCTGAAGCGGCAGGAATCCGTTTTCGCTACACGGCTCCCAATGACCAGTGGCGGGTGCACGCCGACTACACACGTACCAAGCAAATATTGTTAAATTTGCTCTCCAATGCCATTAAGTACAACAGCACTGGCGGCTCTGTTGATATTACAGTGAAGCATCTAGTAGAGCATGTGCGTATTAGCATTATTGACACAGGCCCTGGCATTGCCCGAGAGCGCCAGCATGAGCTGTTTGAGCCGTTTAATCGCCTTGATGCAGAAGGCGGCAGTATCGAAGGCTCCGGTATTGGTTTGGCCATTACCCGCGAACTGGTAGAGCGCATGGATGGGGAGTTGGGCGTCGACAGCCAGCTCGGTAGAGGCTCCACGTTTTGGTTTACCTTGCCCACTGCAAATGCTGGCGCCGCTGCTGATGAGCACCCCCCACATCCTTCGGATTACGCCGCTCCCAGCGATGCTCTGATGGTGCTATATATTGAAGACAATCCTGCCAATCAGCGGCTTATGAAAGACGTTATTGAGGACATGGATGATATATCACTGCAGGTTGTACCCAGTGCTGAAATTGGTTTGGAAGTCATGCGTCACTGCGCACCCGCCCTGGTGATAATGGATATTCATCTACCTGGTATGAACGGCTACCAGGCACTTGAAGCGATGCGCCGTGACGCTCAATTGCACGCACTACCGGTGGTTGCCCTGTCGGCAAATGCCATGCCTGGCGACATCAAGCGTGGCTTAGAGGCAGGATTTAATGCTTACCTCACTAAACCGTTAGAGCTTGGTAAGCTAAAAGCTACTATTGCTCACTTTATGCCAATGCCGTCAGGGACGATGCCATGAGCCTTACCGAAAAACACCTGCTAGTCGTCGATGACAACACCGTTAATATCGACCTAATGCTTGACCTGCTTGACGAGTACGGCTTCGGGAATGTTCATAGCATCAATGATTCACGGGAAGTGCTTGTACACTGCCAGCAGCAGTTGCCGGATTTACTGCTGCTGGATATCCGCATGCCGCATTTAGATGGCTACGAGGTAATTGAACAGCTACGCGCCTACTTTGCTGAGCGCATGCCGCCTATTATTGTGCTGACTGCGCACATTGACGACGCTACCCGCCAGCGTGCCCTAGCCATGGGCGTTCGCGATTTCATTACCAAACCGTTTAAGCAAGATGAAGTCTTGCAGCGTATCCAGAACACCTTAAACATTGAGCATCGCTACCAAGTACGCGATCAGCAAGCCGATACCTTGGAGCTTGTCATCGCCAAGCGTACCCAGGAGCTAGATCGCCAGTCGCGTACTGACCCGATCACCCAATTGCCAAACCGCCGAGGCTTGAACCAGGCGCTACAAGCGGCCGCACTGCAAGCCTCAGGCACAGGACTTCTGTTTATCGCCCTTGATCGCTTGGACGATGTGGTGCGTTTACACAGTTACAGGGTTGCCGACCAGCTGCTTCATGCCATTAGTCAGCGGCTTAGGAAGCGCCTGGACGCTGACTGCCTGATCGGTTTATGGGGCGGCAGTGAACTACTGGTTATCACGCCCACAGCGGAGAAATCCAAACTCCTGCAACTCGCTGACCAACTTCTTGCTTGTTTCGAACAGGATCAGGTATTGGACGACCTATTACTTCCTGTGAGCGCACGCATTGGGATCAGTGGAGAACAGGGCTATTTTGATATTGAACGGCTCGTGCACAAGGCGGCATTAGCATTGCCGCGACAAGGGACCCTTTCCGTACAGTGCTATACACCGGCACTTGAGGCCAAGCAGCGTCATCGACTGCACATTCAACAGGCGATTCGCGGGGCTACAGAGCGGGGCGAGATGTCACTGGCCTTTCAACCCAAAATATCACTGGCGGATCACAAAATTTTAGGCGCAGAAGCATTATTGCGTTGGGAGCACCCTGAGTTCGGCTCTATCTCTCCGGGTGAATTTATTCCACTGGCAGAGGCCAGCGGTGATATTCTCTCTATTGGCGACTGGGTCATTGGTGAAGCCATGCGCCATATTATTGCCTGGCGGGCGCAGGGACTGCTCAATGATGATTTCCATATCGCCGTCAATGTCGCCGCTCGGCAGCTAATGCGCAAAGATTTTGCCCAGCAGTTACTGGCACGTTTGGCAGCGCAACAAGTTCCCGAACGTTTTTTTGCCCTGGAGGTAACTGAATCAGGGCTGATGAGCGATATGCTGCATGCTCGGGAGCAACTGGCTCAATTAGCCGACATGAATATTGCGGTTGCTATTGACGATTTTGGCACCGGCCAATCGTCGCTTGCCTATATCAAGACACTGCCTTTCTCGACGCTAAAAATTGATCGCGCCTTTGTGATGGATTTAGAAACCAGTGCCATTGATCGCCAGTTGGCACACACCATCACCCAGCTAGCCCATAGTGTGGGCTGCGATGTGGTGGCAGAGGGCATTGAAACGGCAGAGCAAGCGGCGTATTTAAGTGCTATCGGCTGTGAAGCCGCCCAGGGTTACTTCTACGCCCGACCACTACCTGCGGAGGCATTTGTGGCCTGGTGCGCCGAATGGAAGCCGCTTAATACAACTACTCACACGGAGACCGGCAATGGCCCATGACTTACTTGACCGCTTGCGCGAACGTTTAGAAGAACTCAACCGTTCGGAGCGTAAAGTCGCCAACGTAATTCTTGAGGACCCCACCGTTGCCACCAGCCTTAGTATTGCCAGCCTGGCACAGGCAGCCAGTGTTAGTGAACCGACGGTCAACCGTTTCTGCCGCAACTTCGGAGCCAAGGGATACCCTGATTTTAAAATCAAACTGGCCCAAAGTTTAGCCGGCGGCACCCCCTATGTTACCAGGGCGGTGGAGCCGGGCGACTCTGCTACCCAGTACACCCACAAAATTTTTGGCGCCACCATCGCGGCACTCGATGAAGCCCAACGCGAAATCGATATGGCTGCCGTTGAGCGCATGGTCGACTATCTTACCCAGGCCAAACAGATCCACATTTTTGGTTTGGGAGCCTCTGGCGCGGTCGCTCAGGATGCCCAGCACAAGTTCTTCCGCTTTAACCTGCCAGTAATGGCCTACATTGATGTGCTCATGCAGCGCATGGTCGCCGCCGCTTGCCATACCGGCGATGTTGTAGTGATTATCTCTTACACTGGGCGCACCCGAGAGCTAGTGGATATCGCACGTTTGGCACGAGAAGCGGGGGCTGTGGTACTCGGCATCACCGCGCCCAACTCGCCGGTGGCCAACGAGTGCACCGCCACGCTAGATGTCGCTACCCCCGAAGATACCGACCACTATATGCCGATGACCTCCCGGGTGATTCAATTAACACTGATTGATGCGCTGGCCACCGGGGTAACCTTGAGGCGCGGAGAAGACTTCCTCCCCCACCTCAAGAAAATCAAAGACAGCCTGCGAGACACCCGCTTTCCCTTGGAAAAGCCTGGGAAGTGATGGTTGAGTGGTGAGTGGTGAGTGGTAATAAATTGCCAGAAACAAAAAGCAGTGAGCCGTTAGCTCACTGCGGTGGTGACGGTAATTTCCACTTTGAGCTCATCGGCGGGCAGCGGTGCGCAAACGCAGGTCCGCGCTGGGGCGTGGCCTTCTGGCACCCAGGCATCCCAGACCTCATTCATAGCGGCAACGTCGCTGCCATCTTTGAGGTAAATCGTCGCGCTAAGCAGCTGTTCACGGCTTGAGCCAATCTCTTCTAACAGTGCATCTACCCGTGCCAACATGCTTTGCGTTTGGGCGGCAATATCGCCATTGCGGGCCTCGGGCCCAGCCACTTGGCCACATAAATAGGCCACCCCCTGGTGAATAACTGCCCGGCTCATACGGGCTTTTGTATCGTGGCGCTTAATCGTCATAGAACAACCTCCTAGATAAATGTAAAAAAGGCAGTCTAAACCGCCTAGTACTTGCCTGGCTATATCTTGAATACCTGCCTTGA
>NZ_REBQ01000180.1 GCF_007692655.1 Halomonas sp.
AAGAACCCGCCTGGATCACCCGCTTGACGCGTGAACAGCTGGAACCTTACTTGCAGCGCCTGGAAGGCGAATCGCCGCAGACGCTACCGCTGTTTGGTATTCCTTTTGCGCTGAAGGACAATATCGACTTGGCGGGAGTTCCTACCACCGCAGGCAGTCCGGCGTATGCCTATACCCCTACAGAAAACGCCTTTGTGGTGCAGCAGTTGATCGATGCGGGAGCTATTCCTCTAGGCAAAACCAACCTTGACCAGTTCGCCACCGGCTTGGTGGGTGAGCGCGCACTGAGTGACTACGGCGTACCGGCCAATGTCTTTAACCCCGACTATATTCCCGGCGGCTCCAGCAGCGGCTCGGCGGTGGTCACCGCCGCAGGTATGGTGAGCTTCGCGTTGGGCACCGATACGGCAGGCTCTGGGCGCGTACCTGCCTGTTTCCATAACCTATACGGTGTTAAACCCAGCCTGGGGCTACTCAGCACCCGCGGTGTGGTACCCGCCTGCGCGACGCTGGACACCATTAGCCTGTTTACCTTCACCGCCGATGACGCGGCGAAAGTGCTGGATATTACTGCTGCCTATGATGATCAGTGCGCCTGGTCGCGGGAGCACCACTTTAGCGTGCGCGGTAAACGCTATGGCAAAGCACCTGCTACGTTCCGCTTTGGGGTGCCGCTGGAATCCCAGTGGCACACCGATGCGGCGTATACCCAGGGAATGCACCAGGCGATTGCCGAGCTGGAAGCGCTGGGTGGTGAGAAAGTCGAGTTGGACTGCTCGCCCCTCTTGGCCGCCGCACGCTTACTTTATGAAGGCCCTTGGGTGGCCGAACGCTACCATGTAATTCGCGATTTGATGAAGAGCCACCCGAATGCGGTGCACCCGGTCACCTTTGAAATCACCCAGGGTGGCGCCACGCCGCTGGCGGTGGACGCCTTCGATGCGCGCTATAAGCTTGCCGAATTTAAGCGCCAATCCGACGCGCTTATCAGCCAGGTGGATGTGATGCTCTCGCCCACCACGGTGACCCACCCCACCAAGGCAGAGGTGGCAGCGGACCCTATTGGGGTGAACTCGCGCCTGGGCACCTGGACTAACTTTATGAACCTGCTCGACTACAGCGCCCTGGCCGTGCCCATAGGCTTTACTGAGCAAGATCTTCCAGTGGGCGTCACGCTGTTTGGGCCAGTCTTTGCTGACTTAACGCTGCTCTCCTTAGGACGTGCACTTGAAGCACGCTTAATGTTGCCATTAGGTGCCACGGGCAGACAGCACCCGCCTTTGGCAGAACTCCCCGCTTCAGCGCAAGACGGCACCATGGAGCTGGTAGTGTGCGGTGCGCACCTGCAAGGCCTGCCGCTTAACCACCAGTTGACTGAACGCGGCGGCGTATTGGTTAGTAGCACCCATAGTGCGCCGCGCTACAAACTGTTTGCCCTAGCAGGCGGGCCACCCAAACGCCCGGCAATGCTGCGCGATGAAAATGGTCAAGCCATTGAGGTGGAAGTGTGGCGCCTGCCCATCGAAACCGTGGGCAGCTTTTTAGCAGGCATTCCCGCCCCGCTCGGTTTAGGCCAGGTAGAGCTTGCCGACGGTAGCTGGAAGTGCGGCTTTATCTGCACCGCAGGGGCGCTCAATGAAGGCGGTGAAGCAGAAGATATCAGCGAGTTTGGCGGCTGGCGCGGGTGGGTAGCGAGCCAATCCTAGCGCTAAGACCTAAGGCCCATTCTTCTGTGAAACGCTGAGAATGGGCCTTGTAAGCGAAGCAGATTGTTGATTGTTAGCACTCAATCTTTACCCATGCGAACAAAATCATTGGGTACTTTAAACTGGCCTTTCAGAAAACTCAGGCGTTTCTTTTTACCTCACTTAACGATACCACTTAATTATCCTAACTCTTGTGTATGCTCTTGAGTTCGCTTGGTCAGCGACCGATTAGCGGCCCTAAAACACACCCGCATCAATGGCATCAGTAGCCATAGCAGCGGTGTGAGCAGCCAGCGATAGAAAAAGCGGGTAATGACCAGCACTGGGAGTAGCACAATTAGCCAGATAAGAAATTGCCCGAGCCATGTTGGCCAGCCGAGCCATTGGGAAAGATTGGCACCCAGGGCACTGACTAGACTCGGATGACGAATTACCACATAGCCCGTGGTCGCCACCGCAGCAATCTTGGCCATGCGCGGCAGCGTGGCGAACCGCCCTCCTGAGGCGACAATGCCTTGCCGCAGCCCTGCACGTGCACCCTGGGCTTCAACGCTACCCACCCGGGCGGTGCGGGCAACGCGCCCAGCCTTTAACACCTTGACGGTACTGGCCATGACTAGTATGTCAACGCCGGCCCAGCCAAGGTCGCTTGCGCCGATTGCTTCACCGCGCCGCCACTGGCTCTCCAGGTCGCGTAAACCACTGGTAAAGAAATCTCCCACTCCCGACACCACCCGTTCGCCTTGCAGCCACTCCACGTTACCCTCGTCACCTACCACAAACTGGTTGAGCAGCCCGTGGCCGTTAGCCTCAAGTAACGCAATGCCCATCTGGCCACGTCGATAAGGCGTTAATTCTGCAATCGCTGCCTCTACGTCCGTGTCATCCACCTCAACCGACGGCTCATCGCTCCACCAACGGCTGACCTGCTGATAGCGCTCACCAATCCAGTGCTGGGCACGCAGCGTGGCGATATCGTGATCGCGGAAATAGCTTACTGGCAGCACCGCGTCGGCGCCAAAGCGTACCAGCACTTCCTGAAATTGCGGCGACAGTCCATAGTCGAGCAGTGTGCTGCGGGCGATATCACCATGGCGCAATATCGCTAGCGAGGCACTCATCCAGAGCGCTCGATCTGCGGCATAGCTGAGAAAAAGCGCGTTGATTTCTGGCGACTCCTGTTCAAGCGTTGGCGCAAGTGCAGGAAGCTCTCGCTGCACTTCCAGGCGCACCAGTTTGGACTCAAACGGTTCATGAGAAGCCACCGCCGATAGCAGCCCCGCGATCACAATCGCTGTTAACACGATGAGCTGCCAAGGCCGCATTGTTAGCTACCCCACTGGATTGGCAATCGTTTTGATTAACCCAACGACGCCGTCGTCACATTGGCTGCAGGCGCTTGGGTAGAGTGGTGGCGATTGATAGCGCTCAGGACACCTTTCATCGAGGCGCTGGTAATACTTTCATCCGTACCCACACCAAATATCGCTTTACCATCGATGCGCACTTCTACATAGGCAATGGCTTCGGCATCGGCGCCCTGACCACGGGAGTGCTCGTGGTAGTCGATAATTTCCACATCGTGCCCAGCAGCTGCCAGTGCCTTAACAAAAGCGGCTAATGGGCCGTTGCCCTCGCCTGTTAGCGTTTGGCGACTACCGTCAATTTCGACTACCGCTTCTAATGCCACCTTGGGGCTATCAGGTTCAGAAGAGAGACGGTGACTAACAAGTCCAAAGGGCGCGCGTTGCTCAAGGTACTCATCCAAGAACGCTTGATAGATCATCTGCGCAGTGATCTCTTTACCGGTGCGCTCCGCCACTTCCTGTACAACCTGGCTGAATTCGATAGAGAGGCGACGCGGTAGCTCAATCCCGTGTTCCTGTTCCAGCAGGTAAGAAACTCCACCTTTACCCGACTGGCTGTTTACGCGGATCACCGCCTCGTAGCTGCGGCCCACATCTAGCGGGTCGATGGGCAGGTAAGGCACATCCCAAACGGCGTCAGGATTAGCGCGCCGGTCCGCCATGCCTTTTTTAATCGCATCCTGGTGAGAACCGGAGAAAGCGGTAAACACCAGGTCGCCCACATAGGGGTGACGCGGATGTACTGGCAATTGGTTGCAGTACTCCACCTCGCGCATGATCGGGGTAATGTTGGAGAAGTCGAGCTGCGGATGAACGCCCTGGGTATACATGTTCATGGCCAGGGTGACGATATCCACGTTGCCGGTACGTTCACCATTACCGAATAACGTGCCTTCCACGCGATCAGCGCCCGCCATCAGCGTTAGCTCTGCGGCTGCTACCCCGGTGCCGCGATCATTATGGGGGTGAACGCTGACAATCAGGTGGTCACGATGATTAACGTGTCGACAGAACCATTCGATTTGGTCGGCGTAGTTGTTAGGCGTCGCGACTTCCACCGTAGCCGGTAGATTAACAATCATGCGTTTATCGGCACTGGCACCGTAAGCCTCCATGACTGCCTCAACAATCTCCACTGCGAAGTCCATTTCAGTGGTAGTGAACAGCTCTGGTGAGTACTGGAAGGTCCAATTGGTGTCTGGTGCGGCGTCCATCTGAGCACGAATTTGCTGGGTCGCCTCCACGGCAATCTGCACGCACTCAGGCTTATCGACGTTGAACACTACCCGGCGGAACATGGGGTCAGTGGCGTTATAAACGTGAACGATGGCGTTTTTGGCGCCCTGCAGCGCTTCAAAGGTGCGTTCAATCAAGTGCGGACGCGCCTGGGTCAGCACTTGAATGGTCACATCATCGGGGATCTTGTCTTGCTCAATCAGCGAGCGGACAAAGTCAAAATCGGTCTGAGAAGCGGAAGGAAAGCCTACCTCGATCTCTTTAAAGCCGACATTGAGTAGCATGGCAAACAGGCGCTCTTTGCGCTCTTGGTCCATCGGGTCAATCAGCGATTGATTGCCATCGCGCAGGTCGACACTGCACCAGACAGGCGCCGTTTCAATGCGTTTGCTCGGCCATTGACGATCAGGCAGATCAACGGCCACAAAAGGACGATACTTTTTGGATGGATCAGACAACATCATGGCGGCTCTCCTAAAGTCACTCTTTTGCAGGCTTGTCGATGTGCTCTTGGCCCACGTCGCTTGGCGCTGTCGTTAAGGGCGCATGGGATTGCGTTAGCGCGGCTTCCATGCGGTCGAGCTGGCTACGCAACTCTTTTACGTCAGCACGTAATCCTTGTATCTCTGCAGCCTCTCCCTCGCCGCTTTCTAAGTCAATCAGCGCGCTCTCTTTTTGCATGACGTCCAGCACGATGCCGATCATCATGTTTAGAAAAATAAACGCATTTAGAAAGATAAAGGTCAGAAAGTAGATCCAGGCATAGGGGAAGTACTCCATGGTGGGGTAAAGCACTGCTGTCGCCCAGCTTTCAAAGGTCGCCACCTGGAACAGCGTCAACATGGCGAGGGCGATATTACCCCATAGCTGTTCATCAACCTCATGGAAGATAAAGCTGCCAATAGCTGCGTAAATATAAAAAATAATGAACATCAGTAGTACGACATAGCCCATCCGCGGGATCGACTTAACCAGTGACACCAGCAATAAGCGTAATTCGGGAATCATCGATACCAGGCGCAACACCCTGAAGATTCTTAAAAGGCGCGCCAACAGCACCATTTCTGAATCATCCATGGGTATCAGGCTAGCGGTCACAATTAGGAAATCGAAAACATTCCAACCCTTTTTGAAAAAGCTGATTAGGTTTCGCTCTGCCGCCATGCGAATCAACAGCTCAACCAAAAAGAACACCGTGACCGCAACGTCAAGGTACATAAGCCACTGTTCAAACTGGCTAGCTTCATCGTAGGTTCGCGCCCCGATCATTAGGGCAGACACGACGATAATGGCAATCACCACTGTTTCAAATAGCTTATTGCTGCGCAGCCGCTCCAGGCGTGCCTGCCACTTTGCAAAAGGCGACTGACTTCCCGCTTCACTCACCGTTTACCCCTCCAAGTCGATGTGACGATAGCCCATTAAATAGAGCACACCGTCTAGACCTTGAGTAGAAATCGCCTGCCGCGCCTGGGCACGCACCAAGGGCTTGGCGCGAAATGCGATGCCCATACCCGCCTTAGCCAGCATCTTGAGATCGTTGGCGCCATCGCCCACGGCAATGGTTTGCGCTAGGGTGAAACCTTCACGCAGCGCGATCGTTTCAAGCAATTCAGCTTTGCGCTCGGCGTCCACAATAGGCTCACACACTTCGCCAGTCACTCTGCCATTCTCTATCACCAGCTCGTTGGCATGAATCTCGTCGAAACCGAGCCTGTCCTGCAGGTAGCGAGCAAAGTAGGTAAATCCCCCGGACAGGATGGCCGTACGGTAGCCAAGGCGCTTTAGATTGACCATCAGGCGTTCGACGCCCTCCATCAGCGGCAGCTCCTCGGCAATCTCAGCCAGCACAGACTCATCCAGCCCGGCCAATTTGCTCATCCGCTCGCGGAAACTGGCCTTAAAATCCAATTCACCGCGCATGGCACGTTCAGTGACTTCCGCCACTTCTTCCCCCACGCCATGACGACGTGCCAGCTCATCAATGACTTCGGCTTTGATCAGCGTAGAGTCCATGTCAAAGCACACTAGCCGGGGCTGCACGTGATCCCGCGTATCTTCCTGGATAACCACGTCAACCTGTAAGGCTTCGCTCAGTACTAATGCGGCTTTTCGTAGCGCCTGCATGTCCACCTTGTCACCCATCAAGCGATGCTCAATGCAGTCAATGCTGCCGTGCTGGGTTACATCGGCAAGCCGTTGGGTGCTTTTGACTTGCAGGCCAAACTGCACCGCCAACGCCTCAACCTGGCCTTGAATATCCGCCGTTAGTCGCGAGGCTAATAACGTTAGGATTAGATCACCGCGTGCCATCATTTAGCTCCTGCCATTATTTAGTCACCCGCCTCTAAACGGTCTACTTTTTGGAAGCCACGTGGCAGCTTACTGCCCCGGCGTCCACGTTCGCCACGATAATAAGCCAGGTCGTCGGCTTTTAACGTCAGTTTACGCTTACCCGCATGAATCATTAACGCGTCGTTAGACGCTAGCACGGTAAGACCGCAGACAAACTCTTCCCGACGGGCAGCCCTTGGACCAGGTATATCGAGCATTTTATTGCCTTTACCTTTGGACATCTCAGGCAGTTGATCGAGTGGGAACAGCAGCAATCGGCCCTCGTTGGAGACCGACGCGACCCACAGTTCATCGCCCTCAGGTACCTCAACCGGCGCCATGACGTTGCAGCCTTTGGGCAGGCTAAGTACCGCTTTACCCGCTTTGTTTTTGCCGGTGAGCGTATCGAGCCGCGCCACGAAGCCATAGCCACCGTCGGTGGCGAGCACGAAGCGGCGCTCCGGCGGTGCAAACATCAGACCAGCCATTCTCGCACCGGCAGCGACGTTAGCGCGCCCTGTCACCGGCTCACCCTGCCCCCTTGCACTCGGCAGATTATGCGCCGACAAGGTATAGGCCCGACCGGTGTCATCCAGCAGTACCAGTGGCTGATTGGTTTTACCTCTCGCTGCCAGTTGGAAGCTATCGCCCGCTTTATAAGAGAGCCCTTCCGGGTCGATATCGTGCCCCTTGGCCGCACGAATCCAGCCCTTGTCAGACAGCACCACGGTAATTGGGTCAGCGCCCAGTAGTTCAACTTCAGAGAGTGCTTTCGACTCTGCGCGCTCCACCAGCGGTGAGCGGCGCTCATCGCCGTGCTCTTTACCCGCCGCGCGGATCTCTTTTTCGATCAGGGTGGTGAGCTTGGCTTCGCTGCCTAAAAGGCCTTCTAAATACTTGCGCTCTTTTTCCAGCTCATCCTGCTCGCCACGAATTTTCATCTCTTCGAGCTTGGCAAGATGACGCAGGCGCAACTCCAGGATTGCTTCCGCTTGGCGATCAGAGAGCTTGAAGGTCGCCATCAACGAGGCTTTAGGGTCATCCTCTTCGCGAATAATCCGAATCACTTCATCAAGATCCAGGTAGGCAATCAGCAGGCCTTCCAGGATATGCAGGCGATCTTCGACTTTGCCCAGCCGGTGCTCTAACCGACGGCGTACGGTGCTGCGCCGGAACTGCAGCCACTCACCCAGCATTTCAGGCAGCGGCATCACCCGTGGACGGCCATCCAGGCCGATCACATTCATGTTCACCCGCACGTTCTTTTCAAGATCCGTGGTGGCAAACAGGTGGGCCATCAGCGACTCAACGTCAATACGGTTGGAGCGCGGTTCAATGACCAGGCGGGTAGGCTCTTCGTGGGTCGATTCATCGCGCAGATCCGCTACCATGGGCAGCTTCTTGGCCTGCATTTGCGCGGCAATCTGCTCCAGCACCTTGGCACCGCTAACCTGATAGGGCACCGAGGTAATCACGATATTGGCGTCTTCGCGAATATAGCGGGCACGCAGTTTGACCGAGCCCCGGCCGGATTCGTAGAGCTTCCGTAGATCCGCAGGCGGGGTAATAATTTCCGCATCGGTAGGGAAATCCGGCGCGGGCACGAACTCCATCAAGTCGGCGGTGGTGGCCTTGGGGTTACGCAGCAGATGGCAGGTTGCCTCGACAATTTCCGAGACGTTATGCGGCGGAATGTCAGTGGCCATACCCACGGCAATGCCAGTACCACCATTGAGCAGTACATGGGGCAGCTTGGCGGGCAGCACCAAGGGCTCTTGCATGGTGCCGTCAAAGTTGGGTACCCAATCGACGGTGCCTTGCCCAAGCTCGCCCAGTAGCACTTCGGCAAACTTGGAAAGTTTGGCCTCGGTATAGCGCATGGCGGCGAAGGATTTAGGGTCGTCGGGGCTACCCCAGTTGCCTTGACCATCCACCAGCGGGTAGCGGTAGCTAAACGGCTGTGCCATCAGCACCATGGCTTCGTAGCAGGCGCTGTCACCATGGGGGTGGAACTTACCCAGTACGTCACCGACGGTACGCGCCGACTTTTTGTACTTGGCATTAGCATGCAGCGCCAGCTCGCGCATGGCGTAAATAATCCGCCGCTGCACGGGCTTCATACCGTCGCCAATGTTGGGCAAGGCCCGGTCGAGGATGACGTACATCGAGTAGTCGAGGTACGCTTTTTCGGTGTAGTCACGCAGGGAGAGCTGTTCGACGTCTCCCTCCGCTACTTGAATATCCATGTCGATCATATCCTACCTTGACAACAAAACCGCCCCAGTCGGGGCGGCTGATAAGCGGACACGTGGCCACTTAACATGGCACGCTAAGTTAATTGATACCTTTTCGGTGCATTAGCTTCGTTTGATAGCCTCGCCGTTGGTGACCCACCCTGGGAACTACCATGGAACTCATCGAGCAGCCCTTTTAGGCGCTGGGCCTGTAGCGACAGCTCGTTGGCAGCCCCCGCCGCCTGGCTTACCAAGCCCGCATTTTGCTGGGTCACCGTATCCATTTGTGTCACTGCACGATTAATCTCATCAATGCCATTGGTCTGTTCGCCAGAAGCTTGACTGATTTCACTAATCCGTGCAGTAACTTCATTAATGGATACGATAATTTCTTTCATCGCCGCCTCTGCCTCGCGGGCATAGCCACTGCCTGTCTCAATCTGTTCAGTCGTTGTTTTAATTAATCCGTTAATGTTTCTTGCCGACGTGGCACTTCGCGACGCCAATTCGCGAACTTCGCTCGCTACCACGGCAAATCCCCTACCGTGTTCACCTGCACGCGCCGCCTCTACAGAAGCATTCAACGCCAGTATATTGGTTTGGAAGGCAATGTTTTCAATCACCGTCACAATGGTGGAGACTTCTCCAGAACTTTCATTAATTGCCGCCATCGATTGCGCCAGCCGCGATACCTGCTCACCGCCCTGCTTCACTTTTTCCGCCGACTCTTTCACGCGTTGATCTGCCTCTTGAGCGTTGTCAGCGTTACGCTTCACCGTCGCGGCCATTTCTTCCATGGTCGAAGAAGTCTCTTGCAGTGACGCAGCCTGCTGCTCAGTTCGACTAGAAAGCTCGGTATTGCCCGAAGCAATGTCAGTCGATTCGCTGGCAATAGCATCAGCGACGCCCCGCACTTCACCAAACAAATACTGCAACTTATCAGAATAGCGATTAACCGCGCCGCGTAATTCGCCAATTTCGTCATCGCGGTAGATAGTCAACTCACGGCTGGAGCCACTCTGGCCCAGTTGGTCAATCTGCAAAGTGGTGCTGCGTATTTGTCGCAACAAAATACGCCCGCCCCACCACCCCAGTGCAAGCAGCAGCGCTAACAGGGGAAGAATTACAATGAGCAGGTCCCGCGTTAAGGTACGCGCAAGCGCCGTTATTTCTTCTTGAGGCGTTATTAACCCTAACGTCCAGCCGGTATCTTGCATGCTGAACAAACGTACCGATGCAGGGGCGTCCAGTACACCGGCAGTTTCCACGCTAATTTCTTCCTGCCCTTCGTTTAGGCCATTGATGACCGGCTGCAGCCAAGGCATTCCACCCACGAGATTGGCTAACCCTTGCATATCGGCCGTAGCCAAGTTGGCCCCTGGAAAATGAATAACATTGCCCGCGCTATCAAGCACAAACGCATAGCCGCCGGTCGCGCCACCGTTTTCTGTTAAAAAATCTGCAACCCCGTCCAACTGCATATCAATCGTGGCCACGCCTGCGAAAGCATCATCAAGGTAGTAAGGAACACTACAGGTCACCATCGCCACACCTGTTGCAGGATCACGATAGGCCGTTGACCAGACACACTGCCCGGGTTCTGCACCAAGCGCACTGCTGTACCACTCCTCTTCCTGATAGGGCTCGATGCCGGGAGCGTTGTAATCATCTAAAAATTCTAAACCGCCTTGGGCATCTCGCGCCCAGAAAAAACTGAAACGCTCCACCCCTGCTTCAAATGCATTCGGCTCGGGCCAAATGCCGCCCCCGGCAATGGCGGCATTACCATTGTCATCCACCACCCTAGGAAATGCCTGCAAATAGAGACTCTCTTCGCGAGGTAAGGATTCAGCTAACGCCGCAAGACTTGATGTATTGCCTTCAACCCGAGCCAGCTGTGCATTCAAGGCGTTAACGATTGAACCTCCCGTTCGATCCACAAGTGACTGACTTGCTTCAATCACCAGCGGCTGCCCTCGCCAGGCCATGACGGCGTAGATGCTTGCGGCCATGAGTAACATAAGCGTGAGTGCGGCCAGCGTTAGCTGCCTGGATATGGTTTTAAACAACGTCGTTCCCCTTTGAAAGTGAAGTTCTTATTTGGGGTATTAGTTTCAATACTCCTAATCTTCACTATCGGCGCAGGAAACACGAACCTTAACGCCGCGCCACCACATTCACACCATCACCCTCTATAACCTCTATGATTACACCTCGATATCGGCGAGGTTGCCGTAATCTTCCAGCCACTTTTTGCGGTCACCGG
>NZ_REBQ01000219.1 GCF_007692655.1 Halomonas sp.
AACCACAATCTGGACACCTCGCCGGAGTACTACGGCGAAATCATCACCACCCGCACCTACAGCGATCGGCTGGAGACCCTTTCCAACGTGCGCGATGCGGGTATGAAAGTGTGCTCCGGAGGCATTCTCGGCATGGGCGAAGATGCCAAGGATCGCAGCGCACTATTGCAACAGCTGGCCAAGCTCTCGCCGCACCCGGAATCAGTACCGATCAACATGCTGGTGAAAGTGCCCGGCACGCCGCTGGAAAATGTCGAAGATTTAGACCCCATTGAGTTTATCCGCGCCATTGCAGTGGCCCGCATTATGATGCCGCAAAGCCACGTGCGGCTCTCCGCTGGCCGTGAGCAGATGAATGAATCGACCCAGGCGCTGGCGTTTTTGGCCGGCGCCAACTCAATCTTCTACGGCGACAAGCTGCTCACCACCGGCAACCCCCAGGCAGACCGCGACCGAGCGCTATTCGCCAAGCTGGGACTGCATCCGGAAAAGCGCGAGATCTGCGAGAGCGAAGATACTCAAGCGGCGCGCCTGGCCCAACTGGCCCAGCAGCGGGTACACGCCGAGCGCGTTGCCGAGCTAGCGGTAGATGCCAGTGTCTGAAGCATGGCACCAGCGTTTAGCCGCTGCCCGCGCTGATCGCCAGCAGACACACCGCTGGCGAACGCGGCAGGTCGTGGCAAACGGCGCGTCTGAATCTGCGCTCGACTTTGCTGGCAACGACTACCTGGGCCTTGCTCACGACCCACGGGTAAGCGAAGCCCAGGCGGATGGCGCGCGCCGTTTTGGCGCTGGAGCGGGAGCATCGCACCTGGTCAGCGGTCACTTGGAGGTTCACGACGCCCTGGAAGAGGCCTTGGCGCACTGGACCGGGCGCGAACGGGCGCTGCTGTTTTCCACCGGCTATATGGCCAATCTCGGCGTGCTGCAAGCGCTGGCAGATCGACACACCGCTATTTTCCAAGACCGTCTCAATCACGCCTCCTTATTGGACGGTGCGGCTTTAAGCGGGGCACGTAACCGGCGCTTTCATCATCGCGATGCCAATGACTTGGAAAACTTACTGGGGCGCAGTGAGTACGCGCATAAGCTGGTGGTCAGCGATGGCGTTTTCAGTATGGATGGCGATGTCGCTGATATCGAAGACTTAGTCTCCGCCTGCAAGCGTCATAACGCATGGCTTATGATCGACGATGCCCACGGCGTAGGCGTGCTTGGCGACAATGGCAGTGGCTGCGTGGGCAGCACCTGGAGCAGCGCCAAGGTGCCGATTCTGGTCGGCACCTTTGGCAAGGCACTGGGCACCGCTGGGGCTTTTGTGGCTGGAGATACTGCGTTAATCGACCACCTGATTCAGTTTTCACGCAGCTATATCTACACCACCGCCCAGCCTCCGGCCATCGCCGCGGCGACGCTTAAGGCGCTGGATATTGTGCAACGAGAGCCTGAACACCGCACGACGCTTAATGCCAACATCGCTTATTTTCGACGAGAGGCACTGCGTTTGGGACTGCCACTCAGTGACTCAACGACCCCTATTCAGCCGCTGATATTGGAAGATGAAGCACGCACCCTAACGTGGGCTACACGGCTGCAACAGCACGGCATTTATGTGGGGGCCATTCGCCCACCCACGGTGCCCAAGGGTGAGTCAAGACTGCGCATTACGCTAAGCGCACGCCATTCCCGCCACCAAATTGAGCGCTTATTAGAAGCGCTAACTGCGTGTCAGCGCGAGGAGACAGCATGCCTTGCCAACGCCTAGTGCTGCTCTCAGGCTGGGGCATTGATCAGCGTATTTGGCAGTCACTTGACGGCTATTGGCCAAGCGCCATTGCGGCTCAGCCTATCGACTGGCCGGGCTATGGGGGCACCCCCGCGCTCCCCGCTAATGCCACCTTAGCGCAGTTGGCGGCGTCCATGGCCGACGCCCTACCCAGCGATGCCATCTGGGTAGGCTGGTCCTTGGGGGGATTACTGGCCACTGCTTTGCTCGACTATCTGGCTGCCCCTAAAGGACTTATTTTGCTAGGAGCTAGCGCGACATTCTGCGCTGACGACGGCGTCTCCCAGCGCGAGCTTGGTAGCTTCCAGCGCGCCTTTGAGCGTGACCCAAACGCTACTTGGCGACACTTTTTGCGCTGGCAGGCCCAGGGAGAACCCAACCCACGACAGGCCTATCAGCGCCTTAATGATCTGCTGGGCGATTCACCCAATGCGGATCATGCAACGCTTTCCCGTGGCCTTGAGTGGCTGGCTGAACTCGACAACCGCCGCCACTTCACCACGGCTACTTGCCCGATCGTTAAGCTGATTGGCGAGCAGGATCCACTAATTAGCCCTGGCCAACGCGGTGCAGGGAAACGGTTAAGCGGTGTTGGACACTGCCCCATGCTCTCCCAGCCCCAAGCGTTAACCACTGCGATAACCCGCCATGCCACTAAGCTGACTAACGCCAGCGCGGAGGTGTTGTGATCGAGCAAACAGTGCTTACCCAACCCCTTGGCGAAGGTGTTGGCGAAGAGCTTAGCAAAGGGCTTAGCAAACAGCTTTGCGAAGCTAACTGGCAAGCGCGAGTGGCCCACGCCTTTTCCAGGGCCGCCCCCCGCTACGATGCGCTAGCCACCGCACAGCGCCAGATAGGTGAAGGGTTGTGGAATACGCTGCCAGCCTCTGCCAGCCGCATTGTTGATATTGGTTGCGGCACCGGCTACTGGACCCAGCGCCTAGCCGAGCGCTACCCCGCTGCTCAACTGGTCGGCCTGGATATCGCCCCCGGCATGCTGGAACAGGCCCGCCAGCGCTACGGCGAAGGTATCCACTGGCAACAGGGCGATGCGGCAGCGCTGCCGCTTAGCGAACGTAGTGTTAATCTTGTGTTTTCCAACTTGGCAGTGCAGTGGTGTCGCGATATTGGCGCTGTGATGAAGGCGCTTTACCGCGTGCTTGAGCCTGGCGGTCACGCCCATATCACCACCTTACTGCCAGGCACTCTGACAGAGATTGCCTTCGCCTGGCAGCGCCCCGAAGCGCTACTGCAAACGCCCGATCAAATCAGCGTTGCCGTAGCGATCGCTGAGAGTGGTTTAACCATTAACCGGCAAACCGCCAACGTTGAGCACTACTACTACCCCGACTTGAACGCGGTGATGGCATCCATCAAAGGCGTCGGCGCCCAGCTCGCCAGGCCACAAGCCCATATTACCCGGCGAGATATCGCCGCTGCCAAGGCGCGCTATGAGCAGTTACGCCAATCAGAAGGCTTGCCAGTGAGCTACCACTGCCTAACGTTAACGCTGGAAAAACCCCAATGAGTGCATTTTTCATTACTGGCACCGACACCGATGCAGGTAAAACGCTAGTCACCAGCGGGTTGCTCTATACCGCCCGCCAACAGCAGTTGAGCACCCTGGGCCTTAAGCCGGTAGCCTCTGGCAGCAAGCGAATCAATGGACACCTGCGCAATAGCGATGCCCTGGCACTGCAGCAGCAAAGCGTGCCAGCGGTCGACTACGCCACGGTTAATCCGATCACCTTTGAGCCCGCCATTGCGCCCCATTTAGCCGCGTTAGAGGTAGGCCAACCGCTAAAAGCCAGCGCCATTGCTCACTTCCTGAGTGAAACGCTTCGCCAATCCCCCCGTGACTTTACCTTGATAGAGGGTGCAGGCGGCTGGCGAGTCCCCTTAAACGACCAGGACGATTTTTGTGACGTGGCCATCGCCCTTGAGCTGCCGGTTATTTTGGTGGTTGGTTTAAAGCTGGGCTGCTTAAATCACGCCCGATTAACGGCGGAGGCCATTCGTGCCGATGGCTTACTGCTCGCCGGTTGGGCGGGCAGCGTGGTTGACCCGCTTTTTGCGGCGGATCCAACGCGCTTTGATGCCAATATTGCCCATTTAAACGCCAAACTTGCGGCCCCCTGCTTGGGCATTATTCCCCACCTTGCCCTCCCTGACGCCGCCACGGCGCACCGCTACTTATCACTGGAGTCGTTATGAGCACATCGGTTGGGCATCGCCACGTTTGGCATCGCCATGTTTGGCACCCCTACGCCCACTTAAAAACCCAGACGCCTGCGCCCAAGGTCGTCGGCGGTGATGGTGTTCACTTTGTGCTTGAGAGCGGCGAACGGCTGCTGGATGCCACCTGTTCATGGTGGTGCATGATTCATGGCTATGGGCACCCGCGCTTGGTGGCGGCCATTCGCGAACAGGCGGGCGAGCTGTGCCATGTCATGCTGGGCGGCTTAACCCACGAACCCGCCGATCAATTAGCCCGTGAATTGGTGCGCATTACCCCCGCCGGACTGAATCACGTGTTCTACTCCGACAGCGGCTCAGTGGGCATGGAAGTCGCTATGAAGATGGCGCTGCAGTACCAGGTGCTTACCGGCCACCCTAAAAAAAGCCGCATGCTCTCATTGATGAAGGCCTACCACGGCGACACTACCGGCTGCATGGCAGTCTGCGACCCGGAAGAGGGGATGCATAGTCTGTTCGCCAGCTTGCTGCCTAAGCATCACTTCGCCCCGGCGCCCACTGCCCCCTATGACGCTACGCCAGAGCAGGTTGCCCAGGATTTGGCTGGCCTGCGTGAGGTACTGGAACGCCACCACCACGAGATAGCCGCACTGCTGATGGAGCCGCTGTTGCAGGCAGCCGGTGGGCTCAATATGACCTCGCCCGCCTATCTAACCGGCGCACGGGAGCTGTGCGATGAGTTTGGCGTGCTGCTGATTTTTGACGAGGTGGCTACCGGCTTCGGGCGCACCGGCAAACTGTTTGCCGCCGACCACGCTGGCGTCACACCCGACATTATGGTGCTCTCAAAAGGCTTGACCGGCGGCTACCTGGGCCACGCCGCGACACTTGCTACGGATCGTGTTCACGACGCATTTATCGGCGATAGCCCCCACCACGCCTTTATGCACGGGCCTACGTTTATGGGCAACCCGCTGGCCTGCCGTGTCGCGCTGGAAAGCCTACGAGTCTTTGAAGAAGAGGACTATCTCGGCAAGATTGATCAGTTAAACCAGTTGCTGCGTCGAGAGCTAATCGACGACGAGCAGCTACGCACCCATAGCAAGGTGGCCGATGTGCGTGTTCTCGGTGCCACGGCGGTCATTGAAGCCCACTCCGCTGAGGCGCTAAAAGGCGTGGGCGACTTCGCCCGCCAGCGTGGCGTTTGGCTACGCCCCATTGGCCGCTGGCTGTATACCATGCCCGCCTATATCACCACGGAAGTAGAAATGACCAAGGTTACCGACGCGATGAAGGCGTGGTTTCTGGCACAGTAAAACGCTCAGGAAAGCAGTAGATTACCCTGCTGCTTCCAGCGATTCACCAGCGCTGGCACGCCCTCACCAGCGGTGGTGTTGATCGCCAGCACACCCGCGGGGCTGAGCATATCCGCGTCCGGATCGACCAGTGCACAGGGCGTATCGTAGTCAATGTAAGACAACAGCGATGCGGCAGGCATGACCGCCAGGGAGGTGCCCACCACCAGCAGAAAATCAGCCTGACTGACAAGCTCGCAGGCGTCTTCAAACAGCGGTACCGCCTCACCAAACCACACCACATCAGGACGTAGCTGGCTGCCCTTGTCGCAGATATTGCCCAGTTCAATGCCTCCTTTGGGAAGCGGGTAGCGCATACGCTCATCCACTGACGAGCGCGCTTTTAAAATTTCACCGTGTAAGTGCAGCACACTCCGCGACCCTGCTCGCTCGTGCAGGTCATCAATATTCTGGGTAATGATACTGACGTGAAAGCCTTCTTGCTCAAGCGCTGCCAGCGCTTTATGGGCGGCATTGGGTTTGGCTTTACGGATCTGCTCGCGGCGCTGATTGTAAAAATCCAACACCTGCTGTGGATTGCGCTGCCATGCCTGGGGGGTCGCAACGTCCTCAACTGGATGGTTTTCCCACAGGCCATCGCTGGCACGAAAGGTTTTAATCCCGCTCTCAGCGCTAATCCCCGAGCCGGTAAACACCACTAAATGGGGGCTTGCTGCCATGATTGCCTCGTTGCCTTTGTTTCATTGCTGACTAATATACTAGTTGACCAATACTTCCCGCAAAGCGCTGCTTGTTACGGTAAGGGTAAACGTCGATGACTCGGCCATCCACAATCGCCTGCTGCAGTTCCAGCCAGTAATCTGGATCAAACAGCTCTGGATGCTGCTCGGTAAACAGGCGGCGTAGCTGCGGATTGGCGAACATAAAGGGGCCAAACTCTTCGGGGAAAATATCATTGGGCCCTACGGACAAGCTATCGCCACCGCCCTGAAAGTCATTGCCATAGGATGTTGGGATATGCCGAAAACGGCACTCGGTGAGGTAGCACACTTCATCATAGTCGTAGAAAATCACTCGGCCATGGCGCGTTACGCCAAAGTTTTTCAGCAGCATGTCGCCGGGAAAAATATTGGCTGCCGCCATCTGTTTAATCGCATTGCCATAATCCTTCAGCACCATGGCGGTCTCTGCGTCGCTGCACTGCTCCAGGTAGATATTTAGCGGAGTCATCATCCGCTCGGTATAGCAGTGCTTGATAATCACCTTGTCATCTTTCAACACCACGGTTGAGGGTGCCACTTCCAATAAGTGCTCCAGACACTCCGGCGAAAAATGATCCTGACGGACAATAAAATTGGAAAACTCTTGGGTATCAGCCATACGCCCAACCCGGTCGTGGCGCTTTACCAGGCGGTATTTTTCGCGCACCACGGCGTGAGTTACCTCTTTAGCCGGGTCAAATTTATCTTTAATGATTTTAAACACGGTGCGGAAACTGGGCAGCACAAACACGGCCATCACCATGCCACGCACCCCCGGTGCGATAATAAACTGATCTTCGCGCTTGGCGACCTGCTGGTTGAGCGCCCGGAAAAACTCGGTTTTGCCATGCTTGAAAAAGCCAATCGACGCGTAAAGCTCCCCTTCCGGCTTGTGCGGCATTAGCTGCTGCAGATAGCTGACAAACTCCCCTGGCACGGGCACCTCGACCTGAAAGTAGGCTCGGGTAAAAGAGAAGATAATCGAGACTTCATCGGTTTCAATCAGCACCGTGTCCAGGTGTAGGCACGGATCACCCCCTTGCTGCTCGCCGAACCCCTCCCCATGGAGCACGGGTAACACTAGCGGCACCTGCTTGCCGCCACCCAGGATTCGCCCCACCAGGTAGGCGCCTTTATTACGATAAAAGACGCTGTTTAATAACTCGATTTCAGTATCAGCAGCGTTCAACACTGGCGCGGGCAGTTGCTGATGCAAGAAGGTGGCACCAAGCTGGGTGTCTCCCTCAATGTCCGCGAAGCGATTATCCAAAGGGGCAGCTTCCAGCGCCCACTTAAGCGCTGCTTGCCAATCGCCATTCACCTTTACCCTGCGGCACAGCTCAATCCCTGAACGGTGAGCAGCGTCCTCCCGAGAGCTGTACACAAACATCCAGTCATTGCGGATATGGCGGTGATGAAAAATTGAACAAAACAGCGAGTTAAAGAAGGTCTCCGCCAGCTCGTAATCCAACCGGTGGCTAATCAACTCAGCATAGTGGCCACGGGCTTCGCGCCAGCACTCACAATGGGAGACCACTTCCGGGTCAAAGGTGCGCTTTAAGCGCCCCAGCGTGACATCGATTTTTTGCTGGTACAGATTGATACGCTCTGCCGATGCCTGCTGTGTTTCACGCCATGCTGCGTCACGAAAGCGACGGCTTGCGTCCGCGGTAATTTCCTTAAAGCGCGCACGATACTCATCGAAGCCATGCAAAATCGTTGTCGCTAAGCGGTACCCAGGTGAGTGTTTCACTGGCCAAACTCCTGATTATTTCCACCAGCTTCGCGTACCCGGAGACTACATGCGAGACGACCTTGGTGGGACTGAAGGTGAAGCGCCCAGTAAAACCATTAATGGCGCCACCTCATCCGGATCGGCCAACATATTTGCCACGTTGGTAATCTCTTCTGACAGCGGCCGATCCTCCTTAAGAGGTGGCGCATGCGTTCGCACCCAGGCGCATAGCGTTTTAGAGGCGTGGCTAAGCAGGTGAGCACTTTTCAACTCGGCTCCCTGGACAAGCACTAAGGCTTCAATGGCTAACACCTGGTAAAGCTGCTCTAAGCTTGTACTGGCCCGTCGTGCGGCGATAGTACCCAGGGGGACAATATCCTGGTTATCGGCGTTCGTAGGAATCGATTGAATAGAAGCAGGCATCGCGTGGCTACGAAGCTCAGCAACAAGCGAGGTTGCGCTAACCTGAGCCCCCATAAAGCCACTGTGTAAGCCGGTGTCGAGGGGCTGCATAAAGGCAGGTAAGCCTTTATTTTTTTGAGGATCCGTAATTCTGGCAATACGCCGCTCGCTATACAGCGCCATTTGGATGAGCGCATTATTGAGATGGTCGCTGGCAAAGGCCAACTGCTGGCCAAAAAAGTTACCCCCATGCAAAATAGTGTCGTCATCGACCAACAGCAGCGGGTTGTCGGTGACCGCCTGAAGCTCAATTCGCACGGTTTGTGCATGCTGCTCAACGACGTCCCAAGCGGCACCCAGTGCTTGAGGCGCGCATCTTAAGGTATAAGCATCTTGGGGTAACGGCTGATGCTGCTGAATATCGCTGCCCATATCAGGAAGCGATGTAGGGTCTCGCTGCCAGGGAATGAGAGCGCCGCTGCTTTCAGACAGCGACCAAAGCCAACGATGCAACTGCTGCTGACCTGGGTGCGGACGCAGCTCACCAATGGCGGGATGAAATGCCTCACGATGGCCTTCCAACAGCTCGGCGTATAGCAATACGAGTAACGTGCTCAGTTTGACGGCCCGCTGTGCCGCGGTGGCGTTCAAGGCGGCGATACCCGCCGTGGTTGACGTTCCATTAACCAGAGCGATCGCATCTTTGCCTTGAAGCACTAACGGCTTCCAGCCGAGTTGTCGGTGGGCCTCAGCGCTGTCTATCCAGTGCCCGCCCCTTAGGCTTACTTTTCCTTCACCGCTGAGCGCCCGCGCCAAATGCGCCAAGGGGGTTAAGTCGCCGCTAGCGCCAACAGTGCCCTGGGACGGCACTAGAGGAATCAAATCAACCTCCAGCCACCCCTGCAAACGATCGATAAGCACCGGATTAGCCCCCGAGTGGCCACGTACCAAACTGGCCATACGCGCCACCATCATCGCGCGCACGTGACGATGTGACAGTGGCTCACCCACGCCACTGCATAAGTGATAGACCAAATTTTGCTGCAGGAGCGATGATTGTTTAGGGTCCACATTTGTTGTGGCTAAAGGTCCATACCCCGTCGTCACGCCATAGATTCGCTGGCGCTGTTCGATGGCATTGCACAAAAAATCGTGGGCTTTTCGCACCGCGTGTTTTTCTGCTTGAGATAGCACTATAGACTGCCGCCCAAGCGCAATCATTTCGATCTCTTCGAGCGTGCGATGCTCATCGTCCATAACCACATTTCCTATATAGAGGATTGCTCTGGAGAGCTAACTGTTAAGGGCTAACTTTTAAGGGCTAGTTTCTAAGGACTAGCTTCTAAGGGCTAGCTTCTAAGGGCTACCAGTCAGTCAGCTTGCCTATTGTGTTAGTGGGCAGGGCGTCGCCGTAGGTAATCCTGATGGGGCGCTCAGCGGCAGGCCACGAAGCGATCGCCTGCGCGATGGCGTTGGCGGTTTCATGCTCACTGCTCTCAGGCACAACGAAGGCTTTCAAACGCAGCTGAGTGGCCGAGCCTGTGGTGCGAATTGCACAGTCAGCCACGCTCGCCAACGCCCGTAGCTGTTGGGCCACATGCTGCGGGCTCACGTTAACTCCACCAATGACCACAACATCGTCATGACGCCCTTCGAGGGTAAAGGTGCTTTCGTCATGCCAGCACGTATTATCCGACAGCGGCGTAGCAACGTGGCTATCAACACGTTGAATATGCTGAGCATCAAAGCGTTGCCAGTGCGCTAACAACCGATAAGGCTCGTTCTCGCGCCATCGGGTAGCCACCCCGCCGGTTTCAGTACTGCCATAGATATCCAGCAACCCCGTTAAACCGCGTTCAGTCACAGTCTCCCAGGTAGCGGCGGATAGCGGCGCCGTAGAAGACACCCCGAGCATATTCGCTGGCCAAGTAGTGCGCGAACGCGCCAAATACTCCCAGCGAGGTGGCACCGTTACTAACAAATCACCTGACGACAGAGTAGGCAACGCCATGCTATCCGCGGCAATCCGTGGAACACCCAGTACACCAGGCAACGCTATTCCCAGCATAAAGCCGTACAGATGATGCAGCGGTAACCAGCTAATCACTCGACTAATTGGCACACGCGCCGAAAATCGCCGCGCCAAGGCAACTGCTTCCGCTTCGATATCTTCCCAGCGATGTAAATGTGCGACAGGAGATCCGGTACTACCAGAGGTACGAAGCGTTAACCCCGAGGTAGTGTTCACGGCTTGTGCCACGATTGCCGCCCAATCATCGAAATGTCGAGTCATTAAGAGACGGTCTTCGACGCC
Organism: Halomonas sp.; assembly: GCF_007692655.1. Taxonomy (GTDB): domain Bacteria; phylum Pseudomonadota; class Gammaproteobacteria; order Pseudomonadales; family Halomonadaceae; genus Vreelandella. The sequence goes on from NZ_REBQ01000219.1 coordinate 10,511, forward strand.
GGTCTCATGCAAACAAAAAAATTCGTTGGTACAGGCAGCAAGGTGCAATCTTTCGAGGGAGTCGATGGTGGGTAGATATTGCCAATCCGGCACAGGGGTTTGACGGTAGGCTGCCAGTTCGGCGCTTAGCAATGATTGCAGGACCGTTTTGCAATCGGCTGCGCTTAACCACTGGGGCATCTGATGATCCTTAATGACACCAAAATATCGCACGATTTAGGTAAAAAGCCGCTTACTCATGCTATCAGTTAAGCAAGCAGCTCTTATATCGATTATAAGCGCTTAACAAAAATCCAGTAGGCATCTCCAGAGAGCGCTTTTTTCATATGCACTTTTACTTTGGTGGGCGTCATCTGGTAGTCAAATACGTATTCAAACATAGTGTTCAGGTCACCGTTTTTAACACCTTCTTTAAAACGGCCCTGAAACTCTTTGCTTTGCGTGCAGGGTGCTACTTGAGTGAAGAAGTTTTTGCCAATAACGCTTTTAGGGTCACGGCCTGTAATGCCGCCTTCTGCTGCGTTGTATTGGGTAATTTTACCGTTGGCATCGAGTTGAATAGCCCCAAAAGCTAACTCATCGAGCTTTTTATCATCCATGTTTGCCAGCGAATTCTCGATGTCATCGCCACCAAAACGAACTGTTTCCATTCCCATCAGTGCATCTCCTGATTATCAATTTTAATTTTTGTAGCTACCGAAATGTTCTACAGGAACGATACAAGTATTGTACTAGAACTATAGGCACTGCTCAAAATTAGCAGTATTAAAAAACCAGTACAACCGTTTAATACTATTGTACGAGCTCAATTTTAGGATTGCTGCTGTGGGGCAAGTACTGTCCCCAGTGCTTAGAACAGTACCTCCACCTTACTTACCTGCAAACAGAAAGGCCCCGCGGTACGGTCAGCGATTAAGAAACCGACTTGGTGGATATTGCTTGGCACGATGGGAGGGGCATCGCTGAGCAGCGTTCCACGGCGCACCGCTTCAAAAACATGCCAAGGAAAATGCAGTGTTTCCCAGTTATCTTGAGATGGCGTAAATTTCACCCGATAGGCGGAAGCATCATTCAGGGAGGTGCTTTTGAGGCGCAGCTGATAGGTGCGTCCATCCCCTAGGACAGTCAGTGCTATACCCTTAGCATCCGCAATCGTCGGTTCAAAGCCATCAGGCTCGCGTCGAACCGAGGCAAAGCCGCCGCCGTTTTCCAGCGATACCTCACCATGAAAGCGCCCTTCACCATCGGCAACGCTGAACGTACTTTGGGAAATTCCCCCCATGACACCGTCGTCTACCGCAAACCAGCGGTTTTGCTCATCTGGGTTATCAAATATAAGCGCCATGCTTACTGCTCCTTGCTATTGGCATCAATAAAAAAGCCTCTGAGCGGTGAGGCGCAGAGGCTTCAAAGATATCGTTAGCCTAGGTGATGAGTGGCTTAAATTACAGCTTAGACGCCGCTGCAGGGGTCACTAAGTCAGTGTCATCTAGTTCTTCCGGTGCAGTGACTACCAGCGCAAACTCCTCTTCGGCAGTTTTCGCCACCAGATGGTTTTTGCTATAGAAAAAGTAGTAGGCCGCACCGGCAATAAATAGCACGATGGTGTAGTTAAACGCACGGGGATCAAACGCGTATACGCCAGTCATCGCCACCAGTGCCAACACCAGCGCAATGGATGACGTCACGATGCCGCCTGGCGTTCTATAGGGGCGGGGCAAATCAGGCTGCTTCAAGCGCAGTAGAATGTGGCTTAGCGACATCAACGCATAGGAGATCGTTGCACCTACCACCGCCATCCCCAACATCAGGTCGCCTTCACCGCTTAGCGAGACCAGGAAACCAAACACACCGGGCACAATCAACGCCAGATAAGGCACCTTACGCCCACTGGTTAGCGATAGCTGCTTGGGGAGATAACCCGCTCGAGAAAGTGCAAACACCAGTCGACTATAGCCATAAATAATCGAGAAAAACGACGCAATCAGACCGGCCAAACCCAACACGTTGACCAGCGTCGCCAATGCGGGGTTGCCCGTGGCATTCAGCGCATCGACGAGGGGCACGCCGCTTTGACCAATCATCTCTGCCCCTGCTGCCCCAGCCAGCAGTACCACCACCAGTAGTGCGGTGAAAAGTAGGAACAGCATCGCGGCGATAATGCCTTTAGGCATGTCCCGCGCCGGGTCTTTGGCCTCCTCTGCGGCTAATGGCACGCCTTCTACCGCTAAGAACAGCCACATGCCAAAGGGTAACGCCGCCCAAATACCGTACCAGCCAAACGGCATAAAGGTACTGGCACCCGCCGCATCAGTAGGCGCAATATCGAACAGGTTCGCGGAATCAAAACTGCCGATCAGCGCCACGGCGGTGGCAATAATCGCAAATACCGCCAGGCCGCTAATCACCATCATGACTTTGAGCGCTTCTCCCACCCCCGCGAGGTGGATACCAATAAACACCGCGTAGAAAATCAGGTAAACCAGCGGGCCATTAATCCCCAGCAGGGACTCCACTGCTGCGCCAATGAAAATCACAATCGCCGCTGGCGCAAGCGCGTACTCAATCAATACCGCCAGCCCCGTTAGGTAACCGCCAGTAGGCCCCATGGCTTGACGAGCAAAGCTGTAGCCGCCACCTGCAGCAGGAATCGCCGCGGACATTTCCGCCAGCGATAGCACCAGCGCCAAATACATTAACGCCATCAAGCAGGCAGCAATCGCAAAGCCGCCCCATCCCGCTTCGGCGATACCAAAGTTCCACCCGGCGAAGTCACCGGAAATTACATAGGAAACCCCAAGCCCCGCCAGTAACATCCAGCCAGCAGTGCCTTTGCGCAGCTGGCGTTTGGCCAGATACGCTTGATCTACAGATGGTTGAGTCATCGTTTTGCCCTTTTAAGTGTGGAACGAAACAGCTGTCAGCGGCGTACTGCTGGTTTCCAACGTTGTTCCATTTTTTTGTGTGTTCGTTGTTGTGTGATCGTTATTATGAAATAGCTAATATAAGCCAGTCATGCGGCAGTTTTTTTTGCAACGCGCTAATCGGCGACCAGAAAATTTCGCGTCGAACCTATTGCACCCGACTCCCCCTCCAGCACGTCATCTTCACTGCGGTCTTTTAACTTCACGCCTGACAACTTGAGCTGACGGGCTTCTTTTAGTAGTAAAAAGAAGCGCCGAGCCGCCTCCTCCACCTGCAAGCCTGCCGGGCGCACGTTGGAAATACAGTTGCGGCGGTCATCCTTGAGCCCTGGCTCTGGTGCCCAGGTCATGTACAGCCCAAGGCTATCCGGCGAACTCAGCCCAGGCCGCTCGCCAATCATCACCAGCACGGCATCGGCATTTAGCAGCGCACCAATTTCATCGCCTATGGCTACCCGCCCCTGCTCAACAATCGTGAGTGGCGCCAGCTCCCAGTCGGTAGCGTCGTTTGCTAACGTTTGATAGAGCACACTGAGAAAGGGCGCACTATTTTGCTGCACGGCCAGTGCCGAAAGCCCATCCACCACCACCACAGCAAGGTCATAGCGCTGTTGGGAAGCGGCGGCTTGCTGCAATTGCTCGCGACTCTTATCGTTAAGGCGGCGGCCATAGTCAGGCCGCTGCAGATAAGTAGCACGATCCTGGGCATGGCTATGTAAGGGAAGCGGTGGATCAGACAATCCAAGGGCTTGGGTTAGCTCGCTCGCCAGTGATTCCACATCCAGCGGGCAATGAACCGCATCCTGCGCCTGGGCATGAGCCAGTTGAAACGCCAGCAGCTTACTGGTGGGTAGACTTACCCCAGCGCGTCCCAGGCCAATCCGTGCGTCGGTAAAAGCACTCAATCGCTCCCAGGGGTTCTCCACTACGATTGGCGATGAGGGTTTATGCACCATGACGTGGCTCCTTAGGCAGATGGCGTAGGCTATTGGCAAAGGCGGCAGGTAGCTGGTCGTTAAGCCGGTGCGTGCTGATGTCCTGAAAAATCTGCATGTCTGCCAGCCAGCGCTCAAACTCTGGCGCTGCCTTTAGGCCCAGCACCCGCCGTGCATAGAGCGCGTCGTGAAAGGAGGTGGTCTGGTAATTGAGCATGATGTCATCAGAGCCCGGGATCCCCATGATGAAGTTACAGCCTGCTACACCCAGCAGCGTGAGCAGGTTATCCATATCGTTTTGGTCGGCCTCGGCGTGGTTGGTGTAGCAAACATCACAGCCCATGGGCACACCCAGCAACTTGCCGCAGAAGTGATCCTCTAGCCCGGCACGGGTGATCTCTTTACCGTCGAACAAATACTCGGGACCGATAAACCCCACCACGGTATTCACCAGCAGTGGATTAAACTTGCGCGCCACCGCGTAGGCGCGGGCTTCGCAGGTTTGTTGGTCCAATCCATGGTGGGCATCGGCCGAAAGCGAGCTGCCCTGTCCGGTTTCGAAATACATCACGTTGCGACCTACCGTGCCACGATTGAGCGACTGCGCTGCCGCCTCAGCTTCAGCCAAGGTGCTTAAGTCAAAACCAAAGCTGCGGTTGGTGGCTTCGGTGCCGCCGATCGACTGGAACACCAAATCCACCGGGGCGCCCTGCTCAATGGCTTCCAGGGTATTCGTCACGTGGGTGAGTACGCAGGACTGGGTGGGGATCTGATACTTCTGAATGACCTCATCCATCAGGCGCATCAGCTTGACGCTTTGGGCAACATTATCGGTGGCAGGGTTAATACCGATCACCGCGTCGCCGCTGCCATACAGCAGCCCATCGAGAATACTGGCTGCAATGCCGGTGACATCGTCGGTAGGATGATTGGGTTGAAGCCTGGTAGAGAGCCGCCCAGGCAGGCCAATGGTATTGCGAAACGCGGTCGTCACTTGGCATTTCTTCGCCACCAGTATCAAATCCTGATTGCGCATCAGCTTGCTTACCGCGGCGGCCATTTCGGGGGTAATGCCCGCCCGCACGCTGGTCAGCACCTCGCTGGTGGCATGATCGGACAGCAACCAGTTGCGAAAATCCCCCACTGTGAGATGGCGAATAGGGGCAAAGGCGTCGGCATTATGGTCATCCATAATCAGCCGGGTGATCTCATCCTTTTCGTAGGGAATCAGCGCTTCATTTAAAAAGGTGGTAAGTGGCAGTTCGGCCAACACCATTTGGGCGACCACCCGCTCTTCGGCGGTCTCAGCCATGACTCCAGCCAAACGATCACCGGAGCGTGGCGGCGTGGCTTTGGCCATCAGTTCCGCCAGGCTTGCGAAGCGGTAGCTGCGACTCCCCACCGTAGTGTGATAGGTCTGCGCCATGAGACATTCCTTTTTGTAATTCGGCTGCGTTTTACTCGCACGGTAACAACATTGAGGTATAAAACTTGCTTGTTACTACCATAACGCTATCAATAGATAGGCAGTATCGAGTTTTGGCAAACCGGTCAAAATTTCATCAACCTAAACAAATACAATATGTTAAGGCATTAGATAAAACGCTTTGAGTCTTTGTAATGCCACCAGGAGAACCCCATGACTACGCGCGACAGCGCATTTGCACCAAAAAGGCGCACCCAGGAAGCCTGCGACGCCGATGAGCATGCGCAAAACCTGACGCGCTGGCAGCAGGAGTACGACCAGCTCAGTCCGGGCTGCTTTTACGGGCGACTGGATGAAATAGAGCTGCCCGCCATGCAGGTGTTTAAAGAGCATACGGGGCAAGCACTGCGCCAGGACTGCCGGGTGTGGGCGGATTCACTCTGGCTGGGTATTCCCACCCAGGCACTTGGATCGCGGATCAATGGGCAGGCATTAGACCAACACGAAGTGATGTGTCGGCCCGGCGGACATGATTTTGAGCTGGTAACGCCAGGGGCGTTTGATATTTATGGGCTAGTGATCCGCCTGCCGATATTGAAGGCTGCCGCTCAGCAGCAGGGTATTGCCCTAGATCAAGATTGGCACTGCTCACCACGGCGGCGAATCACTCCTGAAACGCTGTATTCTGTGTCGTTTTTACTTGAACGACTGCTGTCTCACCACCAGGGGGCCATTGCTGAGAAGGTTCATCAGGATATTCTGCTAACAGGATTGTTAGCGCTACTAAAAGCCAATCAGGCAAGCCATGAATTGCCACCAAGTTACACCCACCGAAAAGCAGTGGTTGATCGCGTGAAGCGTTACGTTGACGAGCACCTGGAAGGTCCCGTCACCATGGAGGAGCTTTGCCAGCTTACCCACGTGAGTCGGCGCACTCTGCAGTACAGTTTTACGACCATTTTAGGCATTAGTCCGTTACAGTTCTTAAGGCTGACGCGTTTAAATCGTGTCCGCCGTGCCCTACGCAGCGCATCGTCAAAGCAATCGGTAACCGAAATAGCCACCTATTGGGGATTCTGGCATCTTGGCCAGTTTGCCCACGACTACAAACAGCAGTTCGGTGAATGTCCCTCGCAAACGTTAAACACAAACATTGATATAGCTTGACTGATACGGTCTAACTATTAAGGACTAGCTATTTGTGAGCTACCTGTTTGTGGACTAATTAAGCCAACGTTGAGCAAACATATCGGCGGTTAATGGCCGATCAAAGTAATACCCCTGCGCCAGAGTACACCCCATTGAGAGCAGCGCCTCTGCTTGGTCCTGATGCTCAATACCTTCAGCAATTGTCTCCAACCCTAACGTATTCGTCATAGCAATAATCGTTGCTACGATGACCCGATCATTTTCACTGTTGAGCATGTCGCGGACAAAGGAAATATCAATTTTGATTTTATCAGCGGAGAAACGTTTTAAATAAGCAAGTGATGAATATCCGGTACCAAAATCATCAATCGAAAGCCCCAATCCTTTACTCTTTAACACTTCCGTCATGGCAATGGCTTTTTCAGGGTTAGCCATAATACTGCTTTCGGTAATTTCTAAGCTAAGTTGAGAGGGTTTAATATTGAACTGCACGCAGCTATCTAGCAAATGAGTGACTAAATCGTCTTGTTCAAACTGCTGGGCGGCGATATTTATCGCCAGTTGACCCGGCATCATTTGCCCCTGTTGCTGCCACTGACCAAGCTGACGACAGGCCTCTTCAATCACCCAGTTGCCTAGGGCAACGATCATGCCGCGCTCTTCGGCAATAGCAATAAATCGGCCCGGTGCGACGTTGCCAAGCTCGTCATCGTGCCAACGGCATAGGGCCTCTGCACCGATTAGTTGACCATTATGCAGATCTACCTGTGGCTGAAAATGCAGGGTGAGTTTTTTGTCTGCGATAGCGACAGCAAGGCGTTTGGCAATATGCAGCTGTTCCGCCACAACACGACTCATCCAGGGTTCAAACACACACACGGCTAACTTTTGTCGCTTGGCTTGATACATCGCTATATCAGCATATTTCAACAGCTCCAAGGGTGTGGCCGCATGCTGGGGATAAAGCGACAGCCCAATGCCCACTGAGAGTTCGAAGGAGTGCTGATCAACAATCAAAGGCAGTGCGATACTGTCACACAGGCGCTGCGCCGTTTCCAAAGCGCTATTCGCCCCTCCTCCAGGGCAAACTACCACAAACTCATCACCACCTAAGCGTGCCAAATACTCCCCCTGCTTGAGTGACGCAGTAAAGCTTTTCGCTACGTCTTTAAGTACTAAATCGCCCAGGTCATGGCCGGCAGTGTCGTTGATCTCTTTAAAATGATTAAGGTCTAGCAATAATAACGCCAGCGCTGACGTCTGCTTGTCGGAGCATGTACGCTCTAAGTAGCTCATGAAAGCGGCACGATTTGGCAGTTGAGTTCCGGGGTCGCAAAATGCCAATTGCCGTATACGGTCTTCATCCTGCTGGCGTTCAAGCTCTGATGCCGCCCTAGCCGCAAATATTTGCAGCACGTTGCGCACAATATCCACATTATCGGCCAGCGGTTTTTTGAACATCACCCCGATCAGCCCCATGGGCTGACCGTGGCTATTATCCAGTCGCCGGCCAACATAGCCGTTTACCCAACTTAGCGCTCCGTTAGTCTCAGCAGGCAACATAACGGCCGCGCCTTCATGAACGATGCACTCCTGCTCGACCATGACTTTATCGCAAGGCACACCAGGCAAATAATAAGCAAAATTTTTCTGGGGTTGACCGTTAACATACAGCGTTAGAGTATGTGCAAAATCAAAATCTTGCTTATCAAGCAGTGCGATAAAGCCCACTTCTGCAGATAATGCCTCAGCCGTGTGAGCGGTTAGTTGATGCAAAAATGCATCGCCATTCTCAGCCGAAACGGCGGTTGCAACGCTAACCACAGCGTTTTGAAATCGCCGCTGTTCATTAATAGTGCTTATTAATGCTTCGTTACGTTGTCCAATGCGTTGCAACGCCCACTTATCGCACAGCAGCTGCTCCTGGGTCTGGGTCTCCGTTAACTGGCGAGCTAATTCGGCGCCTGCCAGGGCAGACGCAATGCTTAGGACTTCGTCGGTATATCGCGGAAGCACCAGCGGAGATGAGTGCATCAATGCAATGACACCCAAAAACTTACCGTCTGGTGCCGTGATAGTGATGCCCAAATATCCCTCAACCCCGAGTGCGGACAGCCGCTTATCGTCAGGGAATTGCTGGCAGGCGCAAGCAGAAACAAAATATCTGGCGTGCTTGGTGACATGTTGCGATGATGTACCAGCCAGTGGATAAGTCACTTTTTCGATGAAATCTCTTTGGGACCAAACCGCCAGTGTCGTCACGATACCCAGTTGACGATCAACATGCTCAACGACGGCATGATCAACGCCAAGGATATCCGCCAAGGACTTCATTAGATGCTGCAAAAAACCTTCTTCGCTGACATAAGACAACTTTTCCGCTAACTGTAGAAAAACCTCTGGAGCAGTAGTAGGAGACATGGTATTAAAAGGCCTTCGGATTAATTCGCATAAGGTATCGAGCTATCCAACCGTCTTCCCGAACAACATTTAGGAAACCCTTGATTAGGAAAAAATGACTCAATACGCACAAGTACACCAATCAGTCAGAACATCTAGCACACGTAAAAAGACAATCTGCTAACGACTAACAAGCACTTTTCGTTTAAAACACACCGCAACTTTAACCTTAAAAAGACACACTTAAAGAGGCATAAACATCAACATTGAATACATTAACCCAACAGCTTATTTACTATTTCTTGCGGCATTATGAACTACTAATACTGCAACCCTAACTTGCCGCACAGCCGCTTATTACAGCCCTTTACTACTATTTCAAATGTAAATAGAAACAATTTAGCCGGGCATTATACGTCTCTAAAAGTAACTATAGGAAACAAAAAGTAACTATCAGCATCTAAATCAACCTTAAAAGATGATATTCAACCTAAACAGTCCTTCATGTCAATAGGTCGTTCCTCAACCATTTAGGTCTAAATGGAGGGCATTGTGAATAAAACAGAAGAGAAACGGCTAGCGGCCAGTATTGGAAGGGCCATTGCTAAACAGCGGGTTCGAAATCAATTAACCCAAGAGGACGTTGCAGAGCGCCTAGGAATAGGTAATGAAGCCGTTTCACGCATTGAGCGCGGGCGGGTCATTCCTAATATCGTACGCTTAATAGAGCTAGCAGAAATTTTCAACTGCGAAGCGGCAGAGCTTCTTGGACAAGCGAGCTTTAATATCGATGATCAGTCCAGTAGGATCAAACAGCTTCTGGCTCCTTTAAAAAAAGATGACCGCAAGCTCATTATCGACATTGTTGAGAACTTAACTACTCGACTACAGAAAGGTTGAGCATTTACGATGGTAAATGCATGCTCTTACCATCGTAAATACAACCCACAATCAATAAAAAACAAATAAAATATAAATAACAAATACGACCAATAAAGGCGCTCAATAAAAATACCTATTATTAAAAACGCTCTCCTTTATACATTAAAGAACACACTTTATCATCCAAGCCAGCTCATCAATTATCTAAATTATTGGTTGATTCATTATCTTCATGCTATAGATACAAGGTACCTTGTCAATCAGACATGAAAGCGCTGCACTGCAATGAGGCGTTATGCTCAACACCACCGCTTGGAACCGCCTGCGCTATACCGCTTACGCTCCCTTCTATGATGCGGTTGCTACCCGTGTCTTCCGCAGGCCGCGGCGTATTGCGCTTGGCCAAGTGGACTGGGAACCAGGCATGCGAGTACTGCTGGTAGGCGCGGGGACAGGATTAGACCTGCCTTTTTTACCTTATGATATTGAGCTACACGCCACAGATATCACCCCCGCCATGGTGAAGCGCACCGCCAAACGAGCCGACACGCTGCGCCGCGATGTAGAGTGCCGTGTGATGGATGCAGAGGCGCTCAACTATCCAGATGAGCACTTTGACGCGGTAATCATGCACCTGATCATTGCCGTGATGCCCAATCCCCAGCAAGGAGTTGCTGAGGCACATCGAGTATTAAAAACCGGCGGTCAACTATGCGTGATGGATAAATTTCAGCCTGATGCGCAGCCTGCCAGCGTTGGCAGACGCGCGCTGAACCTACTGACTTCCGCCATAGCGACCGATATTACGCGGCAGGCAAAACCGCTGCTAACGGAGGCTGGATTCATCATCCACCGCGATGAACCCGTGCTAATGAATGGCCTATTTCGTGCTTTGCTAGCGGCAAAGCCAGTGCTTATCAACCAATAACATTGCGACGTTAAACCGCTATATCCAAGCTAGCGATTGCTGCCCATAGTGTCTAAGCTTGCTAACTATTTTACCGACGCCACTCGGACTCTCGAAAATGACGACCCGCACTCCCGCCCGCACCGGGAAACTCATGATTGCGCTGCTTAGCCGTCTACACTTATATATTGGCCTTTTCGTTGCCCCTTTTATTTTCATCGCCGCACTGTCAGGGATAGCGTATTTACTCAGTTCACCGCTTGAAGAGTGGATCTACCATGACACCCTTTATGGCGTTACCCAGGGCGAACCTCAACCACTTGCAGCCCAGCTTGAAACCGCTCAGCGCTATTTGGGAGACCCTTCCTTACCCACCGCCGTGCGACCCGCACCGGAGCTCGGCGATACCACCCGGCTAATGTTTAGCGAACCGATGCTCGGCCCTTCTGAACATCGCGCGGTATTTATTGACCCCATTTCCCTGGAAGTGACCGGCGAAATGACGGTTTATGGCACTAGCGGGATACTGCCACTACGCACGGCCATCGATCTTTTTCACCGCCAGTTATTAATGGGCGACTTGGGGCGTCTTTACAGTGAGTTGGCTGCCTCTTGGCTTTGGCTTGCCGCCCTCGGGGGCATTCTATTATGGGCCTGGCATCGACGCTCATTGAAAACACTTTCAGGCCCACCCACTCGGCGTCGCCACGCAACGTTAGGACTTTTGCTGGCACTAGGACTGATTTTCTTTTCGGCAACAGGCCTCACATGGTCCAAGTGGGCAGGCAGTAATATTGCCGAGCTGCGCCATGCCTGGGGATGGGGCACCCCAAGTGTCTCCACGGCATTGAACGAGACCTCCCCCCAACCGCACGATGAGCATGCCGAACATCATGGCCATGGTGCCCCCGTTGCGGCCAACGCAAGCGTTACGCCTGAAGATTTTGATCGCGCGTTAAATGCCGCACGTGCCGCAGGTCTGACGGCAGACCGTTTACAGCTTTCACCGCCGACCCGCGTGGGTCAGGCATGGCGGGTAGCAGAAATCGACCGGCAGTGGCCCACCCAGGTGGATCAAGTAGCGTTGCATCCGCGAACCATGGAAGTGACGGATAGCACTGATTTTGCCACCTTCCCCATGGCAGCCAAACTGACCCGCTGGGGGATTGATCTGCACATGGGGGTGCTATTTGGCCTCGTCAATCAAATACTTCTCGCATTGATCGCAGCAGGGCTGGTCACATTGATCGCATGGGGCTACGTAATGGCATGGCGGCGGCTACGTCAAACAAGTGGTCAACGATTTCCCACCGTTTGTGAGCCTTGGTTAAAACTACCGTTGCCTACCAAGCTAGGCGTACTCTTAGGCGCTGTCGCTTTAGGTTTAGCGCTGCCGGTTTTAGGCGTCAGTTTAGCTATTTTCATCGTGATTGATGCGTTACGCTGGTATGGTAAAAATCGTCAAAAAGCTCAGCGCCTACATACTCCCTAAGACACGCACGTTGAGGTGATCAATGCCAAAAGCTCCCGTTAAGCGCTTTCGCCGTTTACCCGATGACGAGCAATCACGCGTCATTGAAATGGCTTGGGAAGATCGCACGCCGTTTGAAGCGATTGAAACGCTGTTTGGCCTTGCTGAGCCAGATGTGATCGAAGTGATGAGGAATCAGTTAAAGCCTGCGTCGTTTCGCCTTTGGCGAAAGCGTGTGACCGGCCGCGCCACCAAACATATCGCTCTGCGCTCACCGGATGTTCTAAGGGGCTACTGCCCGACGCAATATAAGCGCTAACGCCACCGAATACATACGAACCATAACCTCCGCCTTAAAACAGGCCTTTCTACTGCCACCTCTTTATTGTTATATTATCACATAACACAAAACCCGTTTAGAGGTGACCTAGCAATGACCGCATTTACCCCCCTACCCGTGACGGTGCTCTCGGGTTTTCTTGGTGCCGGTAAAACCACCGTGCTCAATCATATTCTTGCCAATCGTGAAGGTCGCCGCGTGGCGGTGATCGTTAACGATATGAGCGAGGTGAATATCGACGGCGCGCTGGTGCGTGGCGGCCCTGGCGAGTCGACGCTGGATGGCGACGTGGCACTGAACCGCTCTGAAGAGCGCTTGGTAGAGATGAGTAATGGCTGCATTTGCTGCACGCTACGGGAAGACTTGCTGGAAGAAGTCAGCCAACTGGCCCGAGAAGGCAGGTTCGATTACCTGGTCATTGAATCCACCGGGATTTCAGAGCCATTGCCCGTCGCGGAAACCTTCACCTTTGAAGATGAGAGCGGCCAGAGCCTTTCTCATGTAGCACGCTTGGATACGCTAGTCACCGTGGTTGATGGCGCCAACTTCTTGGCGCAGTACCAAGAAGCACTTAGCCTAGCGGAAGCTGGAGAGAGCTTAGGTGAAGAGGATGACCGCAATGTCGCTGACCTGCTGGTCGATCAAATTGAGTTTTGCGACGTGCTATTAATCAGCAAGACCGATTTAATCAGTGAAAAAGAGTTGGAATCTCTGAAAGCTATTTTGCACTCGCTAAATCCCGATGCCGAGCTGGTACCCATTACCCAAGGCGGCGTACCGCTAGATAAAGTATTGAATACCGGCAAGTTCAACTTTGAGCGTGCCCAACTGGCTCCAGGCTGGTTAAAGGAGATGCGCGGCGAGCATGTGCCTGAGACCGAAGAGTACGGCATTGGCAGCTTTGCCTATCACGCACGACGCCCCTTCCACCCGCAGAAATTCCACGACCTTTTGAACCAAGAGTGGTTTGGCAAAGGCCTATTGCGCTCGAAAGGTTTCTTCTGGCTCGCCACCCGCCCCAGAGCCGCAGGTCAGTGGAGCCAGGCAGGCGGCATCGCACACCACGGGCCCGCAGGCGTGTTCTGGAAAGCGATTCCCGAAGAGCGCTGGCCAACCGATCCCGAAACCCGCCAGTTTATTATGGAGAAGTGGCAGGAGCCGTTTGGCGATATGCGCCAGGAATTGGTATTTATCGGCCAGAACCTGGATCAAGCCAAGATGCGTGAGGCATTGGATGCCTGCCTATTAAGCGAAGGCGACCTGCTGGAAGGAATGGAGGCGTGGAAAAAACTGCCTGATCCTTTCCCTGCCTGGGAGTAAGTGCGAGCAGTATCACCCAAGTATAAAAAGAGAGGCTGCACCGCAGCCTCTCTTTTTTTGTTGCCAACTATCGTGACACGCGGTCTTACTGCAGCATGCTGGGCAGCCAGGTAGCAAGGCTTGGAAACACGATCAGCAGCGCCACCAGTAGCATCGAGCAGAAGATATAGGGGATCGCCGCCGAGTATATTTCACGCATGGTGGTGCCCGCTGGGGCTACCCCTTTCATCACAAAGAGCAACAGTCCCAGTGGCGGCGTTGAGAAACTGATCTCCAGCGCCAGTAACACAATAATGCCGAACCACACCAAGTCAAAACCCAATGCCTGCGCCAGTGGGAAGAAGATTGGCACAGTGAGCATCATGATAGAGATCTGCTCCATAAAGGTGCCCAGTACCAGCAGCACCGCAAACATCGCCAGCAGCATAAAAATCGGTGACAGCTCAAAGCTGGTCGCCCAGCCGATCAAGCCTCCCGAGGCACCTGAAAAGCCTAGCAACTGACTAAACGTCGCCGAACCAAACACAATCAAGTAAGCCATTAGGGTGACTTTTAACGCGCCGGTAACCGAAAGCTTAAACGCCTCCCAGGTCATGCAACGGAAGATAAACGCCAATATAATCACGCCCAGCGCCCCAAAGGCTGCCGCTTCAGAGGGCGTGGCAAACCCCACCAGCATCAGCGCAACAATAATCACCATCACGCTAAGCATGGGAAGGATATCGGTGACAATGAGTTTGAGCTTTGCACTGAGCGGCACCGGTTCTAACTCATAGGCGGGTGCGGCGGCAGGGTCTAACTTGGTTTGGATAAAGATAGTGGCGATATAAAAACCCGCCAGCGTCAACCCAGGCAAAATACCCGCAATCAGCAGCGCACCAATATCCACCCTTGCCAAGGTCGCCAATAGCACCGCGAGGGCTGAGGGAGGAATAATGATCGCTAAACCACCGGTGCCCAGAATTGGGCCTATAGCCATTTTTTTCTTGTAGCCGCGCCGCTCCATTTCCGGCACCAGCAGTGAACCCATTAACGCGGTTGAGCCCATGGAGGAGCCGCTCAGAGTAGAAAACGCCGTGCCGCCAACCACCGTTACATACGATAAACGCCCTGGCAGTTTGCCCATCAACTGGTCGACGGCGTTAAACATTCTCATGCCAAGCCCGGTTCGAAAAAACAGCTCTCCCATCAACAGAAACAGCGGGATAGGCACCAGGTTAAAACTTGAGAGCGCACCAAAACCGTTGTTGAGCATCTGTACAATGCCCGTTTGGCCACCCATAAAGTGCCAGGCACCAATCACATTGGCCGCCAAAAAAGCCAGCGCGATGGGCGTACCGATCGCCATAAAGATAAGAATCAGCGAGAGCAGAAAAGCGAGTGCAAAGTACCATTCCATTATTCTTTAATCCCCGCTTCGCCACTGTGAAGGATATCGCGACCCACCACAAAGCGGCCAAATTCAATCGCCATTAGCGTAAAACTGATCGGAAATACGATAGTCAGCATCCACTTCGGCACGAAGAAAGCACGAACGTCGTAGTCATTCCGCTCAATATTGAGAAGTACTAGATCCAGCCCCTTCCACGCCAGCACAGCGCAGACCACTACGCACAGCAGCGACACACCGCGGCTGAGAATATTCAGTGCTGGCGGCGGTAAAATCGAGGTCAATAGCTCAATATGCACGTGCCCTTTTTGGCGCACTAACCAGGGCGCACCCAGCAGAGTGAGATAAAACATGGCGTACTCGGTTGAAAGGAAAAACCACGCCGAAGGCTGAAGCCCCAAGTTACGAATCACCACGGAAAGCACTACGGCCACCATCAGCCATACCAGCATGATGGCGGCCAGCAGAGCCATACCGTTAAGTAGCAGCAGGTAGCCGCGTTGTGCGTAGCGCATAAAAGACCCTAACGAAAAAGCCATACAAAAGGGGCGCGCGATCCTTCCGCGCCCCTACTGTTCTTACAGGTCGTTAAACTTTTCAATTAGCGTGTCGTAATGCTCAAGACCTGAAGGGTGACGCTCCATCTGACGACGCATACGCTCCCAGGTAGCATCGCGGGCAGCTTCGGCGTAACGCTCGCCTACTTCCCCTTCAAGAGTAATGACCTGCATACCATCAGCCTCAAGCTCAGCCTGCTGCTCTTCAGCTAAGTCAGCTAATGTCTCGGCGCTTTCACGCTCATGCTCGATGGCCACTTCTTGAAGAATTTGCTGGGACTCTTCGCTTAGCTGGTTCCACTTATCCAGGTTAACGATTACGCCCATGTCGGTAGAGAAGAACGCCGGATCGATTCGATAATTGAGAAAGCGATCCCAGTTAAGGTCTTTCAGGCCAATTTGCGTCCAGCCGGTAGCATTGACCACGCTGCGCTCAAGGGCAGCGTAGACATCAGTGGTGGGCAAACTAATCGGTTGGGCGCCCAAGTAGTCTTGAAAGAAAGCGTCATACACCGGATTGCTACGCAGGCGTAGCCCTGAAACGCTGAGATTGCCGTCTTCATCAATGGTGGGTTCGTTAATGGTATAGAGGTTGTAGCTCACTCCGCTATCAAACCAGCCCAGGTAGTAGGTGCCCATCTTCTCCTGGTGAATGTCATTGAGCAGGTCGATGCCACCATTCTCTCGGGCGTAGATAGCATTGGTGTTCGAGGCCACCATGGCATCCCGCTCAGGCACGGTACCCGCATAGAAGCTTGCCGCGGTATAAGCCATATCCACCACGCCGTTACGCACCGCGTCAGGCTGTTCAGAAAGGCCGATCACTTCAGGGCCACCGCGTACGTTAATCTGCACTACGCCCTCACCGCGCTCGTTGACCTTATCAACGAATTCGAGAAAGCTTTGGGTATAAATCAACGAAGGAGGAAACGCATGCACAGCGGTGATTTGATCAACCGCCAGCGCCTGGGTGGAAGCAAGGGCGGTGAGCATGCCCAGGGTAAGGGTTACTTTTTTCATCATATATCTCCTGCACAAGGGGCTGCTTTATAGAGTGTTTTTAAACCATTGATGCAAGCGTGCGTGCTGTTCTTATAGTCGTGTAACGAGTGCGCTTATCTTACTGTAACGGTACTTCCCGCTATCCTTTGCCGATAATGCTCGGTTCTGGCGGCTGCGCAGCTGCCCAGGGGAACTGCCGCGCGTAGTTCGCTGCGAAATCAGTAATGGCATCTGCATGCTGATGAGTCATATCAATATCGTCCCAGCCGTTGAGCAATTTGGTTCGCCATACGGGGCTAATGGAGAAGCTAACCTCTACTTCGGCGACACGGATTAGCTGCTGCTCCAAGTCAACATCAATCTTTGCTGGGGCATCACCCAGCGCTGCCAGCAAGCGTTCGGCGTCATCCTCTTCCACTACCGCAGGCAGCAAGCCGTTATTGACGGCGTTCGAAGCAAAAATATCGCCAAAACTTGGCGCCACCACGCAGCGAAAACCGTAATCGACCAGTGCATAAACCGCCGCTTCCCGCGATGACCCCGCACCAAAGTTACGTCGACTAACCATCACTTCGGCATCGTCCGCATTGGGTCGGTGAAGAATAAACTCGGGATCTGGTGTGCCCTGCTCATCATGGCGAACGTCATAAAGCAGAAACTGGCCGTACCCCACGCTGCGCGGCTCTTTCATAAAGCGCGCGGGGATGAGCTGATCGGTATCCACGTTAGCAGCGGCAAGGGCTACGCCGAGGGTGTTCAATACGGTAATCGGTTGCATTAGTGCGCTCCTGATGCCTGAACGGTGGAAGCAAGCGTACGCACATCGGCTAACCGCCCACTGACCGCCGCGGCAGCCACCATGGCAGGCGACATCAAATGGGTGCGCGCTCCAGGCCCTTGGCGGCCCTTAAAATTGCGGTTGGTGGTCGAGGCGCAGCGTTCACCGCTGGCGACCAAATCACCGTTCATACCCACGCACATGGAGCAGCCTGAGTGGCGCCACTCAAGCCCCGCGTCGATAAAGATCCGGTCTAACCCTTCGGCTTCGGCCTGAACTTTCACTAACGTTGAGCCAGGTGAGACCATTCCGGGCACGCGGCTCTTATGGCCTGCCAGTACGGCCGCAGCGGCGCGCAAGTCTTCAATGCGGGCGTTGGTGCAGGAACCGATAAAGACCCGGTCAATGTTAATATCGGTGAGTTTTTGCCCGGCGGTTAACCCCATGTAGGCCAAGCTATCCCGGGCCTGGCGCGCTTTTGCAGGGTCGCTCAGTTGATCTGGATCGGGTACGGCGCGATCGATGGGCAGCGCCTCTTCCGGCGAGACGCCCCAGGTAACCGTTGGCGCGATCTCCTCCGCCTGCAGGGTCACTTCAAGATCAAAGCTGGCATCAGGGTCGCTGTAGAGCGTTGACCAGTAGGCGCAGGCTTGCTCGAAGGTCTCCCCTTGCGGGCTCCAGGGGCGTTCGCGCAGGTAGTCAAAGGTGATTTGATCAGGGGCAATCATGCCGCAGCGCCCGCCACCCTCAATGGAAAGATTACACAGCGTTAAGCGCGCTTCCATGGAGAGCGAGCGAATCGCCTCGCCCGCATACTCAATGGCGTAACCCCGTGCGCCGTCAGCGCCGAGGCGTGAAATCCAGGTCAGCGCGATATCCTTGGCGGTAATGCCCTCGGCCAATTGGCCATCCACGGTAATCCGCATCACCTTGGGCTTGCTCTGCCATAGCGTTTGGGTAGCCAGCACATGGGCCACTTCTGACGCGCCAATGCCAAAGGCGATGCTGCCAAAGGCGCCGTGGGTGGCGGTGTGGCTATCGCCGCACACCATGATCATGCCGGGCTGGGTAAGCCCTTGCTCAGGGCCTAACACATGCACGATGCCCTGGCGTGGGTCATCCAAACCAAACAGCATCACCCCGTGCTGCTGGGTATTATGGGAGAGCTGCTCAATCATCGAGCGCACTTTGGGGTCGGCAACGCCAGCCAAATCGCGGGCTAGCGTCGGGACGTAATGGTCAGCAATACCAAAGGTTAGATCAGGTCGTGCAACAGGCAACCCGCGCTCAGCCAGTTTATTGAAGGCGTGAAAGGAGCCTTCGTGAACGAAGTGGCGGTCAATCCACAGCAGGCTCTGGCCGCTGTCACTGCGGTGAACCTCATGGGTGCGCCAAACTTTATCAAACAGCGTTGTTGGGGTACTCATTGTCGTCGCTCGTTGCCTCGGCCTTTGTTGGTATTATCACCACCACCCCAATACAACTAGCGCAATTTCACAGCACAGGTCAAATGTATTTTTTATAATTTTTAATCTGTATTAAATTTAATACATTAAAAATATAGTCTAAATCTCTATACATCCTTTCCGCTGGTGGGCATTCCGCCAACTTTGGGCTCCCAGTAGCGGGAGTTATCGTCGCCATTTCGCTCTAGATCAATTTGGAAGCGATAACGATCCGGACGGTAGAGCGCATCCAAGTGCTCCACGCCCCTACCCTGTTCGTCGTAAACCACACGGGTGAGTGAAATCAGCGGCGAACCCACGGCAACATCCAGCGCCTCCGCCACCTCATGGCTGGCCAGCGTGGCGGAAATCGACTGAGAAGCGTGATCCACTTTCACCCCGCTACGCTCCAGCAGCACAAACAGCGGCGTATTGGCTAAATCCATTTCGTTGTAGTGCAGGGCAATCGATTCAGGCACGTGGGTGACCAGATGGGAAAACGGTTTATCGTCGACCATCCGCACCCGCACTGAACGCTGCACTTTGCCGCTCTGCCCCATGCCCAGCCGCTCGCGGATCATCTCCGGTGGCAGCACATAGGCAAACTCTAAAAGCCGCACCTGGGAAGCCTGGCTCATCTTGACCATATTGGGCATCAGATTAGACACGCTGGCGGTCATCACCGTGGCGTCCAAAGGCTGCTCCAACACCACCGTGCCCACGCCAGCCTTGCGCTCGACCATGCCTGTCGTTTGCAGCGCCTCCATGGCACGCCGAACGGTTACCCGGGATACGCCATGCTGTTCCGCCAGTTTATTTTCGCCGGGCAATTTACTGCCCGCGGGCAACCGCCCACTCAAAATGGCGTCTTTTAACAGCAGGTAGATCCGGTGCGACTTGGTACCGCCCACCGCGGAGGGTTGTGCCTCGCTCATCCACGCCTCTCAAGAGTATTGACCAAAAAAAATCACGTCACGCTTGACGTAGGGTTAATAATAGACATAAAAATGTATTACATATAATACATATCGACAGCAAGCCAATAAAACAAATGTTGTCGTTTAGAAGCCATTATCACAGAACCAGCGCTCAGTAAGTATCGCCAACTATATGGCTTGAAATGGGCCGCTGGCCATAAAAGAGTCGACAATGTCTAGCGCTAAGAACCATCACCAAGAGAACCATCGCCAAGACCATCATGGCGCCGAGCAGGTACGCGCTTTTCTATGCGCGATGGAAGCCCGCGACCTTGCCACTGCAGAGCGCTACCTGGCGGCTAACGTGGTCATGCAGTTCCCAGGGGCGCCGCCCATGCTGCGATTAAGCGAGGTCGTTGAGTGGGCGCGAACCCGCTACCGCAGCGTTAGCAAAACGATCTATGCGCTGGATAGCTACACCTCACAGCCTCATGCCGTCGTGACCTGTCATGGCGAACTCAAAGTGGAGTGGCTGGATGGTACTACCTCAACCGGCGTGCGCTTTATTGACCGATTTGAATTAACCGATGGCCTGATTACCCGCCAGGATGTTTGGAACGACTTGGCGCTAGCACAGATAGCCGCCGCTAACGCTTACCCTACAATGACGAGATCGCTATGACACGCCAACACCTCTCTGAACATCAAGTTTCACTCCGCCCCGACCAGCTTAAACAGCAGTTGCAAGAGAGCGCCATTGTGGTCGCCCCTGGCGTGTTTGACGCCCTTGGAGCGTCTCTTGCCGAGCAGGCGGGCTTCGATACGGTCTACCTTTCCGGCGCCAGTCTGGCCTATACCCAGTTGGGCCGGCCGGATATTGGCCTGCTCAGCATTACCGAAATTTGCACTGCGATGTCGCATATTCGCGAACGCACAAATTTATCTGTGGTGGTGGATTGTGATACCGGCTTTGGCAACGCCATGAACGTGATGCGCAGCGTGCGCTTGCTGGAGCGTTCGGGCGCCAATGCTATTCAGTTGGAAGATCAAACTTATCCTAAGCGCTGCGGCCACCTGCGCGGTAAAACCCTGGTCTCCAAAAGCGAAATGGTGGGCAAGCTACATGCGGCACTGGACGCACGGGAAAGCGATAACACCCTGATTATCGGCCGCACCGATGCCCTTGGCGTGGAAGGCACCGACAGTGCCATTGAGCGCGCCCAGGCCTATTATGAAGCGGGCGTGGATATGCTGTTTATCGAAGGTATTCGTAGCGACGAAGATATCAGCAAGATCATGACCCAGTTCAAAGGCAAGGTGCCGATTATGGCCAATATGGTCGAAGGCGGCGACACGCCGTTGCAGAACGCCCAGGCCCTGGAAGACCTTGGCTTCTCGCTGGTGATTTTCCCCGGCGCACTGGTGCGCGCGATTACCCATATGGCTAGTCGCTTCTTTGCCACGCTAAAACAGGACGGCACCACCGACGCCTTCCGCGACCAGATGCTTGATTTCAAACAGCTTAACGACTACCTAGGCACCCAGGCGATGCTGGAGCTTGGCGAGCAGTACGACAATCGCTAACGCTCGCTTCTCAACGTGTGCCAATGATTGATAAATAAGCAAATTCAGGAGACGACGATGCAGACCACCGATAAAACGGCGAAAGAGATTTTTAACGACGTCATGGCCAACCCCCAGCGGGTACCGTTTGGCTTTGGCAATAAAGCGGTGCTGGTGAACGTTGACCCGCAAAAGGCCTATACCCGTACCGATCTCTTCAAAACCGCCTACGAAACCGACCCCAAACAGCTGGAGTACACCAACCAGCTGGCCCGTGGTTTTCGGGAGAAAGGCTGGCCGGTGGTCTGGACTCATGTGGCTTTTTTAGACTCCGCCGAAGACGCGGGGGTGTGGGGCACGCGTACCGACACACCGGATTCACTGCAGAATATTAAGTACGGCTCCGAGCGCGCCGAGTTCGATGAGCGCTGCGACATCGACCACAACCGCGATGTGATCTACACCAAGCGCATGCCTTCAGCATTTTTCGAAACGCCGCTGCAGTCGCTGCTGGTGTGGCACCAGGTCGACACGGTGATTATTACCGGCGGTTCCACCTCTGGCTGTATCCGCGCCACCGCCGTGGAGAGCCTGTCCCGGGGCTACCGCACTATCGTGCCCATGGAGTGCGTTGCGGATAAACACGAAAGCTACCACTACGCCAACCTAACCGACCTGCATCTTAAATATGCTGACGTAGTGCCGGTTGCCGATGTACTCGCGTGGCTGAACGGCAACGCCTAAGACATAAGCCACCGCTAAGCTTCAGAGGAGCCGGTTATGAGAGAGTCATTAGGCGTTTACGACTACTGGGCCTACGACCAACGGCCCAAAATCGAGTGGCCTGGGGGCGCCAAGGTGGCCTTTTGGGTCGCGCCCAATATCGAATACTACGAGCTTGATCCCCCGCAGAACCCCCAGCGCAGTCCTTGGCCGCATCCGCACCCATCGGTGCCCGGCTACAGCATTCGCGACTACGGCAACCGGGTTGGCCACCAGCGTCAGATGGCTCTGCTGGAGAAGTACGGCATCCGCGGTTCAGTATCACTGTCGGTGGCGCTCTGCGAGCACCACCCGGAAATTATCCAGATGTGCAAAGAGCGCGACTGGGAGTTCTTCAGCCACGGCATTTACAACACCCGCTACACCTACGGCCTTAGCGAAGACCAAGAGCGGGCGATGATCCGTGACAGCATGGAAACCATTCACCGCCACACCGGCCAGGCCTGCGCGGGCTATCTGGCCCCTGCGCTCTCCCACTCCGAGCGCACCCTGGATCTATTTGCCGAGGTAGGTGAAGAGCTTTTCGGCGACAAAGGCGGGCTTTACACCTGTGACCTTTTCCACGACGACCAGCCTACGCCAATCAGCGTGCGCTCCGGCAAGCGGTTTATCTCCATGCCCTACTCGCTTGAGATGAACGACACCATCGTCTACGCCGTGAATAAGGTAGAGCCGCGCCAGTATTCCACTATGCTCAAGCGCCATTTTGACCGCCTATATGCCGAAGGCGCCGAGTCCGGCACCGTCATGTGCATCCCTACTCACAACTATCAGGTGAGCTGTCCGCATCGGATCAAGGCGTTTGAAGAGGCGCTTGAGTACATCACCGGCCATCCGGATGTGTGGGTTGCCACCGGCCGCGAGATTGCCGATTACTATCTGGCCAACTATTACGACGCCGCACTCGACAGTATGGCGGCCCAGGCCGCCACTGCAGGCAAACAGGGGTAACGCTATGGCGCTTAATGACGACTATCTCGACTACCCTTTACGCCGCCACGGCTACGACCACGAGCGCTATGCGTGGTCGATGCTAAGTGAACGCCCACCGGTCACCTGGCCCGAGGGCAAAACCCTGGCGGTGTGGATCAATATTTCGCTGCAGTTCTACCCGCTCAATCAGCGCGGCAAGCCGTTTAAAGTGCCCAACGGCATGACCATGCCTTACCCGGATCTGCGCCACTTCTCGCTGCGGGATTACGGCAACCGGGTGGGCATTTATCGGGTACTCAAAGCGCTGGCGGCGCACAACATCACGCCCACCTTTGCAATCAATGCGCAGTTGGCGGAGCAGACGCCTTATTTGGTGCAGCGCTTGAAAGAGCATGGCGGTGAATTTATTGCCCACGGCTGGAATATGGATCACCTGCACTACGGCGGCCAGCCCATTGAAGAAGAGGCCGAGCTGGTCAAGCGCTCCGTCGAGACCCTGCGCCGCGTCACCGGCCAACCCGTTCGCGGCTGGCTAAGCCCGGCCAAGCACCAGAGCTTCAACACCCCTGACCTGCTGGCAGAAAACGGCATTGCGTACTGTGCCGACTGGGTCAACGACGATATGCCCTATGTTTGCAGCACCACGGAGGGCAGCCTATCCATGATGCCGCTGGCCACCGAAATTGAAGATCAGTTTGTGATGAGCCAGAACCTGCACTCGGAAGATTCCTGGGTAACCCAGGTAAAAGACGCCTTCGATTTTCTGCTGGAAGAGTCCCGCGAACAGGGTGGCCGCCTGTTTGCCCTGAACCTGCACCCCTGGCTGGTGGGACAGCCCCACCGCATAGCCTGCCTGGAAGAAGTGCTGGCCCATATCAGTGGCCACCCTGAAGTATGGCAGGCACCCGCAGGCGAGATTTTGGATGCCTTCCATGCTGCAACGGAGCAGACGTAATGGCGATACTTCCTTATGCACACGATAGTTTTGATGCCCATCTGCCGCTGCTGATTATCGGCGCGGGAGCCTGCGGCTTGGTGGCGGCACTGGCCGCCCAGGAAGCGGGGGTTGAGCTTGCCGTGCTAGAACGCGACGCGCTTCCACGGGGCAGTACGGCGATGTCGTCGGGCTTTATTCCCGCCGCCAATACGCGCTTTCAGCATGAGCTGGGCGTCACTGACTCTGCCGAGGCCATGGCGGAGGACATTCAAAAGAAGAACGGCTATGAGGCAGACCCGGCGATTGTTGAGCTACTCGCCAGTCAATCCGGCCAAACCATTGAGTGGTTGGCGGATCAGCACGGTGTGCCCTTTGAGCTGGTCGAGGGCTTTCTCTACCCCGGCCACCGCCATCTGCGCATGCATGCCACGCCACGGCGCACCGGCGAAGAGCTAATGGGCGCGCTGCTTAACGCTGTTGAGGCGGCGGGTATCGATATTTTGACCCAGGCGCGAGTGGTGGACTTACACGTTGATGACGCTCAGCGAGTGCGCGGCATAACGCTTGAGCGCCCGGACGGCAGTCGCGAAAGCATTGGCTGCGATGCGTTGATTCTGGCCTGCAACGGCTATGGCGGTAACGTGGAGCTGGTGGAGCGCTATCTGCCCACGCTCAAACACGCACTCTACTACGGCCATGAAGGTAACCAGGGCGATGCGCTACTGTGGGGTCAGGCCATGGGCGCCAGTACTAAGGATTTGGGCGCCTGCCAAGGCCACGGATCCCTTGCCACACCCCATCAGACACTGATCAGTTGGGCATTAATGATGCAAGGCGGCATTCAGCTCAATCTAAACGGCGAGCGCTTCTCCAACGAGCACGGCGGCTACTCAGAGCAAGCGGCCAAAGTATTGGCCCAGCCAGAGAAAATTGCTTGGAACCTTTATGACGCCCGCATTCATGAATCCGCACAGGCCTTTGAAGACTATCGTAATGCCCAGGAGAGCGGTGCAGTACGCAGCTTTGCCAGCCTTGAAGAGATGGCGACTGACTTGGGTCTGCCGCTAACAGCATTGCACTCCACCTTCGCCGAAATGCAGCGGCATGCCGAACAGCAAACGACGGATATCTTTGGCCGCCGTTTTGAACCCGCCAACCTGCTCAAAGCGCCCTATTACGCCATTCGCGTGACCGGGGCACTGTTTCATACCCAGGGCGGTTTAGAGGTGAATCCCACTGCGCGAGTACTCAATAATCAGGGGCAGGCGCTGCCCAACCTGTTTGCCGCAGGCGGTGCTGCACGCGGTGTTTCAGGCTCCAACGACAGCGGCTACCTCTCCGGTAACGGGCTGCTTAGTGCCGTGGTGCTGGGGGCTGTAGCGGGCAGAAGTGCCGCTGAGCTACTGACCTAGCATCGCTTCCGCCCACTCACGCACCTCTGGGTAGGCACGCTGCTCAAAGACGGCGAAACCGTTCAGGCCGCGGGCTTTGAGCGGGGTGAAAATCGGCATGGTTAAGCCACACAAAAAGTGCGCCAGCCGCTGGGCATTGGGCGGCTGGCCGAACTGTTCGATATGACGCTCAATCAGTGGCGTTGCGTAACGCTGAAAGTCAGCAGCCGTTAATTCAGGCGGTGGCGGTGCATCCGGTAATTTTACCGGGTGGCCGTAACACACCGAGCAGTGGCCACAGCGGCCCTGCTCGCT
>NZ_REBQ01000181.1 GCF_007692655.1 Halomonas sp.
ATTCCCAGGGCCATTCACAAAGTTTTCTGCAGCGGCCATACGCTTACTCTGTGTTTCGCCACGGGCAATATCTTCATGGCTGATAACCATGATATCTCTTGGCCACCACTCTGGATGGTTGTTGCGAATAAAGGCCATCATTTTCTCCCGGATGTTCACTTCAGCAGTCCATCCCGCCATCGGGTCTGAGGTCATAAAATAACAGGTGATGATTTGGGCTGTCGTCGTCTGCCCCGTCACACTGCAGAGCAATTTGTGGTGCTCAATCACACTCTCTTCCTCTTCGGCGTAAGCCAGAAATTTTTCCCGAAGCACCGCTACATCAGCATTCAAATGCAAGCATAACTCCAGGTTCCGATACATCTTGGTGCTTTTAACTGAGAGGTTTTCAAATGGTTTAGAGACAAAGTAGGTGACGGGAACAATCAGCCGCCGCTCGTCCCAAACTCTTAAACGAATAAAGGTATAGAAGATACCTTCCACATAGCACCACTGGCCTTCAAACATGACCAAATCGCCGATGCGGATAGGCTTCGCGAACGATAACTGGAAGGAAGAGAGAATGTTGCCAAGCATTGCCTGGCCCGCAATACCCACCAGCACCGCTAGCACACTGGCCGAGGCAAGGATCGATAATCCCATGGTTTCAAAAAGTTGAATCTGGCTCAGTACATAGACCGTCACTGCACAAACAGTGATGAGGATAATGATGCGCCGCAAGGCATAGAGTGAGGTTAGTAGCCGTCGCTGGTCCCTGGGTTTTGTGTCATCGATTTCTCCCACCAGCCGCCGCGTTAAGCGCAGCATAATGGTATCCACGAGGCGCAGCGCGATGGTACCGATCCCCCACGCCAGTACAGCGATCAGCAATACCCGGAACGTGGTAGTGGCCACTGCAGAGAAGGACACCACATAGTCCAATAGCATCTGCGTAATCAGCGTGATAACAATCAACGCCATGGGCATTTTGATGCGGGCAGCGAAAATGCTTTGTGCCCCAGAAGGTAATAACTTGGCCGTTAAACCAACAAAACCGTAAACCCCCCAGCCCACTAAGCCGATAAATAACAGAAAAGCGGGGATAGCGATCCACTCCCACACCATCAGCATCCCAAACGATGACGTAAAGCGATCCGGAATATACTCTTCCAGCCATGAGGGGCCATACTCCTCATACAACACAGGAATCGATGAAACACTCTCTGGCATGATCAGCCAAACAGGGTCTTCGCCTTCCACTTGATAGCGCCCAAGTCGGATATCATAAGCTTCACCGCCAGCCTCTAATGAAGTAATTTCAATATCTCGACGCGGCATTCCGGCCTGTGGATTCTCGCCAGCGGCATCCTCAATCGCAGCATCCTGGCGTCCGGAGAGGTTGGAAACATTCAACCATTCGCCACGCTTGAAGATCTCGGCCAGTTGCATGGCAAGCTCGCTACCCTGTTCGGCCTGCTCATCAAGCGATAGATCAGAAAGGTTAAGTAGATGCGCCGCCGCGGCATACTCCTCGTCTTCGGTAAGCGCGACAAAACTGCGCACCGATTCCCGTGGCGTTCTACGCTTCACATCATCCGGGACCTCACCTAGCCCAGCATTCAACGTATCGACGCTGAACCACTGGTTATCCTCGCCCTCTCCTCCTTGAGTTTGTGCCGCGCAGATGCTGGAAAAGCTAACGATCACTACCAGCACTACCCACACGGACCACGAGCCGATTGCTTTCATATTTGCCTTATTCAGTAAAGTGGGCTGATTTGTTGACCACCAACAGGCCCGAAGCCGGGCCAGCCCAGCGTGATCACTGGGCTATCCGTGTTAGTGGAGGAACAAAGTACAGCCTACCTTTGCTGATCAAGCAAGGTGAGGTCAGCGTGGGGGCATAACCAGTAAAGCGGATTCAGAGTAACGAGTGCCCTTCTTACTGCATTAGGTCGCACTATCACCCACGCAGCATATCCAGTGCCACATCAACAATCATATCCTCCTGACCACCCACCATCCCGCGTCGGCCAAGCTCGACCAGTAGCGCGCGGGTGTCGATACCATAGGTTTTGGATGCCTTTTCGGCGTGGCGCAGAAAGCTCGAATAGACCCCCGCATAACCAAGCGTTAGGGTTTCGCGATCCACCCGTACCGGGCGATCCTGCAAGGGTCGCACGAGCTCTTCTGCCGCATCCTGCAGTTTGAACAGGTCGCAGCCATGCTCCCAACCATACAGATTGGCTACCGCGACAAAGGCTTCCAAAGGGGTGTTGCCAGCGCCCGCCCCCATACCCGC
Organism: Halomonas sp.; assembly: GCF_007692655.1. GTDB lineage: Bacteria > Pseudomonadota > Gammaproteobacteria > Pseudomonadales > Halomonadaceae > Vreelandella. The sequence continues at coordinate 2,282 of NZ_REBQ01000181.1, forward strand.
CAGCGAGCCATCCACCCGGATAGCGCCCAACTCAACGGCAACGCAGGAGTTGGCGACCGAGAGCGACAAGTTTTCATGCATATGGACACCGATCTGGGTCTCAGGCTTCAACACCTCGCGATAGGCATTGACGCGTGCCGCGACATCCTTCATCAGCAGCCGTCCGCCGGAATCGGTGCAGTAGACGCAGTCGGCACCGTAACTCTCCATTAGCTGTGCCTGCTCGGCTAGCTGCTCGGGCGAGTTCATATGCGACATCATCAAAAAGCCCGCGACATCCATCCCCATCTCCTTGGCCGCGGCAATATGCTGAGCCGCAACGTCCGCCTCGGTACAGTGGGTGGCGATGCGCACCGATGCAACGCCTAAGTCTCTTGCCCGGCTTAGATCCGCAATGGTGCCAATGCCCGGTATCAGCAGCGTGGTCAGCTTGGCGCGTTTACATACTTTTGCCGCCTCGGCAATCCAGGCTTCGTCAGTATGGCGTCCGAAGCCATAGGTAAAGGTCGAACCAGAGAGGCCGTCACCATGGGCGACCTCAATGGCATCGACCCCCGCCTCGTCCAGCGCCTCGGCGATGGCCCGCACATGGCCCAAATCGTACTGATGGCGTAGCGCATGCATGCCATCACGTAGCGTAACGTCTTGAATATAAATAGCACTCATATCAAGCCTCCTCCGTCCAGCCGCGCAAGTTGACCATTCGCTCGGCGGCTTTGAGTGCGGCCGAGGTCATGATATCGAGGTTGCCCGCGTAGGCTGGCAGGTAGTGCGCCGCCCCCTCGACCTCGAGAAAGATCGAGACCTTTAACCCAGAGAGAAACTGCCCAATGCCTGGAATGCTAAGTGGTTCACTGCCGTGCCCCTGCTGGGACATATCACCGCCGATCCGCTCAAACTGGACTTCCTGCTTTAGCCGGTAGCCAGGTACATACTCGCGAACCTCGGCTTCCATCTCTCGAATCGAGGCGCGAATGGCCTCCTCATCCGCATTGGCGCAGAGGCAAAATACCGTATCCCGCATTATCAACGGCGGCTCGGCGGGGTTGAGGACGATAATCGCTTTACCCCGGGTGGCCCCGCCGACCGCCTGAATGGCATGGGCGGTGGTTTCGGTAAATTCATCGATGTTCATACGCGTACCGGGGCCCGCGGATTTTGACGCAATCGAGGCCACGATCTCGGCGTAATGCACCTTGGCGACCCGATTCACGGCCGCCACCATGGGGATCGTGGCTTGTCCGCCGCAGGTGACCATATTGATATTGGTCGCCTCAAGATTGGCGTCAAGGTTGACCGAAGGCACCACAAAAGGGCCGATGGCGGCAGGGGTTAGATCGATCACCTGTTTACCATCTTTTTGCAGCACGGCATTATGCTGTTTATGCGCCCCCGCCGAGGTGGCATCAAAGACGACCCGAATAGTCTGATAGCAGGGCAATCGCACTAACCCCTCGATCCCTTCGTGAGTGGTCGCCACGCCCAGCCGCTGGGCGCGCGCCAACCCGTCGGATGCGGGATCAATGCCCACCAGCGCGGCCACCTCAAGGGTATCGGACAGGCGCATGATCTTGATCATCAGATCCGTACCGATATTGCCCGACCCGATGATGGCACAAGATACTTTACTCATCGCTTGCTCCTTCTAGACTGCCGCGCCAAAGCGCACTGAGGCTTCACCCAAACCGTCGATTTGCGCCACATAGCGCGTACCGGGGGTCGCCGTGATCATTGGCCCAAGGGCACCGGTCAGGATGACATCGCCTGCCAACAGCGGCTGCGCCGAGGCGGCCATCGTCCGCGCCAGCCACAGCGCCGCGTTAAGTGGCGAACCCCAGCAGGCCCGACCCGCGCCCGCTGAGTGGCTGCCATCCGTCCCCTCCATTGTCATCTGGCAGTCAAGCAGATCCAGCGTTTCCAGCCTGCGCGGTGACGAGCCGAGGGTGTAAAAAGCGGATGAGCCATTATCGGCAACGGTATCCACGAAGCTGATGTCCCAATTGGCGATGCGGCTGCCGACGATCTCAATAGCGGGCAGAGCATAATCAACCGCGCGAATTAGCTCGGCCATGGTGGTTTTCGGGTCGGGTAAGTCGCGGCCGATAATCAGCGCAATTTCGGCCTCCACCTTGAACTGCGCCCCCTCCGACCAGGGAATCAGGCCGTCGTGCAGCACCTCCATATCGTCAAACAGCATCCCATAATCGGGCTGGTCGACCCCCAGTTGCTGCTGTACAACCGGGTTTGTCAGCCCCACCTTGCGCCCCACCAACCGTGCCCCCTGGGATATGCGCTGGGCAGTGTTGATCTGCTGCACTTCATAGGCCGCCTCACCGCTGGAGAGTTGGTCGCGCACGGGGGGGATCGGCGTGGCACTCGCCTCGGCTTCACGCAGGCGGGCGGCGATAGCTTCTAACGTCATAAGGAGCTCCCTGCTGAGGAGTGACGCGCCTTGTCGCGGAGCGGGGTGTACTCTTTGCGCACCAACGACTTAACTGCCGACACCCCTTGCTTCAACCGATCCCCTATCCCTATATCGAGAGGGTTGTGCCCCCAGAAGCTGGTGCCCTGGTGCACTGTGCTGTCGTCCCAGCCGCTCTCATCGACCCGCAGCGGGTTCCAACCAATCTCAATCTCAAAGCCCGAAGGTGAGATCACGTAGTAGGAGATCTCACGATCATTGGTGTGCTGCCCCACCGACTGGGCCATACGGAACCCAAGCTTGCGGCAGCGAATATAGCTGTCGGTCACATCGTCGAGGGAGGCGACCTCCATGGCCATATGCTGAATACGGGTCGGAATCGGATCCATTAGCACGCCTTTGGTACGCGCCACCGCGATGGAGTGGTGGCGCTCATTGAGGCGCAGAAAAGTGATTAGCAGATTGACGCCGGACATATTCGCCTCGATGCGATCCGAGCGGCGGGCGTCAAACACCGTCTGCCAAAAATCGATCATCGCATCCGGCGCTGCCGAGGTAATAGCCAGATGACCAAGCCCGCTATCGCCGGTCAAAAAGCCGCTAACGCCCAACGTTAAGGGCGCATCAGTGGTAGCCGCGGTGCGAAAGAGTTCGATTTTCTGGCGTTTCGGCCCCTCGAAGGCCCAGAAAGCGTCCACCCCACGCAGGGCAGCCTCTTCGCCAGAGACTTCGGTAATGGAGATGCCAAACCCACGCAGCCGCGATAAAATTTCGGCCAGCGCCTCGTCGGTCAGCACCTCCAGGCCTAGCGCGGCAAAGTCATCGTGCTGCCCCGACTGCACGATCAAGCGCCGCTCACGCTCATCCACGCGAAAGCTAACCACGTTGGCACTGCGCACATCCATATGCAGACCCAGCGCCTCACCGCCGAAGCGTTTCCACTCATCAAGACGGCGGGTTGAAATCACTGCGTAGCCAGTACGCACCAGACCAAAGACGGATGTAGAAGTAGATGGTGAGTTCATCGTTCTCTCCTTATTCGGCGGAGTAGCCAGCAAGCCGAGCGACCAGCGCCGCAGGATCGGCAGGACTGGATTGACCGCGCCAGGCGATATGCTGATCACGGCGTACAATAATTAGTGAATGGGTAAAAGCGGGATCGTCTGGCCGCTGGGCATCCACTACCTTAAGCGGCATCCCCGCCTGGTCGGCGGCGTTGGTCAGTGCGCTGGTATCCAACGCCGGGTCAAAACGCAGCAGCGTATAGACCGGCCCGAGCAGATCCATTACCGGGCGACCGTCAACAAAAAAGTGCGGTAACCGGCAACCTGGCACGGTGGAGGGCGTGTGCGTATCCATGCTGTAATCTGGCGCTTTGCCATCGGCCTGAATAATCGGCGACCCTTCGTAGAAGTAGCCGAAATTCAGCCCTTCCGGCAGGAACTGGGCCTCATTGATAGGCGCAAGCTTGCGGGCCATATATACCCGCATGGCCAGCCCGGCGGGGTTATAGCGCGATGAGAAAGCCCGCGGCACCTGGTCTTTACCCAGCGCATCCATCATGTCGACCATCACCTGCATGGCATGCCGTGAGACCTGGTCGGTGATCGGATGGCGTTCGGCGTTATACGCCTCCAGCATTTTGGAGCCGGCCCAACCCTCCAGCATATTGCAGATCACCCATACGGCGTTGATGGCATCGGCGATCCCGGCATTCATGCCATAGCCCGCCATCGGCACCCAGAGGTGCGCCGCATCGCCGGCCACAAAGATCCGTCGGTCGCGCAGCCGATCCGCCACCATGCGTCGGCCAATCCAATCCTCGTGATGCAGCACCTCATAGTGGAAGCTTTTATCGACGCCCAGTACCGCCCGCAGAGAGGCGTCGCGGTCGACCGTTTCAAAGTCGGTCTCGCCCCGTGGCAGTGCGCGGTGCACCAGCCAGGTGTCTTGCCCATCGATGGCCACCAGAACGCCGCGTGCTTCGTGATTTACCAGCCAGCTCATCCAGGCTGGGCGACGGTCACCCCATAGCTCATTGAGTGTCGGGGCGTGGATCAGGGTCGAGCGGGTGCGGGCAATTTCGGCGTCGCCGGTTAGCTTGGCGCCCGTCGATTTGCGCACCAAAGAGCGCGCGCCATCCGCGCCCAGCAGGTAAGGCGCACGCAGGCTGCGGCTAGTGCCATCGGCAAAGGTGGCGGTCAGCGTGCAGCTGTCGTCATCCTGAGTCACCGCCGTGACTTCAGCGCTAAAGTGGGCGGTGATACCCGGCGTAGATAGCATGGCCTGTTTGAGGATGGGCTCCAGATAGATCTGGCTTACCCGCACCATGGGCTCGGGGCTTGGCCAGCTCGAGTCGCCAAACTCCTCCCCGCCACGCTCATTGCGTGAGGGCAGCTTAAGGCGGGTAAGCTCTGACCCCGTTACGGAGGTGGCAACGATCACATCCGTGGGGTAGTCATCGGGTAAGCCCGCGGCCGCCACCTGGTCGGCAATACCGAAACTGCGGAATATTTCCATGCTGCGGGCCGCCACCGTATTACACTTGGCCCCCGCTGGATTCTCAGCCTCGCGCTGCTCAAGGATAATAACGCGCTTACCGCGCCGCCCGGCCTCAATGGCCGCCGACATACCGACGGGGCCTGCGCCTACGATTAAAAGATCAGCGTCAAAGTTATTCATTTATTGTTAGCCTTTAGAAATGATGCGGTGACCGCATTGAACTCATCGGAGCGCTCCCACTGGATCCAGTGGCCGGTGCGGGCAAAGAGGTAGCTAGAGCAATTAGGCAGATGCTTCTGCAGCCAGTGCGCCCCAGAAGGACGATTGACCAGATCATCCGCGCCCCACAGCACCAGCACAGGGTGGCGCGCCTTGCGCAAACGGGCATCGCGGGTCAGATCCATCTTCCACAGCGCGCGGGGCCCCGGCGGGCGAGTGAGCGGAGGGTTGGCAACCACCTCGGGGCGGATGCTGTCTTGATAGCGTGCGTCGATCAGCTCGTCATCCACCGGGATACCCTTGGCGACCAGATAGTGGCGGATAAAATGCGCCAGCTTCTCACGGGTCGGGCCTTCGCCTTGGTAGTAGTTCAGCAGTGCATTCAAGCCTTTGGTCGGCAGCGCACGTGTAGTCCCAATACCGCCAGGCCCCATCAGCACCAACCGATCCACCCGGTTAGGTTTTTCCAACATCAGCCGAATGGCCGCAGCGCCGCCCAGCGAATTGCCGGCGAAATGCGCCTTCTCCAGATTAAGCGCATCGAGCATTTCAGCCATTGCCCCGGCTAAGTCGCCGAAGCTGTCGCGCTTGTCGATGCCTTTGGTTGAGCGGCCATAACCCGGCATATCCGGCACGATGACCCGAAAATCCCGCGCCAATTCTTCCATATTGCGGGAAAAGTTCGACTGGCCTGAAGCCCCTGGCCCACCGCCATGCAGCATCACCAGCGCGGGGCCCTCCCCTTGCTCGGTCACGAAAATTTCGCGATTTCTGAGTTTTAAAACCTGCTGGCGTGTAGCGAAGTCCGACATATAGCAGCCCTCCTCTTTTTGCATTTCTAATAATGGCACCACTGTCATTTCGACACAAGCGTCATTTTGACAATAATGTCATTTTTATTGTGCTATTATTCCCCCCTCTCTTTAAGACATGTTAAATTACGCCCATGAATGATATTGCCACTGCCATCGATGATCGCGATCACCGCACCCGTACCGCTGAAAAGCGCCGTAGCGCCATGCGGCGCAGACTTGTCGAGAGCGCGATGGTGGTGTTTGCTGAAAAGGGGGCTGATGCCACCGTTATTGACGATGTTATCCGTGCTGCAGAGGTCTCGCGGGGGACTTTCTATAAGTATTTTGCATCGATCCATGACTTGATGGTCGCCGTCAGCGAAGAGCTCGGTAATGAACTCCTCGCCTATGTAGAAGAGCGCGTCAGCACTATTCCCGACCCCGTTGAGCGGGTGGCGCTGGGGCTGCGGCTGTTTATCAACACCGCCCTAGCCTTTCCGCTATTTGCCAGCTTTATCCGCGCTTCAGGGCTTGAAGCCGCTGGGCCGACTACGTTGATCTATGAGTACCTTCCAGCACATTTGACCGAAGCCATTGACCAGGGACTGCTTTTAGATGCCCCCCTGGCGGTTCATCTCGATTTAATTACTGGCGTTGTGCTGATCTGCATTGCCCGTCAGGGGGCCGATACGCTGGAGCCGGAACATATCCGGCAGGTGGTGGCTTCAATTATGCGCGGGCTGGGACTGCCAGCCGATGACGCCTGGCGAATAGCCAACAATGATATTGCGCCACTGGGTATCCCTGAAGATAGCCTGCTAATGCGCGCGCATCGTCGGCTGGCAACGATCGAGCGCCTGCAATAACGCTGGATAGCTAAGGTGCTGCTGGGCGAGTTGCCCCCAACCTATTGAGTGCGGTGTCATACAGCGCAACGAGCAGCGGCTCACCCTGGCTATTCACCCGAAACTGGCCGTAGCGGGCGGGCTCATAGCGTTCAGCGTGACCTTCCTGGAAGAAGAAGGCATCGGTGGCGAAGCGTACCTGGCCATGGCGCAGCCGGTAACGCAGACGCCGTTCGTCATTGGCTAAAGCGCTACCATCATCCAATCGCTGAAAATGCGCGATGCGCTGTTCATCCAAGCGCACCACCACGTAGCCGTTGCTTGCTTGCTGAGGCTCCGCTTGCCGAACAGCGTCTTGTTGAAACAGCGCGCTGTGAATTTGGTTTCCCAGTGTAAAGTTTAGCGCCATATAGTCGCCCTGGATTAATGAGCGCGGGTCAACCGGCGCTAATTCCAAATAGACGATGTCACCCTCCGCCAAGTGGCGCTCTTTCTGCCAAATTGCGCCATTAACTAGCGCCAGCACAAGCACTGTGGCCGCTACCACAACCCAGCGATTTCGCTTTCGGTTACTCTTCATGGGCAGCTCCTTTTGCGCTTGGCTTAAGCGCTATCCGCCATCGCCGAACTGCCCAGCGCAGCGCCAGCAGCAGCGCACCTATGATCAATAACGTTAGCGACTTGGTTAACAGCGTTGCGTCCAGCCAGTAGTAGTAACTGCTCATCCCCATCAGCAGCGAAAACACCCCAAGCCCCACCAACACACGGTGGCCAATCGCAAAACCTAGCAACACCACCACCATGCCCTGGCCTACCCCCGGCACATAGAGCGCAACCAACAGTAGTGCCACAGGGCTTAGATAGAGAGACCAATGCACCTTGGATCGAGTAAATGCATAGCCTTGTAATGCATAGCCCTGCAATGAATAGCCCTGCAATGAATAGCCTAGCAACACTAAAGAGAGCACCACTAAGGTGGCATTCAACCAACGGGCCAGCCCGATAACCTCAGCGCGGCCATGATTATCCAACCAGAGCGGCTGGCCGCTATGCGCCACCCCCTGTATGACTAACAGGCCTATCAATAGGCCATAGCCCCACGCCTGTACGTCCCGAATACGCCCAGGCCAGCGAAACTCATTTAGCCACAGTAGTGTTAATGCCAGCAGTACCACGCCACCTACGGCTGGCGCCATAGCACTCTCTACCAAAGCTATATAGAGCGCCAGGCTGGCAGCAAAGGCTGAAAACGTACGGTGCACCGAGCTTGGCATTATTAGCGCCAATACGCTTTGCAAGCCCAACAGAGACCACCCCAGCAGTGTCCATAATGGGTAAACGGATGTTTCCCACAGTTCGACCAGCGCCCAAGCGATTAGCAGTTGCCCGGCCAAGCTAATCGCCAGTGCCAAGTGCTCAAGCACATCACTGCGGGCCGAACGGAGCAGTGCAAAAGCAGCACCCACCATGGCAAGCCCCAACCCCATCGAGGCAGCGGGACTTTCCACTATAAACACCGCCCCTACAGCGATAAAGCCAAGCAGAAACAGCGCCGCCAGCCAGCCGGAAAACGCCTGCAGCGCGCGCACAAACCAGGGTGTTTCCAACGGTGCAGGAAGGGTAGGCTCGTTTAACGTAATACCGGCCTGGGTCAGCCTGGTGGTTAACTCGTTGGTAGTGTGTGTCACTGGTCAATCTCCCGATGCAGCCGCTTCAACCACACTACGGCCCCGGCCCCCATCGCCAATACCACCATCGCTAACATCAGCAAACTACCTGGCTGCCAATCACCTTCCCACAACAGTACCCTGGCAAGCCGAAGCGTGATCACCGCCATTAGCGAGACACAACCGCCCGCGATCATAAACAGGTCTGGCCGCCA
>NZ_REBQ01000187.1 GCF_007692655.1 Halomonas sp.
GGCACCAGCCGCGCCGCCTGCTGGCTCCACGACCCCATTGATCCCGTCATTCCCGTTAGCGAGGAGGTCGTCGCCCATGGCCACTGAAGCCCTTAACGCCGCCAAGGGCGGCGATGTGCTGCTCGAGGCCCACGACCTGGCCCGTCACTTCGATGTCTCCAAACCGTGGCTGAATCGTGTGCTGGAGCGCAGCGACAAGCTCACTCTGAAGGCAGTGGATGGCGTCAGCTTTGCCATCCGCCGCGGCGAAACCCTGGCGCTGGTGGGCGAATCCGGCTGCGGTAAATCTACCGTGGCGCGGCTGATCGTCGGCCTCTACGGCCTGACCCGCGGCCGGCTGCTGTTCGACGGTGAGGATATCAGCGATCTGGTCAACCGCAGCGGCAAGCAGGCCGCGGCGGTGCGCAAGCGCTTCCAGATGATCTTCCAGGACCCCTACGCCAGCCTCAATCCGCTATGGCGCGTGGGCACCATCATCGGTGAACCGCTGCGGGTGTTTCGCCCCGAGATGAGCGCCACCCAGCGCCGCATACGGGTTGGCGAGCTGCTTGAGCAGGTCGGCCTCTCGGCGCTGGACATCCACCGCTACCCCCACGAGTTCTCCGGCGGCCAGCGCCAGCGTATCTCCATCGCAAGGGCGCTGGCCAACGAGCCGGAGTTTATGGTCTGCGACGAGCCGACCTCGGCGCTGGACGTCTCGGTGCAGGCGCAGATCCTCAACCTGATGCGCGACCTGCAGCGCGAGTATGGGCTGACCTACCTGTTCATCAGCCACGACATGGCAGTGGTCAAGCATATGGCCGACCGCATCGCGGTGATGTACCTCGGGCATATCGCCGAGATCGCCCCCGCCGAGCAGCTGTTCGCCACACCGCGTCACCCCTACTCGCAGATGCTGCTGGCGGCGGTGCCGACGCTGACAGGGATGGGCAAGCAGCGTAGCGTGATCGAGGGCGAGGTACCCAATCCGGTGCACCCCCCCTCCGGCTGCGCCTTCCACCCGCGCTGCCCCAACGCCGATGAACGCTGCGCCCGGGAGACACCGACGCTGATCGCTCGCAACGATGGCAGCGAGGTGGCCTGCCACGCCGTGGAGGAGGGTCGAATTTAACTCGCCTACTAACAGAAGCGCTCAGTAAGGCCGTAAGGCCTTACTGAGCACAAGGAAACCTTACATGTCCGAAACACTTCACCGCCAACATATCGACCATATTCATGGGCTTCAGTCCGCGTATGAAGACCTTCTTGACCGACTGGGATTGGACACAGTAGCGATTTACAGCGGCCATGGGCAGCCGCACTATGGGGATGACCAGTTTCCTAACTTCCAAGCTTTTGGACACTTTATTCACTGGGCTCCCCTCACCAATGCCCAGCACAGCTGGGTGGTGATTCAAAAAAGTCAGCGTCCACAGCTGTATCTATATGCGCCTTCCGATTTTTGGCATTTACCTACTCACCTGCCTGAAGAGCCGTGGGTGAATGAGTTTGATGTTCACCTCTCTACTGACACTATTCACCCAACGCTTCAAGGACGTGCAGCCATTATTGGTGATACGGAGTGGCTGACACCCGAGATAGCAGCAAAGTTAAACGTTAAAAGTCAGCCAGAAAGCCTGGAGAAAGCACTTGACGAGCTTCGCTTGTATAAAAGCCCTTACGAGATCACCTGCCTGCGTGAAGCCAACCGCTTAGCGTTGGCAGGTCACCAGGCGGCGCAGGCGGCTTTTATTGGTGCGTCGGGAGAACTAGATATTCAGTTGGCCTATTTAGCAGCCAGTCGTCAGCGCGAGTCAGACGTCCCCTACCAAAACATTATTGGTCTAAACAGCCATGCGGGTGTGCTGCATTATCAATACTACGACCTCGGTGTTCCCAAACAACGCTACAGCCTATTAGTTGACGCTGGCCGACGGTTCCGCGGTTATTGTGCAGATATTACCCGCACCTATGCAGGTCCCGATGCTCCCACACAATTTGGTGAACTGGTAACGGCTATCCATGCCCTAAAAGATAAATTGATTAAAAGCGTGATGCCAGGAGTTGGCTTTTTAACCCTTCACGAGGAGATGCATCGCCATCTAGCTGACGTATTGGTGGCTCACGACTTATTCAAAGGCACCGTTGAGCACGCCGTTAGTGAGGGCGTCACCCGAGCATTCTGCCCACACGGGCTGGGGCATTCACTAGGGCTGCAAGTCCACGATGTCGCTGGGTTACGCCATCCCGATGGCACACCGGCACCTGCCCCTGAGCACCACCCCGCGTTACGTTTAACACGTACGCTTCGACCTGGCATGGTGATCACCATTGAACCTGGGCTGTATTTTATTAATATGCTGCTCGCCCCACTGCGCAAAACAGACTTACCCATCAATTGGAAGCTGGTCGATCAACTGTCCTTATGCGGCGGTATTCGCATTGAAGACAACGTGGTCGTGACGGAGAAAGGCTTTACGAATCTCACCCGCTAGGTGAATTGCCGTATGCCAGAAAGCACAACGCCCGGCACATGGCCGGGCGTTGGAAGATAATTGACTAGCGACAGAGCTAGACAACATCGCTTTATGAGCAGCGCTTAGAAACGGTAAGTAACACCACCGCCAATGGTCACAGGCTCAATATCCACTTTACCTACTTGACCAACGCCATTGGCGTTGATGTCGGCACTAACGTCTGCATAACTTACATAACCGTTAAGCATAATGTTCTGGGTCACAGCCAGATCGACACCTGCTTGGCCAATGACACCATAGCTGCTGTCAACGCTCAGGCCAGTCGGTTCACCTGAAAAACGCGTGTAGTTCAGGCCAGCACCTACGTAGGGCTGAACACGTGAATCCATTCCGCCCATTGGGTAGTAATTTACCAGCAGGTTGATTGGCATACGATCAACGCTACCTACATCGCCACCAGGAGAAGTGTTGAGGTCATGCTCAAACTTCTCAGAGCTATTTAGCTCAACACCAACGTTATCGGCAAACAGATAGCCAGCACCGAAGGTGAAGCCACTAGCACTCTGAACGTTAAGTGACGAATCACCTACGTTGCCATTGCCTGAGCCGGTATCCGTTTGAGCAACACCACCACGAACGAATATGTCGCCAGCACTGTAGGCAAGAGCCGCTTGGCTCGCCAGTACAAAACCAGCAGTCATTACGGCGGCGGAAATGAGTTTCATATTATTCATCAGGGTCATCCTCTTGGTGCAGCGCTTGTTCCCTTGCGCTAGGGATTACGGTGCCGAACATCCGGCTTACTTATACAGTATATATTATACGAACAGTGTTTCCAAATTTCCTGTAAAATATTGTTATAAGTAACTCACCCCAAAGTAACTCCTTATAAAGTAGCTCTTCTCAACATTTTCTCCACGCAAAAAAAAAGTCCCCCGAAGGGGACCCAGGTGGAGCACGCCAGCTCACTCTGTGTATCGCTGTTTGCTAATTGCTGCAGCGATGTAGGTGAAGAAGGGAGAGTAACCATTCGTATTCATTAGCTGCTCTATTCATTCACCCTTTGCCTAATACATTGCGATCTGCGTGCCACTTTTTAAAAAACACCTTAAAATCAATATGATAAATAAAATATAACAGAAGCGTTACTTCAAGCCTCAAAATATACCAACCAACTTGCACCACTGTTGCTCATTTTAAGGCATGAGTGCCTCACAAAAGCACAGCTGTGTTGCCTGGGCTAGTAACACACTTTATTACGACCACCGCGCTTTGCGCGATAAAGCGCCTCATCTGCCGCCACCAGAAGATTTTCTCGCTTTTCCTCAGACACATCAGTACTACAAATCATGCCGGCTGACAGCGTACAAGAAAATTCGATATCTCCCTGCCTGAAGCGCAGACGCGAAAAATACTCTCGAATATTTTCCAACCGCTTCCAACCATCTTGTGCTCCGCAGTGAGGAAGCACCATGAGGAACTCCTCGCCACCATAACGCCCAATCAGATCCGTTTGACGCAAACGTTGGCGTAACAGAGTAGCAACAGACGCAATTACGACATCACCCACCGCATGGCCATGAGTGTCATTGACCGTTTTAAAGTTATCGATGTCCATCATGGCGACAATAACAGGGTAGTTTTGACGATAAGCGCGGGCCACCTCATTGATCGTGGCACTTTTGATGCTGGCATGCTTTAGCAGGCCCGTTAAGCTGTCCTTGTTCAGCAATGCCGACAACGTTCGCGCCCGAGCTACCCTTGCCCGCACTGAAGCCACTAATTGAGCCGCTGAAATCGGTTTAGTGAGGAAGTCATCAGCACCATGGCTAAGGGCATCAATCTGTTTATTTAAATCCGTTTCTGCAGAAAGAAATACGATAGGCAGGCTGCCCCACTCTTCATACTGCCGCACCACCGCTGCTAAATCGGGGCCATTGTAGGCTGGCATATGAACGTCCATCAGCAGTAGTTCAGGCCGAAACACACTCATTTGCTCAATAATGTGCTCAGGCTGCTCAAGAATGCGTACTTCCATGCCCGCCGCTTCAAGCACCAGCTGGTAATACATCGCCAGCTGATAGTCATCATCGACGATTAAAATACGCGCGGGAGGCGCTTCTCTGTCGTGCAGCAACTGCTCCAACCGATTGACCAGCTGAGGTATGTTAAGTGGTTTTAAAAAATAGCCATGGGCATTTAGCTGAGCAGCTCTTACGCGCGCCTCGAAAGTATCCTGATCACTGATAAATAGCAGCGGGCAAGCCACTGACAGATTGGCAAACTCCATCCCTGCATCAATAATGACAACATCGGGTATCTCTTTACTGGCCGCATGATTAGCATCTTTCACCGTTGTGAAAAGGCGCACGGTGTAGCTAAAGTTATTTAGCTGCTCTAAGATTCGGTTACCCAGCTCCACGTCTTCTTCAACCAGCCAAATAATGGTGACTGAAGTAATAGCGCTTTCTTCCGCTAGCGTATGGGCTTGTGGCAGCGCCCCGGGAGACACCTCACGCTGTAACTCCCATAGCTGCTGAACAAAAGCGCTCAACTTAGTAAAAGGAGGTAGTACGTGACTGGCTTCAAGCCAGCTTTGAAGCGTTACTTCAAGCGTTCTTACTTGCTGCCCTACTGCTTGAAAACCAAAAGTCCCCGCAGAGCCAGCAATTTTGTGCAGCCGACGATGAATATCCTCCAACGTATGCGCTAATGCAGCAGGCTCCTCCTGGTTGTGAGCAATGGCTTCTGAGAGATCGTTGTAAAGAGCTAATAACTCCGATTCAAGCGTTGCCAAGTAACTTTGCTTCAACGCTGCTAGCTTGCTCTCAAGTAGTGTCTGTTCTGGATTAGCCACGCGATTGCTCCCAAATACTGAGTACTTGGCTCGATAACACCATTGGGTCAAATGGCTTTGCAATCACGCTTTCGGCACCTAACGCCGTTAGCTGATCAATTTCATGCGGTTGGACTTTCGCCGTCATGAAAGCAACAGGGACGTGTTGTAGTGAGGACAGTTGCCGAAGCGCCTTTAGCGTACTTGGGCCGTCCATGCCGGGCATCATGACATCAAGTAAAATCAAATCAGGTAGAAACTCCTCTGCTTCATCAAGTGCCTGCTCCCCCGATGAGCAGATCTTGACCGTAAAACCACCCACCACTTCCAAAGCCAGCTTAGCAACAGTTTGGATATCTGGGTCATCCTCCACGTACAAAATACGCTTTAAGCTGCTCATCCGTTTTCCACCTTATGCATCTGCTGAGTGCGCTGCTGTATCGCTTCCAGCAATTGTTCTGGGCTAATACGAGATTTTATAAACACCGTCTCGACGCGATGCTGGTCGGATTCACTGATGGATTGACCCGATAAAATAATCACCCGAGCACTTGGTTGCAAATGGCGAATCTCTTCAAGCAGCTCCCAACCTTCCCCATCGGGCAAACCAATATCCAGAATAACCACATCGAAATTGCGTGTCTCCAGAGCGCTTCGAGCCATCGACACGCTCACCGCCTGCTCACAGAGCGCGTGTTCATTCAGCATTACACGAATGACGGCATGCAGATCAGTGTCATCTTCAATATGCAGCAACGATAAGCGTTTTTGCTGTTCGTTTACCTGCTCTTTAAGCAACGCTATTAAATGAGGCGCTTGTATAGGCTTGGCTAACCAAGCCACATCATTGAGATCGCCCTCCAGCGCCACTTTACCCTGCTGTATACTGCCCGTAACTACTAAAATAGGGGTATGTAGCGTCGCTGGCTGCTCACGAAGCGCATGGATAACCTCGAACCCACTTATGTCAGGCAAAGCAATATCAATAGTGATGGCGTCATAGCGCTGGCTAGTCACATGCTGCAGTGCAGTTTTTCCATCCAAGGCGATATCCACCAAAAAATCTGCTTGAATGAGCGTCTGTTTCAACACTTCGACAACAGATATATCACTTTCAACCACTAAAATACGCGGCTTCGGCTGACCTTTATGGAGGGTCTCTTCCGAGTCAGGAGTATGCTCGGGTAGTGAAAACCAAAAACGACTCCCCTGGCCTTCTTGAGACTCAAATCCTATTTCACCGCCCATATGTTCAATTAGTTCACGCGTAATCGCCAAACCTAAGCCAGTGCCACCTTTTGCTCGTGAGTCAGAGCCGTCCATCTGAGCAAATTTTTTAAAAATCTGTTTTTTGAAAGCCTCGGGTATTCCTTGCCCCTGATCTTGAATATTGACAATAACGCTAGAGTGTTGAACGTCGACAGTGATGTCTACAGTCGCACCTTCAGGGGAAAATTTAACGGCGTTTGATAACAGGTTAGCCATTACCTGCTGTAAACGCTGACCGTCAACATTGACCATTAACTCGGGGTATGGGTTATCCAGCTTTAAAGAAATATTTCGCTCGCTACGATAATGAAGATTCTCTTCAATTGCGCTTTCAAGCAATCTGTTTAATGATTGCCATTGCATATCAAACGCTAATTTTCCAGCCGCTATTTTTTCGATATCCAATAAATCGTTAATCAGAAGCGTCAGACGCTGGCTATTCTTATTTGCAATATTAATCATTTGCATAACAGTGTCGGGTAATTTCCCCAACACACCAGATACCACCATTCCTAAAGCGCCTGAGATAGAGGTCAACGGAGTACGAAGCTCATGACTGACGGTCGCCACAAACTCATTCTTCATTTGTTCAACGCGCTTTGACTCTGAGACATCTTCTGCGATTAATAAATATCCGCTAATGTCTCTTAACTGGTTTTGAATACCCGTCACCACCAGCTTGATGGGTATACGGTTGCCGGATTGAGTAATGTATGACCACTCGCTTGCTTCACGTTTATCTGACATCGCTTGATAAACCAGAGTTTCAAAATGCGTTGTTAGAGAAGCTCCGTAACCATTGCTTTCAGTAAAACGCGACGACAATTCCTCCATATCATGAAAGAGTAAAGGTGTATGCTTTCCTAATACATCGTTAGCGTCATACCCCAACATATTTTCTGCGCCCTTATTAAAGAGCTTTATAGTGCCGTTAACATGTGTTGCAATAATGGCAAAATCCGACGCTGCATCGAGCACTGAGGTTAATAAATTATTACTACTGGCTAGTGCTTTAGTACGCTGCTCAACCTCATTTTCAAGATTTCCTTGTGTATGTTTAAGCATTTTAAACGTACCACTAAGTTCGCCACTCATTTCGCCTAGCAAGTTAGAAAGTTCGTTAAACTCGACAACCCGACTAGCTGGCAATGTGGGTGTTTCACCTTTTGCGATGGAGTCGCTTAGTTTTTTCCCACTACGACCTAAGCGCTTTAACGGTCCCGTAATCATACGGCTAAGCATTTCAGCAACTAGAATACCCAGCCCTAAAACTGCCGCTAACATCATAAACAGTACGCTACGATAATCTTCCATCGCACGTACCATTGGCAGCGCTGGCGTTTCAAGTACCACTCTCTCAATGCCAGGGAGTGCTGGTGCGGGTAACTGTAAACTATAAACCCCCTGCCCAAAGCGAGCAGCAGGGCTTTCACCACCTGGTAACCACATCGTTATACGGTCATTAATAGTTAGCAGCTCCTCTCCAGCCTGCGGCATTAAGGAGTGCAGCTCACCTGCTTGATCTACGATATTACCCTGTGCGTCCAGCAAACCAACGCTCACTTCATAGGCCGCCTGTACTCTAGCCAAACGGTACTCATAACGCCCTTGAGATTCAGGCTCGGCCAAGCGTTCTATTAGTTCATAACCTATCGTTGCTAACGTTTGCTCAGTAAAACGATCTTGCCCTTGGCGCATCGCATAACTTTCATACAAAATGAGCGGAATACCCGTGGCAAGAGTGACGGATAGCAGTGCGCAAAAAAGAAGATGCCGTAGTCTGAGGAGAGAGTTTGCTTTTGGCAGCCATGATAGATTCGACAAGCCAAACATAATAATAATCGCGCTTGCAATGACAGCATTCAATATACCATTAATCGCTTGCTTTAGATAAACTAGTGCCGTTAACTCCTGACTCCAGCCTAATAGCACCGGGAATAAAAATAGATCGATAGGGGCAGCTACTACTGCCCAAAAGATAAGGCAAGCAATAATCAGGTTTTTAATTTTATAGTGATAAAGCCAGCCCACCACAACAGCTTCAAGAATAAACACGAAAATGGTGACAGGGTTTTCCCAAATAAAATATGAATAAACTCCAGAGAAAGTTCCCACTAGGATAGCAGCGGGTATTCCGAGCCAAGCGATGGCAAGCATTACCGCTACCGAACCAAAAACGAAATAGACATTAAACAACACTGAGAATTGCAGCATATTACCTGCAACTGCCAATACCACCAATACAAAAAGTAACCATTTTTTAGGTGTGGATGACATCAATCCTGGGTCGCTGCTTCCATTAAGGATTCTCAACATCCTGCTCCTTTAGCCAAGGAAACTGTATATAAAAAATACTACCCACTCCCTCCTTTGAGGAAAAACCGATACTCCCACCCATTTGTTCAGTCAATGCCTTACTGATTGTTAGCCCCAGCCCAGTGCCTCCTTTAACCCGATTATCGCTGGCATTTGCCTGTGAAAATTGTTGAAAAATGACAGCTTTAAATCTATCAGGAACACCACAGCCGGAATCTTTGACATTAACTCTTATGTCATTATCGTGCTTTTCACATTCAACAATCACGCTATCACCTGCATGCGAAAATTTTGCTGCATTGGACAGCAAATTTGCCATAATTTGCTGAAAACGAATGGGATCTACACAAACCTGCCAATCTTTATTCGACAGCTTCAAATTTAAATCAACGTTACATTGCAAAGCATAAGAGTGATTTTCTTGTATAGATGCTTTCAGCAACGAACTTAATGACTGAGAACTACTGGCAACCTTCAGCAACCCAACCCGTAGCTTTTCAATATCGAGTAGGTCGTTAATTAACATACTCAAGCGGTCACTATTTCTTAGCGCAATGGTAAGCATCTGATGGACTTGTCCCTCAATGGGGCCGACAGCGCCTGCCACAACGAGTTTTAGTGCCCCAGCAATTGATGTTAAAGGCGTTCTTAATTCATGGCTGACGGTGGCGACAAACTCACTTTTGAGTTTTTCAACGCGCTCGCGCTCAAGTGCATCGCCAACCCAACGGGTAAGCAACCTCACAAAGGTCTTATCCGTTTCAGGAAAGGCTTCATCGCGGCAAGCGTGAGATGAAAAACTAATCGTACCAAAGGGTTCGCCACTTACCTGAATAACGCTACCGATATAGCTTTCTATTTCAAAAGTAACGTAACAGGGATGGTAGCGAGCGCGCCCCTTGCCAGCATGATGGATAGCTAGCAACCCCTTGGATTTTAACGTCATTTCGCAATAAGTATTGGCGAGAGGTAAGCAGTTGCCTTTTTCAATAGGCTTATCGTCTGGCGAGACGGCCGCTACCACCTCATAAATATCGTTGTCGATACGGCTGACAATACCAATCGAGGCATCCAAGTAACGGCAACCCAACTCCAACGCTGCAGTGAGCTGTTGGCTTAGGGCCAACTGACTGGACGCACTGATTTCATTAAGTGAAGCCAACGCTGCCACCAGCTCCCGCTGCTGGCTCTCCTGGTGGGTCAAGCGCTGCCGCACTTTGCTTGCTGAGACTATTTCACGCTCCAGCGCTGCCCGCTTTATCTCCTCTTCAGCGCAAGCGGCAAGATCCAGTAACGACCTTCGTTCATGATCACTTAACTGTCTTGGTTGGGAGTCAACGATACACAAGGTGCCGACATAATAACCATCTGACGTTGATAGAGGCACCCCAGCATAAAAGCGGACGCCTCCAGGCGCTGTTACCGATACGTTATCTTTAAAGCGAGCATCTTGGCTGGCATCCTCAACTTCCAACATGCCTGCTCCTTGGATGGCATAGGCGCAAAATGACTGCGTCCGGCAGGTCTGAGTAATGGAAAGCCCTTGGCGGGATTTAAACCACTGCCGATCTTTATCAACCAGTGACACCAAGGCCATTTCCACCCTAAACAGGTGTTTAGCTAGGCGTGTAATGCGGTCAAAACGCTCTTCTGGCGGTGTATCCAGAATCGCAAGGCCGTGAAGTGCCCGCAGCCGTTCTTGTTCACTGTTGACCACTAACTTACTCCTTACACTGCATGAATGCGCCTTCAAACATGAGCCACTTTGATTAAGTTCAATGTATGCATAAAACCATCTGCTGTCTTTAGCTTTGTAACATGTTCTTTATTTCTACGCTTACCCTATGCGCCAAGCTGTTTTTGCGCAAAATATAGAGGCGGACATTTTTTAACGGGCCTCAATGGGGAAAACAATGAAAGCTCAAGCAGAGGATTAGCAAAAATAGGGTGAGGAAAAAGGAGGCAAGAAAGAAAAAGTGAAAGAAAGATTGAAAGAAAGAAAAGAGCCAGCAACGCGCAATATAAAAAGGCCATCTTGGATGGCCTTATGTCGTCGCTAAC
>NZ_REBQ01000191.1 GCF_007692655.1 Halomonas sp.
AGCGAGTGGCTGACGTTCCAAATCACCTGGAAGCCGATAAAACAGGCCAGTACAAAGACAATAAAGTGCTGCATAAACGACACCGGGGCCACCTGGCCCAACAGCAGCATCAGCGCGCCACCGACGGCCAACAGCCCCACTTGGCGCTTGGTTTGCGCTTTAAAGATCGCTAGCTCAGCGGCTTTTTTCTCCTCTGGTGTGGGTGCTTTCTCTCTCTTCTTCGGCTTAGCGGCGGCTATCGCTTTTACTTTGGGCGGAGGCGGTGGGAAGGTGATCTCACCCTGGTGGGTCACCGTGGCACCGCGGATCACATCGTCATCCATATTGTGATTGATCACGCCCGCTTTCTCAGGCGTTAGATCGGTCAGCATATGGCGGATATTGGTGGCGTAGAGCAGCGATGCCTGGGTGGCCATGCGCGAGGGGAAATCGGTGTAGCCGATCACGACCACGCCGTTATCCGAGACCACCCGCTCATCGGGCTTGGTGAGATCGCAGTTGCCGCCCTTCTCAGCGGCCAAATCGATAATCACCGAGCCGGGTTTCATGGCCGCGACCATATCGTCCAGCCACAGCTTGGGCGCGGGACGGCCGGGGATCAGCGCGGTGGTGATGACGATATCCACATCCGGCGCCTGATCGCGGAAGCAGGCAAGCTGCTTCTCACGAAACTCAGGGCTGGAGGGCGAGGCATAACCACCACTTTCAGCACCATCCTGGCTCTCGTCAAAGTCGAGAAACAGGAACTCCGCCCCCATGGACTCAATCTGCTCGGAGACCTCGGGGCGCACATCAAAGGCACGCACCACAGCGCCTAGGCTGGTGGCAGTACCGATCGCCGCCAGGCCCGCCACGCCAGCGCCAATCACCAGCACCTTGGCGGGGGGCACTTTACCCGCCGCGGTGACCTGGCCGGTAAAGAAACGGCCAAAGTTGTTGCCTGCTTCGATCACCGCCCGGTAGCCAGCGATATTGGCCATGGAAGAGAGCGCGTCCATCTTCTGGGCGCGGGAGATGCGGGGCACCATATCCATGGCGATCACGCTGGCGCCCTTGGCCTTGCACGTCTCCAGCAGCGCTTCGTTTTGGGCCGGCCAGAAGAAGGCGATCAGCGTTTGACCTTCCCGCAGCTGCTCAGCCTCTTTATCAGAAGGCTCGCGGACTTTAATCACCACCTCAGCGTCACGCCATAGCGCGTCAGCACTCTCGACAACGGTAACGCCCGCAGCGCGATAAGTGTCGTCATTAAAGCCCGCGGCAAGGCCAGCGCCTGTTTCAACCAGGCACTCGTGGCCCAGCTTTTGAATCTGCTTTGCGCTCTCTGGGGTTAACGCGACACGCGCTTCCCCCCGAGCACTCTCCTTCGGAGCGCCTATTTTCACACCTGTTCCCCTTATTCAGACCGCCGCCAGCGCCAATGAAGATCCTTAGCGCTACCCATAAATGTGCAATACACATCGCCACTTAGCAGTCTAGGATCTAACGGCATGCCTGCCTGATACTATTCAACCTTTGATTCAACTGGGTTGTTTAACTACAGTGATTAAGGACGTTACATCATGTCTAACATCACAGGCCTAACATCACAGGAG
This sequence comes from Halomonas sp., assembly GCF_007692655.1. GTDB lineage: Bacteria > Pseudomonadota > Gammaproteobacteria > Pseudomonadales > Halomonadaceae > Vreelandella. Next base: position 1,593 of record NZ_REBQ01000191.1, read on the forward strand.
AGTTACCCCATGTGGAAAAAACCGACGTATCAAGATGTCCGCCTAGGCTTTGAAGTCACGCTGTACATTTCAACTCGCTAAGCAATGCCCTACCCAGACCACCTCTACCCAGCCTTGGGTAGAGGTTTCAATGCCGATAAATACTTTTAAGGACAGCCGATGCATGTGTTAGTACTCGGTGCGGCCGCAGGCGGTGGGTTTCCACAATGGAACTGCAACTGTCCGAATTGCTACCACGCTCGCCAAGGCAGTCAAGATCATCCGCCATGTACACAGTCATCCATTGCGTTAAGCGTTGATGGCAAGCAGTGGTTGCTATGTAACGCTTCGCCCGATATTCGCGCCCAGCTAAACGCCAATTCGGAACTATGGCCAAGCAAGCTACGGGGCAGCGGCGTAAGTGGCGTACTGTTAGTAGATGCGCAGATCGATCACGTCACTGGGCTACTCTCGTTAAGAGAAGGCTGCCCTCTGGATGTGTGGTGTACCCCCAATGTACATCGAGACCTCTCCACCGGCTTTCCACTTTTCCCCATGCTGGATCACTGGGGTGGGCTACGCTGGCAGCCAATAGGCTTGGAAGGGAATAACGACGTCGCTGAGTTTACGATCCCCTTTCTGCCGGATATCGCGCTCACCGCTTTTGCCCTGCACAGCAACGCGCCGCCCTACTCACCACGGCGCGGCTCGCCCTCCTGTGGCGATAATTTAGGGTTGTATATCGTCGATCGTCGCAGCGGAAAGTCGCTCTGCTACGCCCCTGGGCTTGGTAACCCTACCCCGCTGGCCATGCGCTTTTTAAACTCGGCCGATGTAGTGATGGTGGACGGCACCCTGTGGGAAGACGATGAGATGCAAGCGCTGGGCGTTGGCACCTCTACCGGTCAACAGATGGGCCACCTGGCGCTTAATGGCAGCGGTGGAATGCTCGAACTGCTTGATGAACTACCCAGCACGACACGGCGTATCCTGATCCACATCAATAACACCAACCCGATTTTAGATCGCTCCAGCGAACAGGCCAAAACGCTAAAGGCCGCTGGTATTGAAACCGCTTATGACGGTATGAAGTTTACGCTTTAGACGTACCGCTCATGATAAGGAGAGTCAGGAGGTCGATCATGACGCCATCTTCGATAACGCCCGGCACGCCTGCCTCCCCGCTAAGCCAGGAGGCGTTCCGTGAAGCCCTGCTGAGCAAAGGGCAGTATTACCATCTCCACCACCCCTTCCAGCAGGCGATGGCCAAGGGTGAACTCACCCAAGAACAGCTGCAGGGCTGGGTGGCCAACCGTTTTTATTACCAGCTAATGATTCCCCAAAAAGACGCCGCGCTACTCGCCAACTGCCCCGATGCGGCCACCCGCAGGCGCTGGGTGCAAAGACTGCTGGATCACGATGGCCATGAGGGGGAGGAAGGCGGCATAGAGGCCTGGTTAGCCCTGGGTGAAGCGGTGGGTCTTTCCCGTGAAGCGCTGCTTTCTCAAGAGCACGTGCTGCCGGGCGTGCGCTTTGCGGTGGATGCCTACCGCCACTTTGTGGCCAGCGCGCCCTGGCAGGAGGCGGCGATCTCTTCGCTGACGGAACTGTTTGCCCCCCAGGCCCACCAAAACCGCCTGGACACCTGGCCCAAGCACTACCCGTGGATTGATGAGCAGGGTTACCGTTACTTTCGCAAGCGGCTAAGCGAGGCTCGCCGGGATGTGGACCACGGCCTGGAAATTGCCCTGAGCGTCTGCACCACCGCGGCACTTCAGCAGCGCGCACTGGAGATCCTGCAGTTTAAGCTCGATGTGCTGTGGAGCATGCTGGACGCCATGACCCTGGCCTATCAGCTTGGCCGCCCGCCCTACCACACGGTCACCCAGGAGGCGGTCTACCATCGAGGGTTAGAGCGCTCTACTTATTAAGGGGAGATTCACTATGTCGCAGCAAGTTACCTCTTCACACCAGGACGTTTACCAATTGCGACGCGGCTGGCGGCTTCAATGGGAAGCCGCTCAAGAGTGCCACGTGATTTTATACCCAGAAGGCATGGTAAAACTTAGTGCGACCGCAGGAGAGATTCTTCAGCAGGTAGATGGGCAACAAAGCGTTGGAGACATTATCGCCACGCTACAGCAGCGCTACCCTGATGCGGACACCTTAGCTGACGATGTTGTGCAGTTTCTTGATGAAGCCCGTACCAACGGCTGGCTGGCCGTTAAGGAAGCCCAGCATGGTTAGTCACCCCGCCGTTAGCCAAAACGTTCACGCCACCTCCCCGCCCTTATGGTTGTTGGCAGAGCTTACCTACCGCTGCCCGCTGCAGTGCGCCTACTGCTCGAACCCGCTGGCGTTTACCCGTCACCAAAACGAGCTGGATACCGAGGCATGGTTCGATGTGCTGCGCCAAGCACGCGCCATGGGGGCCGTGCAGCTTGGCTTTTCCGGCGGCGAGCCGCTAATTCGCAAGGATTTAGAAGCGCTGGTGAGTGAAGCACGACAGCTGGGATTTTATACCAACCTGATCACCTCTGGCGTTGGGCTCACTGCCCAGCGCGTGGACGCCCTGGCAGAGGCAGGCCTTGATCATATTCAAATCAGCCTTCAAGCCGCCGATCCTGAACTCGCCCAAGTGCTGGCAGGCTCCGCCAAAGCTCACGCCAATAAGCTGGCCATGGCCAAAGCGGTCAAGGCGGCAGGCTACCCCATGGTGCTAAATGTCGTGCTGCACCGGCACAATATTGACCAAATTGGCGACCTGATTGCGCTCTGCGACGAGCTAGGTGCCGATGCGGTGGAATTGGCCAACTGCCAGTATTACGGCTGGGCATTTTTGAACCGCCAGGCGCTGATGCCCACCCGGGAGCAACTGCTATACGCCGAGGCGGAAACCAATCGCTGGCGGGAAGCCCTGGCGGCACGGGGGCGTGACATGTCGCTACTGTTTGTAGTGCCGGATTATTTTGAACAGACACCCAAAGCCTGCATGGGCGGCTGGGGCAGCATATTTATGACCGTTGCGCCGGACGGCGCCGTGCTGCCTTGCCATAGCGCTCGGGACCTACCCATGGCATTTCCCAATGCCCAGGAAACACCGCTAAAAGACATTTGGTACCAAAGCGATGCCTTCAACCGCTTTCGCGGCACCCAGTGGATGCCAACGCTCTGCCAGCAGTGTGACAACCGCGATAAGGATTATGGTGGCTGCCGTTGTCAGGCCTATTTGCTGACGGGTGACATGAACGCCACTGACCCGGTGTGCCAATATTCGCCGGATCATGGGCTGATCCAGAACCTGCTGGCCGAAAATGCCCAAAATCCCCACGACCAGGATGCTCTCATCCCCCGCAACGCCCGCCAGTCAAAGCGTTTACAGGCGGCCACAGCAGAGTTGATCCACCGGCAATGAAGCTAACCCTTGCCGAGGCGGCGGCGCCCACCGACACCCTCGCCGAGCTGCAGTGTGACGCTCAAGCCGTTTACTGGCTGGCCCGCTGCCCCAACGCAGGGGTGATGCAGCTGTGGCAGTGGCTTGCCAATGGCAGCGCATCGCCTCACTGCCTTGTAGAAGAAGCAGTTGGCAGCCGGGTGAACCAGTACGGCGGCGGCAGCTATATACCGCTTCTGGGCGGCGTTGCCTGGGTACGCCAGCACGACCAGTCACTCATGTACCGACCGCAAGGCGGCACTGATCAGTGCTGGCAGCAGCACTCGCAGGCCGCCTACGGCGGGCTATGTGCCGACCCTAAGCGTGGGCGAGTCATCGCCGTCGAAGAGGATACGCACGGTCAGCGCCTGGTGGCGATCTCGCCACAGGGGCGTCAGGTCATCAAAGAAGGTGCCGATTTTTACGGCGCCCCCGTGATAAGCGATGACGGTAGCCGTCTGGCCTGGGTCAGTTGGTCGCTGCCGCATATGCCCTGGCAACGCAGCCAGCTCAACGTCGCCACGTTGACGTCACTCGGTCAGCTTGAAAATAGCCAGCAGTGGGATTTTGGCGCGGCGGTTAGTCAGCCCCAGTTTGACCCCCATAACGCGCTTATCTGCATGAGCGACCACCCAGGCTGGTGGCAACCCTGGCAGGTGAGCTTGACGACCCCACGCTGCCTTAGCAGCACACCGGTTGACCATATCACCACGCCGTGGCAACTGGGCGAACGCCAGCACGCTTGGCGAGAAGAGAGGCAGCTCTATTGCCAGCTGCACCAGGGCGCGGCGCAGCTTTACCGCTGCACCGGCGGGCAGGAGGAAGCCCTCCTGGACGAACCCGGCCGCGTGGCGAGCATCGCCGTGGCAGAGCATGGCGACTACGCCATCGTACAAAGCGCCACCACCGGTGCCCAGCTAATACGCCTTGGCGAGAACCGCTCACGCCGCTGCCTCGCGGGGCAGCCGCCGTTGGCACTGACGACGGCCACCGCCCAGTGGTTGGAAGCGCCGGTGGGCCACGCGGGTGAGACCGTTCACGGCTTTTTCTACCCAACGCGTAGCGATGACGACGCACCACTCATTGTGCGCGTCCACGGTGGGCCAACCGCCGCCACCTACCCCATTTACGACCCGCTGGTAGCCTACTGGCAGCAGCAGGGCTTTCATGTGCTTGATATCAATCCTCGTGGTAGCGGCAACTTCGGTCGCCGTTACCGGGAGTGTTTGGCTGGCCAGTGGGGCATCAGCGATACCGAGGACGTGGTTGCCCTGGTGCATGCTGCCAGCCAGCGCTACCACATTGACCAACAGCGCTGCTTTATTCGCGGCCAAAGCGCCGGAGGGTTTACCGCACTCAATGCCCTGGCGGCCTCTCGGCTGTTTGCCGCCGCCACCAGTCTCTACGGCGTCACCGACGCGCTAACCTTAGCGTCAAAAACCCACCGCTTTGAATCCGGCTACCTGGGCTGGCTGATTGGCGATGAGACGCAGCTCGCCCAGCGCAGCCCTGCCTATAAGGTCACTCGCTGCACTCGCCCTCTACAGGCACTGTTTATCCAGGGAGGCAAAGATGCCGTCGTGGTGCCAGAGCAGACCCACGCCATGGCGCGGCATATTGAGCACCATGGGGGCGAGGCGCAAACGCTACTGTTTGATAATGAAAGCCACGGCATACGCCACCCTCACGCCCGCCAAACCATGCTGGACCGCGAGCTGGCGTTTTATCAACAGCGCTTTTGTGGTGCTTAGGTGTCCAAGGCGATGATTAAACAGGGCTTTCCCCAAACTCACTGTACGCTTGCCAACGGCATGCACGGCAGTGTGGCCCACGCTCCCCATTTAACCCGTGCCCACGTTAGCATCGCCATTGCAGCGGGCTATTTAGATGAGCCCCCCAATTTGCCGGGGTTAGCTCACCTGCTGGAACACGTAGTGACCACTGCGCCGCTGGCAGCCTCCCCCAACAGCAGTCTGCTCACCTGGTTTGCCCAGCACCAGGGCAGTTTGAACGCGCGAACCGATGATCACGTTACCGATATTCACTTTACGGTTCCCCTTGAGGTGCTGGAACAGGCGGGGTTAACGGCGGCGGCCCAGCTTGCCACGCCGAATATGCCGCGGCAGGTGATACACAACGAAGTCGCTGCCATTGACGCGGAATGGCAGGCACGCCACTCAAGTTCCACTATGCGCGAGCTGGCGGCCTTCGCCGCGCTGGCCGACCCGCAGCATATCGGCGCGGGCTGCCGACACGGTAACGCTCAAACCCTGGGGCAAGATTTGGCCAGGCTGCATGACGCACTAGCGGCCTTTCACCAGCGCCATTACCACGCTGGTCGCGTCAGCATTGCGCTCATTAGCCCCTGGGGCATCGGCCCCATGATTGATCTTATTCAGCGCATGGCGGCGCTGTTTAAACCGCCTATTGACGGTGATGGAACACGGACGATTGCGCCTCGTTGGGGTCGCTTACACAGCGTCGACGCGCCAGCAGTCACCTCTGGCGTAGCGAGTGGTATGACGCTGCTCTGGCCGCTGCCGCCAAGCCTCTCGGACAGCCAGTTTTTAGCCCTGACTCAATTAGCCGGTGCCGTTAACCAGGGTCTGTTGATTGAGCAGCTTCCCCCTTCGCTAAACGACTACTGCGCCACCGCTGCTCCCAGTGGTGCCACGGATACTTTTCATCTCCAGCTCAGCGGGCACCTTGACGCCACTCAGTGGGAAGCGCTGGCCGTGGCGCTGAGCAAGCGTCTGAACAGCCTGCTGGCCGCCCAGCCGAGCCAGGATGAGTCACTCTGGCAGCCGCCAACTAACACCGAACAGCTGGCGCCAGCCTGGTTTACCCACGCTCGTCATCAGGCGCTGGCGCGAAGGTTCTCCGGAACATCGTCGACATCCCCATTCTCCTCCAGCAGCGTCCGCTTTCTAGTGCCCGACGTATCGACACAGAGCAAGGGCTGTATGACGGAGGCACGCCAGATCAGCGCCACAAGCATCCAGCGTTGGTGCGGCCACTACGGCGTCAGCGATGATTTTATATCGCTTGCCGATACCGCCTGGGCCGCCTGTTTTATTCCCAAGGCAATGATGACCCTTGCCCCGCTGGCCGAAAAACAGCTTGCCCGCCAGGGCATTGTCGTCCAGCAGAGGCAGCTGGCCCAAGGCAGTTGGGTGATGACCTTGGGCGATGATGCGGTGGCAGCCATGGGCACGCTATTAGAATCGGCCAGCTTAACAGCCAAGACTCCCGCTAATGGGCTGCTGGCCCAGCAGCTATTACAGCGCTTGATGCCATTTCCCGACACCCCTGCGCTATGGGTTTCCCACTCGAACGGGGCTGAGGCCGTTGGTCAAGCATTGAGGTTATTGGTCAGCCAGCCGATAGCCGCTTCTGGAGACGAATGCCCTTCCCTCGGCACTATCAGAGAGGCCGCCAACGCCAGCACCGCGATCATGCGCACGCTGCGCCTGCCGGGCACACCCGCTCAGCGCTGGTTATTAGCCCTTGCCGAACAGCGCCACAGCGCCGCTTTTTTTCAGCAAGCCAGGTATGAACATCAACTGGGCTATGTGGCCGCGGTGCGTCGGGGTGACGGAGCGCCCTGCTCCCTTGGCTATGTGGTGCAAACCGCTGACAACGCAGAGGGCGTTGCGGCCACGCTGACGAGCATCACCGATCGCTTATGGCAAACCTTCGATGAACATCTGCCGTCAATGCCCGTGCCCCCCGACACGCCCCTCGCCGCGCTGATAACCCAGTGGCAAAGCCTATTGGCGGGTACCACGCAGCCGCTGCACCGACTGCCATTGGATCAGTTTGCACTCAACGAACAGGTAAGCGCAGTGGGCGACCAGGGCCGCTGGCAAACGCACTGGCTGGATAGTACAGGGCGCTACTGGGTTAGCGACTGTTCGTATAAACCCTAGTTTTTTGCGGCAAAGGCGACAAGCTCATTGTAAAGCCAGACGCTGGCTGGCTCATTGGCATAGAGCCCATGCTGCATCAGGGTCATTTTTAATACCGGAAGCTCTTTAGGTGGCTCCACCAATCGAACCGGCAGCATGGTGACAAAACGCTCTGCCATCTGTCGTGGCAGGGTCATGATCGCCTCCGTCAGCGCCACCACTCTTGCCGCGGCAATATAGTTAAGGTTTTTGGAGATCACTCGGCGGGTTAAACCGTGCTGTACCAAGCAGCTATCAATATTGCTGGGGCGCAGGCCGCTAATATCGGCCAACTCCACATGGAGCTGGCGGGCAAACTGCTCCAGGTCCACCCCATCTCCCACGCCTGGGTTCTTGATGGCCGCCAAGCAGACCAGCTCCTCATCCATCCAAGGTGTTTGTATGACGCCACTGGGCAGCGTGCTTTGGCTATCCAGCCCGACCACCATATCCACCTGGCGCTGCTCCAACCCCTCACTGAGTACATCAGGGGTAATTAGCTCAATGGAGAAGCTGATGCCCGGTGCATAGGCCAGTAACTGGCTGAGAAAAGTCGGGTACATCACCTCTTCAAAGTAATCCGTGGTGGCCAGCGTAAAACGGCGCGTGCTGTTGGCAGGTGCGAAAATCGCTGGCGGTGCAAGGCCCTCCCGCAGCAGTGCAAGCGCCTGCTGCACCACCGGGAGCAGCGCCAGCGCTCGGGGCGTTGGCTGCATGCCGTTGTCGGTGCGAATCAATAGCGGGTCACCCAGGGCTTCACGCAGCCGCTTAAGCGCATGGCTAAGGGCAGGCTGGCTCAAGTTCAGCTTGTCTGCCGCCCGGGTAACGTGGCGCTCGCGCATTAACGCTTCAAATACCAACAGCAGGTTTAGGTCGAAATGGCGGAGCGAACGCATGGCGCCTCACTATTCATTGCAAGAATGATTTCATTCTAAACATTCATTTCATTCATCGTTAATAATTCCTTATTGTCGCGCTCTTCTACCTGCCTTAGTTACCCCATTTTTTTAGGAGCCTGCCTAGGTGAACCACCCACAAGCTATGTCTATACAAGCTCGGTCTGCACAAACGATGCCCAGCCTCTATGGCGATGTGATTTCTACCTTTATGGGTGTAGAAAAAGCAACGGATCCCAAGGCAACCGACGCTGACGTGGTGGTAAGTGGTGTTCCCTTCGACCTTGCTTGCTCTGGCCGGGCGGGCACCCGTATGGGGCCAAACGCCATTCGCCAAAGCACTGCTAATTTGATCTGGGAAGGTAAGCGCTGGCCCTGGGACTTCGCTTTAGAGGAACGCCTGAAGGTGTGCGATGCGGGCAACGTTGATTACGCCTATGGTGAACCGGAAAGCCTGGTCGATAACCTGGAAACTCACGCTAACCGCTGGTTAAAAGCGGGTAAGAAGATGCTCACCCTGGGCGGTGATCACTATATTACGCTGCCGCTGCTGCGCGCCCATGCCCGTGAGCACGGCCCGTTGGCGCTGATCCATTTCGATGCCCACACCGATACCTACGAGCAGGGCACACGCTTTGACCACGGCACCATTTTTCACCACGCTCTTAAAGAGGGCCTGGTAGTGCCGGAGCACTCGCTGCAAATTGGTATTCGTACCAGCTACGACCGTCACAACCACCCTTACGAAGTGCTGGATGCGGACTGGGTAAATGATAACGGCCCCGCTGCCGTGCTGGAGCGCATTCGCGCTAAAGTCGGCTATCACCCAGCTTACGTGAGCCTGGATATCGATGGCCTCGACCCCGCTTATGCGCCAGGCACCGGCACACCGGTCTGCGGCGGCATGACCACCGACCTGATGCTAAAAGTCATCCGTGGCATGGTGGGCATGGAGCTGGTTGGCATGGACGTGGTGGAAGTAAACCCCGCTTATGATCACGGCGACATTAC
>NZ_REBQ01000073.1 GCF_007692655.1 Halomonas sp.
TGCTCACCCGCGATGTAGGCGGCCAGGGCACTACCGCAAGCCTAGGCAAGGCGATAGCCCAGCAAATTAGTTCTTAACAGTAACGGCGCTTTTTATGTCATCTAAGCTTTTCATAACAACTAAGCTTTTCATGACAACTAGGAAGCGCCGTTAATTTTTCTTAAAACATGCTTCTCCCTACCGCTAAATCTTCTTCTTTTAACGTTGACGAAGACTATTGACAGCAACAACAAAAACCATCATTTTCAGTTGTAAATTACCGCCATCCCACTATGAGTACTATTTCTTTGCTTACTCAATGGGGAATCCAGGAGTACACGTCACATACCTCCGATAATTAAAAAGTATGTGACTGTCGATCAACCACCGCGGGCGTGCTTTTCGTACAAACCCTAGAGCTTCCTTCGCCAACTTACTCCGAGGTATCGGCTATGCAGAAGCTCTTAACCAAGCAGGTTCTTTTTGAGCACCGTTTGAAAATTGCCTTGGAAGCAAGTGGTCTGGATCTATGGGAAAACGATCTCAGCACCGGCGAAATCATCTTCGGCTTGTCTAAAGTGTTTGATCAGTTAGGCTATGCCAGTCAAGAAACAGCTGCCTATATCGATGATATCTTCTCATTGATGCACCCAGACGATATTGCCACGGTTAAACTCGCCGTTAACCGACATGTCGAAGGCGAAACATCCCGCTATTACAGCGAGTTCCGTCTACGCAACCAAGCCGGTGAGTGGGTATGGTTTGCCAACTATGGCAAGATTATTGATCGCGACGAAAATAATAGAGGACACCGTTTTACCGGTGTGTGCTTTAGCCTCGAAGAGCAGATGCGCTACAAGGAGGAGCTGAACGCGCTAAATACACGCTTGGCTACACAGAATGAACAGCTTGAACAAATGAACAAAGAGTTACACCGTTTAGCAAATTATGATGCGCTAACCAATACCGTTAATCGCCGAAGACTAATGGAATTGGGTCTAGAGGAAGTAGAGCGTGCAAAGCACTTTAACCTCCACCTCTCTTTTATGCTGATCGATATCGACTTTTTTAAGATCATCAACGATACCTGGGGCCACCTAGCGGGAGACCAAGCGATAAAAGCCGTTGCCCAGCGTTGTGAAGATACGCTAAAAGACCAAATTGCAACGCTAGGCAGATTTGGCGGCGAAGAATTCACTGTGCTTCTGCCCTCTCTCTCCCAAGAAGGTGCAGAGGCAGTTGCCAATCAAATATGCACGTGCATTGCTAAAGAAGGCGTATGGCTGCCTGATATCGGTCAAGCAATCCCGGTCACGGTAAGCATCGGAGTGGCAGAGCTCTCTCGGATTGGAGGGGGCGGTTTTTCAGAACTGATTGATGCCGCTGATAAGGCGTTGTATGAAGCAAAAAGGAGCGGCCGAAACAAGGTCTGCACGCATCCGGGTTAACGGTCATTACAACATCAAACCTGCCATCAAAAACGCCCCCACAGGGGCGTTCAAAACATCTTGCATGTAACTAACCAATACCGGCTAGCTTGCCAGTTTCACAGCCGTTTTAGCCACCAGTTCCCCCTGGAAGCGGGCGATTTTCAATTCACGCTCATCAGGTTGGCGCGAACCATCGCCACCAGCTAGAGTTGCTGCGCCGTAAGGCGTACCGCCGCTCACTTTAGAGATATCGAACTGCTCTTCAACGCCGTAGCCGATGGGCACAATGATCATGCCGTGGTGGGCAAGCGTGGTCCAGGTAGAGGTAATGGTCATTTCATCACCGCCGCCAGTACCGGTAGACGTAAATACGCTGGCCACCTTGCCTCGCAGAGCACCGTTCGCCCATAGACCACCGGTTTGATCCAGGAACGTGCGCATTTGACCCGCCATGTTGCCGAACCGGGTGGGCGTACCGAAAATGATTGCATCGTAGTCTGCGAGTTCTTGCGGAGTAGCTTCAGGGGTAGCGAAGTCCTGCTTGCCACCGGCGTTCTTGAACGCTTCCTCAGGCATGGTTTCCGGCACGCGCTTGACGGTCACTTCAACGCCACTAACACCTTTAGCGCCTTCGGCCACCGCGTTGGCCATCGTATCAATATGACCGTACATGGAATAATAAAGTACTAGTACCTTTGTCATTGCAAACTCCTTTGTAATGCGGTGAACGTACACTTAGTAACTGGTCACTAGAACATAGCCTAATTGAACGTAGAAAAAAGCGAATGTTTTCGACCGCAAGCATCGATTTCATCGACGCTCTTCACCTTGCGCTTCACGTCAACTACCACTAACGTTTGTGTTGACTACCGCAAACGTTTCCAAGGAGCCTGGAATGACGATTTTTGAAGCCCTGCGCAAGGATCATGATATACAGCGCGATCTGCTTGCCCGGTTAGTGGAGACTCACGGCAATAGCGATGAACGCGACAGTATCTATCAGCAGGTGCGTTCTGAACTGCAGTACCACGCGGCGGCCGAAGAGCGTGCACTCTATATACCCATGATGTCGCTTGATCTGACTCAAGAAAAAGCCCGGCATAGCGTCGCTGAACATCATGAAATTGATGAGCTGCTAGAGCTGCTTGATGACATTGATTACAGCGCAACCCACTGGCTGACCCATGCTAAACAGCTTCAGGAATTAGTGACCCACCACTTGGATGAAGAGGAGCAGGAAGTGTTTCAACTGGCGGGGCGAGGCCTGCAAGATAATCAAAAAACGTCATTAGCCAACGAGTACCAGGAAGAGATGCAGCGACAGCGCTCCGCATAACACTTGCTATGCGCGTTACTCTCCACAGTACAATCCACAGTACGATCCACAGTAATATGCGCCAAAAGCACTCATGCGAAAGCATGAGTGCTTTTCTTTTATGAATAGGTTTTTCATCTAACAACTAGGCTTTTTCACGCGAACGACCTATACGCTTGTGGTGAGTGCTCAGCTTGGACACCCTATGGTCAGATTTATAACAATCAAAGGAGCTGACAATGCTAGGCCAATGGCTCGACTGGTCACTTGATGGGCAGCTCCCTGCCGCCGCCAAAGGTGTATTTCCAAGCGGCACATATCATTTACATGCGCCCGGCATTTTGGAACTCATCCCCCATACAGCTGCACAGGATGGCCATGCGTGCATTTTTTCGGCGGCCATACACGGCAATGAAACCGCCCCGGTTGAACTGTTAGGCGCGTGGCTAAGCGCCATGGAAGCAGGCACGATACAGCTGGGCGCTCCTGTGCTGGTGATCCTGGGAAACCTGCCCGCACTTAAAACACAGCAACGTTTTATCACTACCAATTTAAATCGTCTCTTCAACCGCGAACTCGCTGCTGAAGGCGAAGAACCTGACCGTGCTCGCAAGCTCATGGCTGCCGTCGATGCTTTTTACCTACGTCACTCACCGCTGCCAAAACTGCATTACGACCTCCATACTGCCATTCGCGATAGCCAATATCCACGCTTCGTAGTGGAGCCTTTTGCCGAATCCCCTACCAACGCTGAACAGTGGAACTGGCTAACCGCTGCAGCTATGCAGGCGGTACTCCATCAACATCAGCACAGCTGGACATTTTCTCACTACAGCAAGCACTATCATGGTGCTCAGGCGTTCACTTTTGAGCTGGGCCGCGTAGCTCCTTTTGGGCACAATGACATGGCATCGCTGAAACCCATGCTGGCGCTACTGACAGCGCTAAGTGAGGGTAAGCAACCGCCAAGTCAGCCCGCTGCGCAAATGCTGTTTTTCCAGGTTCAGCATGAGCTAATCCGACAAACAGATGATTTCCAGCTGTGCTTTGCTGAAGACACCGCCAATTTTAGTCGCTTTGAGCCTGGGACGCTGCTGGCCAAAGACGGCGAAGCCGGTGATTTTGAGGTCGGTAGCTCACCACTCTATGTGGTGTTTCCCAATGCCAGCGTTGAAATCGGCGCTCGAGCGGCGTTGTTGGTTACACCAGTTAGCTCAACGCTGTAGTGAGTTTTAGAATAATAACCATGAGGCGATATCAGGCCACTCAATGCGTCTACAACCAACGTCGAGTGCTTAAAGTTATAAGGAAAGCGCGCATAATGCGCTCAGCCTGATAGAATCGCCCCTTTTTTCGCGCCAGCCGCATCACAGCCCGTTATTGATAACCTACTGCTGATAACCTGTTGCTGCGGCAACTCTGTACTGGAGCCAATGTTATGGCCGCTACGCCTACACCCCTTGAAGTGCGTAATATTAAAAAGCGCTTTGGTGACACGGAAGTTCTAAAAGGACTCTCACTGGAAGCCCAAAAGGGCGATGTGATTACCTTAATTGGAGCCTCTGGCTCGGGTAAAAGTACCTTTTTGCGCTGCATGAATTTGCTAGAGCAGCCGGACGACGGCGACCTCATTGTTCATGGCGAACCCATCCGCTTTAAAACTACCAAGCACGGCCGTGAACCAGAAGATTGGAAGCAGGTAGTACGCATGCGCGCCAAGCTTTCCATGGTGTTCCAAAGCTTCAACCTTTGGGCCCACATGACGCTGCTGGAAAATATCATTGAAGCGCCCATTCATGTATTGAAAAAACCCAAAAAAGAGGCCCTGGAGCACGCTCATGCCTTGCTGGAGCGCGTGGGCTTAAGCGCCCGTGCTAACGCCTATCCTGCGCAAATGTCAGGCGGCCAACAGCAGCGTGGCGCGATTGCACGCGCGCTGGCAATGGACCCGGAAGTCATGCTGTTTGACGAGCCAACGTCTGCCCTTGACCCTGAACTGGTCGGCGACGTGCTTAAGGTAATGCATGGCTTGGCGGAAGAGGGTCGTACCATGGTTGTGGTGACTCACGAAATGAGCTTCGCCCGCGATGTATCCAGCCAGGTGATTTACCTTCACCAGGGCTTAGTGGAAGAAGCCGGACCGCCCTCTGAGGTGTTGGGTAACCCAACGTCTCCGCGCCTGAAACAGTTCCTGGCTCCCAAATACTAATCCGCGAGGCTCACCATGCTTGATTTGCAAGGTTACGGTCCCCGCCTGATTGAAGGGGCTGGCGTCACGATTCAACTGGCGGTGCTGTCATTAATACTGGCCATTGTGCTTGGGCTACTGACTGCAAGCGCCAAGATGTCACGCAATTGGTTATTCCGGCGAACGGCCACGGTCTACACCACACTCATTCGCGGCATACCTGATCTAGTCCTGATGATGCTGCTGTTTTTTGGTGGTCAAATAGGCGTTAACGCCATCAGCGACATACTCTATTACAACTATGACATTGATATTTATATCAATTTTAACGCTTTTGCTGCAGGCGTATTGACCATCGGTTTTATCTTCGGCGCCTACATGGGCGAGACCTTTCGGGGCGCCTTTATGGCAGTGGAGAACGGCCAGATCGAAGCGGGTAAAGCCTACGGCATGAGTGATGGCCTAGTGTTTCGACGCATTCGTTTTCCACAAATGATGCGCCATGCGCTGCCAGGACTATCTAACAATTGGATGGTGCTACTCAAGACTACCGCGCTCGTTTCGGTTATCGGCCTGACGGATATGGTACGGGTGGCCGCCGAAGCCTCCCGTGCCACCCATGAGCCTTTTACCTTTTTGCTGCCAGTCGCTGCGGTCTATCTGCTAATCGCCAGCGTATCTGAATGGATATTCTCGCGGCTGCAAAAACGCTACGACATCGGTTTTGGGGAGCAATAATATGCTGGATTTTTCTGCGTGGTTTAACGACCTGCTGGCCGGGAACCTTATTTTTACACCCACGACTCTCGGCTACTATTGGGAAGGGTTAGTCACCACGACCCAACTGGTGTTTCTGGCCCTGCTGGCCGGGCTAATTTTGGCAGTGCCGCTGGCCATTATGCGGAGCTCAAAACATAAATGGATTAGCCTACCGGTATATCTTTATACCTACGTATTTCGCGGCACCCCACTGCTGATACAGCTCTACATTATCTACTATGGGGTAGTGTTTGTTGATGGCATTCAACAGACCTTCCTATGGCCAATCTTACGCGAGGCCTTCTACCCCGCCCTGATTGCATTTACGTTAAACACAGCAGCCTACACAACGGAGATTTTCCGGGGTGCCATTAAAGCCACTGCCCAAGGTGAGATCGAGGCTGCCCGTGCCTATGGCATGTCACCACGCCTAATGATGCGGCGTATTATTCTGCCCAGCGCCTTTCGTCGTGCCCTGCCCGCCTACGGCAACGAAGTCATCTTTATGCTCCACGCCAGTGCCATTGCCAGCGTGGTCACATTAATGGATTTAACCGGTGCCGCGCGCTTTGTATACGCACGCTTTTACGCGCCGTTTGAGGCGTTTTTGTTCGTAGCGGCTATCTATCTATGCTTAACCTTCGCGATTTTGTATTTCTTCCGCTATTTGGAGAAAAAGCTGCTGGCCCACTTGAGACCCCAAACGGCGTAGCGATTGACTTGCCCACATCGCTTAAACAGATGATAGGAATACCGCGAGCGTAAAACAAACGTTGGTTCATCGATTCGATCCCCTCTTTTCGTTACCGCCATCCTGGGTTAGCTTAAAGGGGATCACCATTAGGTGAAGTTGATACTCTTGGAGTTAAAAGAATGAAAAAACTGCTCTCTATTTCACTGCTTGGCTTAGCCGTTGCAGCCGCCTCCTCGGCGCAAGCACGTGACTATGACCACGTTCGTATTGGTGTTGATATCCCTTACGAACCGATGGAATACCGCACCGCTGACGGCGAACTCACGGGCTTTGATATCGACCTGGGCAATGCACTTTGCGAACGTATTGGCGTTACCTGCGAATGGGTTGAGCAAGAGTGGGACGGCATTATTCCTGGCTTAATGTCACGCAACTACGATGCCATCATGTCATCGATGACCATCAACGATGAGCGTCGTGAGCAGGTGCTGTTCTCTGACCCCTACATCACGATGCCGTCTGCCTGGTTTGCGCCCAGCACGCTGGATATCAGTGAAGCCAATGAAGAGACCCTTGATGGCAAGACCATCGGCGTACAGCGCGGCACCCTCCAGGATAACTACGTTACTGACAACTATAGCAGCGTTGCCAGTGTCAGCCGTTACTCCACTGCCGACGATATGGTGCTGGATATGCAAGCCGAGCGCCTGGACATCGTCTTCCTGGATTACCCAATTGGCCAAACCACTCTGCTAGATAGTGAGCACGGTGATTACGTGTTGATTGGTGAAACCATTACTGAACCTAAAGAGTATTTTGGCGACGGCTTTGGGATTGCCTTCCGTCAGCGTGACGAAGCATTGGCTGAGCGTTTCAACGAAGCCCTCGCTGAGCTGCAAGAAGATGGCACCTACGACGAAATCTACGCCCGTTATTTCGGTGAAGACGAAGAGTAATAGCTGACTACAACACCCCCGGCCTCCGGGGGTGTTTCGTTAGGAAGCTTCTGACGCTTCTGACGCTTAGCATCTGACATCTTTCGCACCTGACATTAGTAACACCTGATATTAGTAGCACCTGGCATTAGCCGCTTCATCAATATGCTAAACATCGAGAACAACGTAGCTATTTAAATGTAGCGATATCCAGCCGCCTAATAGATTGGCTTACCAGGTCAAGGTAATGATATTTAATCGTTTATAACGGGGAATATGATGAAAAAGATAATACTCACTTCAATTACCGCTGCAGCACTTACGGCAGGCTATGCGCAAGCCCGTGACAGTTACGACCATATCCGTTTTGGTGTTGATGTTCCTTACGAGCCAATGGAATACCGCACACCTGACGGAGAACTAACCGGTTTTGACATCGATCTCGGCAACGCGCTTTGCGACCAGATGGAAGTTACCTGTGAGTGGGTGGAACAGCAGTGGGATGGTATTATTCCTGGTCTTCTTGCCCGCAATTACGATGCCATTATGTCATCGATGACGATTAACGAAGAGCGTCGCGCTCAGGTCTTGTTTACTGATTCCTACCTGACCGTGCCCTCCGCCTGGTTCGGCCCCGTTGATAGTGAGCTTGAAGACATTAGCGAAGCCAGCCTTGAAGGCCTAACGCTGGGTGTTCAGCGCGGCACACTGCAAGATAATTACGCCACAGACTTTTATGGCGATATGGCTACTGTTCGCCGTTACGCCAGTGTGGATGATATGTTGCTGGATATGGAAGCGGAACGCATTGATATTGTTTTTGTTAACTACCCCGTTGGGAAAACAACGCTTCTCGATAGCGAACGCAGCGAGTACCGCGTTATCGGCGAAATGATCAACGAGCCCTATGAGTATTTCGGTGATGGTATTGCCATTGCCCTACGCCCTCGCGATGAAGCGCTGGCTGAGCGTTTTAATGAAGCGATCGCTGCTGTAAAAGAAGATGGCACCTATGATCGTATTCACGAGCGCTACTTCGGTGAAGAAGAAGAGTAATCACCCCTGCCTCCCCGGCGCGTTCATCGGGGAGGCACAACGGTATTAATGACGATGATTAACTACCCTCCCACACCTGCGCCATCCTCAAGCGCACAACGCCCAGGTAAATGCTGGTACTTTGACAGCTTTTACCTGAGCGAGTGGTTCGACGAGTAGCCTCCCCCCTTTGGCACGCCCGTGCCATTTCACGCCCCTTTGGGCGTGACCTTTGCTGTGTGTGAATAGCGCACCGCATCACCTGCGCTTGGCGCAATTAAGCGCCTTTGCGCGCGGTAACACCCACTAACTAAAAAATCGTTTTCAGGAGACTGACTATGCGTTCTACAACGCTAACACTGGCTGCTACCTTAGCAGTCGGCCTCGCAACGACACTGGCATCCACTTCAACACTTGCCCGGGATTACGATGAAATACGTCTTGGCGTCGACTTGCCTTACGAACCTTTTATGTATCGTGAAGCTGACGGTACGCTAACAGGCTTCGAAATTGAGCTTGGCGATGCCGTATGCGCCTATCTCGACGTCTCTTGCACATGGGTGGAGCAAGATTGGGATGGCATTATCCCCGGCTTATTAGCGCGTAACTACGATGCCATTATGTCGTCAATGGCCATTACCGAAGAGCGCGCCCAGCGGGTGCTGTTTTCCGAAGCCTACTACACTACACCCAGCGCCTGGATCACCACCCATGAACACGATATTGACATAGAAGATCGCGACAGCCTGGAAGGACTAACCGTTGGTGTTCAGCGGGCAACCCTGCAAGATAACTACGTGACCGAACTATACGGTGATGTACTAGAAATACGTCGTTATACAGGCGTTGATGATGTCGTCACAGACCTTCGTGCCGGTCGCCTTGATTTAACCTTTATGGACTACCCGATCGCCGAAGCTGCTATTGATATCGATACCGAAGGCAGCGATTTTCAGCGCATCAGCGACTTCATCAAAGAGCCAGAACATATATTTGGCCAAGGCGTGGGCGTTGCCTTCCGTCCACGCGACGAAGCGCTCGCCGAACGCTTCAACGAAGCCCTGCGTGCTCTCAAAGACGATGGCACTTATGACGAAATCATGAACCGCTACTTCAATTACGACGTGCGCCTCTAAACACACGGCCAAGGTCATGATAACGCCGACCTTTGGGTCGGCGTTCTTGTTGTCTTCACTTATACACTCAGGAACGCCATGCTTACCCTAGTGAAAAATGTCCAGCTATTTACGCCTGAACCGCGTGGCTTATGCCACTTACTCATCGCTGCCCACCGCATCGCAGCCGTTATCGATGCCACTGAAGCCTTTCACCTTGGGTCATTGATTAACACGGTTGACCTAGAAGGACGCCGGGTTATTCCAGGCTTGGTTGACCCACTTGTCCACTATATCGGCGGCGGTGGCGAGGGCGGTTTTGGAAATCGCACCGCTGAACTCAGCCTTGAAGAAGCCTCTGCTTCTGGGGTTACCACCCTAGTAGGGGCCCTGGGCACCGACGCGATAACCCGCACCCCCGCTAATTTAATTGGCAAAGCCCGAGAACTTGCGGCTGGCGGCTTAACCACCTACGCCTACACCGGCTCTTATCAACTACCGCCGGTTACTCTTACAGGGACGGTCGCTAGCGATATTCTCTATATCCCAGAGTTTATCGGTGTGGGTGAAGTCGCCATTAGCGATCATCGCGGCTCTCAACCGAGTACCCATGAACTTACCCGGTTAGCTGCCGATGCACGTACAGCAGGCTTGCTGGCTGGAAAGTCTGGCATTGTCTTTATTCATACTGGCGACGCGGACACCCACCTTGAACCACTGCGCAGCGTCGCCAAGCAGAGCGCCATTCCTCTAAAGCAGTTCTACCCCACCCATATCAACCGCACCCCCGAGCTGTTTGAAGATGGCTTGCGCTTTGCGCGAGAAGGCGGGCTTATTGATTTTACTACCAGCTCAACACCAGAGCTGCTGGCTGGCGGTGAAGTACCTGCGTCAGAAGCGGTAGCCCGTGCACTGAGCGCAGGTATCGATCCAGCGCGCATTAGCCTCTCATCAGATGCTAACGCCTCGCTGCCGCAATTTGATGAACATCACCGCTTTGTTGGCTTAAAACCGGGTAGACTAAGAAGCCTGTTTGAGGTGCTGGGCGAGTGTATTAATGAGCATCAGATCAACGTTGAGTCTGCGCTACGCTGTGCTGCCACATCGGCCGCCAACACATTAAAGCTTCCCCACAAAGGTCGCCTTGGAACTGGTAGCGATGCGGATTTTATTGTGCTTGCCGAAGGAAGCTGGGCAATTGATCAAGTCTGGGCGTTAGGCAAATCTATCTATGCCGCACCGTAATGTAAACAGGGTGTTGGAACGGGATGATCAAACGACAAGCAACACCACCTCAGCGAACTAGTGCAAACATTGCGGGTCTTTTACTCCACAACAGAAACCTACAAGGAGGTAGCATGGTTGAAAAATCAGCGGCCCACTCAGTAGCAACAGATACCACTATGTCTTTGCGCCCCTCTTCCAATTGGACAGGCTGGGGACAATGGCTGGCGCTGGTTACCATGACCGTTGACCACCTTACCCGTTACGTACTACCCGGCGACTGGGGGCTGGATTGGGCTGGAGCGTCGATAGGCCGTATTGCCTTTCCACTGTTTGCCGCCATGGTGGCGTGGCATGGGCTGTTTAATACCCGCAACCCGCTGCGCTACTCCCGTCGCATTTTAGTGATCGGTCTTGTTGCCCAGCTGCCTTACATGATGATGCCTCGTGCATCGGATGCCTTTATTTTAAACGTCTGCTTTACCCTTGCCAGTGGCCTTGCGCTAGGCACGATGGTGCGCCTGGGCTGGCAACACTATCAGCAGCAAACCCTTACCATGCCCTGGCTGTTAGCAGGTGCTGCGGTGGGCGTTACCGTTTGGTATCTGCTTGGCTTTTGGGTGGAGTATGGCCACAACGGGCTGCTACTTATTCCGCTGCTTATGTTTGCTATGCATGCGCTTAGCCAGGCGGACAACTATTTTCAAGCACGTCTCTGGGCTGGGCTCGCCGCTTTTCCAGTGCTTTGGATAGCAGGGCAAATGAATGCATCAGACATGGCCAAGTCATTTACAGTCGCCACCTGCGTATTGGTACTATTTCTTGCTGCAGGAGCAGCCCAGCGCATACCCACTGTCAGCTTTATGATGCCACGACGGTTATGGCTGGCCTGGTACCCTGGGCACTTTGCACTGATTGCTTTATGGCTGCTGCTTAGCGGCCAGTTGACTTAAATTTAAGCGGCTAACTAGGGCCTGTTGACGTTTCATGCTAGTGCATCGTATCGCGCATCCAATGCTCGTAGCGACATAGCCGTGCACGGCCTTCTGTTTTAGCGCGATACATGGCTACGTCCGCCTGTTTGAGCACTTCCTCGTGTTCACAGGCGGTAGCCGTAAAGCAGGTATACCCGATGCTGGGAGTTACCTCTACATCGCGATTGGCAAGACGATAAGGTTGTGAAAGCGCGTGTTGAACAGCACGCATATAGGTTTCAGCCTTTATTTCCAAGGCCTCCTCTGAGTGCTCATCGAAAAGCGCCAAAAGCACAAACTCATCACCACTAAGCCGTGCTGCCATGTCTTCTTCACGTAAACAGCTTTGTAAACGGCGGGCTACCTGAACCAACAGCTCATCCCCTGTTGCATGCCCCCAGGTGTCGTTAATTAGCTTAAAACGATCAAGGTCTAAAAACATCAGCAGCCCGAACTGTTCTTTAGCCTTAGAGTGATCGCAAAGTATCGTTAACCTTTCTATTAACAAGCGCCGGTTTGGCAAATCGGTGAGCGTGTCATAGTAGGCTTGTCGATAAATTACCTCCTCATTACGCTTTCGTTCGGTAAAATCTTCGACAATGACCACGCCGCCGATAATTTCATCGTCAACACTGCGCACTCCATTGAAAAAGGCGCGAACCGGAGTACCTTCGGAACGACCAGATAGGCAAGGAGATGAAAAAGAGCCTTCGTAATATCCAGCTCCTTTATTTAGAGCGTTATTAGTAGCCAAGGCGATACCAGTATCAGTCTCACTCCGCATGGAAAAACCCAGCAAACCAGGACGCTCAATCGCCAATATTTCTAATAACTTATCATTGCAGTTAGTAACATACCCTTGCATATCAAAATGTAGTACGCCCAAAGGTGAATGCTGAAAAATCGAGAGATAGCGATTTTCACTTTCCAGTAATTGTGCTTCACGGGCTGCCATGGTGAGGCGTAATTCAATATTGTTATGAATGAGACGGCCTAATCGATAACTGGTTGCGAACAGTAACAAAACAAAAAGCCCCAATAAGACGCCAATCATGGTGTGGGTTGGAGCATTAGAAAGTAAAAACAGTAGCTTTAGCGGAATCGCAATGGGCAAGATAAAGAAAAAGGTCATCCACCAAATTGCCGAAAGCATTGTCACGCAGCCTGCCGCCACACCTGATAGAACAATCGCTAACGCAGCTGCCTGCTCGGGCCGGTTGCCATCAAACATGAGCAAGCCACCAGCGCCCCAAACAGATCCTGTCAGGAACACCGTAAGGGCAAATAAGCCTAGCCAACGGGGGTGCGCCTGATCTGTTGCAGAGGCGCGCAAGAAGTGAACAGCTATGCGTAAACGTAATCCCGACACTAACAGTATAGTGATAAGCCAGCTAATCAATACAATGGAGCTAACCATTTCCCACATGAGAATAACTAATAAAAAAGCGCCTAATATGCCTGCAAAGACAGGTTGCCAGACATTACTATACAACAAGCGTATTTTCTCATTGCGCAAATGTTGCGCATGAGTTAGCGCATCAGGTGAGCTGCCCATATCTAGTTACCCATCTATATTTTGCGTTTAAATACGCCAAAAAATCGACAAAAAGCAATAAATTTAAATGCATAAACATCGGCATCAAAATTATTCGGCTGGATAAACCACGCTAAAAGTATTCACGCGATTAATAAGGCCAGAGTAAATAAAAGGCTTATGATTAGCACTGCAATAATTGTTAAGATTTATGAACTTTGGAAAAGTGCTATTTCAACACTCTAACCTGTGCTTTATTCCATAATTAAGCTGGCCACCAGGCCTTTGCAGCTTACGCAAAGGCCTGGGGAACGTTCAACAACAGGCAGGGTGAGAAACTCACTGCTTGATAGAAAAGCTCAAGGCTGGAGCTGGAGCGCCAGGCAGTAACGCGCTGCAAGCATGAACTTTCTCAATCAGCTCGGCATGGTTAGGTGCGAGAATATTGACGTGGGCAAGCTTACGGTCTTCGCGTTCAGCTTTGTCGTAGCGGTGCAGGTGGGTATTGGCAAGCGCCAATATGGCTGCATTATCACCTTCACGACCAATCACGTTGATCATGCAGGTGGGGGCAATGGCCTGAGTGTCGCCTAGCGGCAGGCCCTGTATCGCACGTAGATGATTTTCAAACTGGCTGGTGACTGCCCCATCCATGGTCCAGTGGCCGGAGTTATGCACGCGAGGCGCCATTTCGTTAGCTAGCAGGCTGCCATCTCGGGTTTGAAAAAGCTCAAGCGCCAACACGCCCACGTAATCCAGCTCATCTAGCAGTGCACGGATATAACTATCGGCGGTTTGTTGAACGCTGGTATCCAAGTCCGGGAGTGGCGCTACTGAATAACGCAAGATGCCATCCACATGCTGGTTTTCCGCCATGGGATAGAACACCACCTCGCCATCACGACCGCGCACGGCAATCATCGAGACTTCGCGCACAAAATCAACAAAGGCTTCAACCACAAGCTGGGAGTGGCCAATGGCATTCCATGCCTCTAGTGCCTGGTCTGGCTGCTTCAATACCGCCTGGCCTTTACCGTCGTAACCCTCGGTAACGGATTTGGCAACCACTGGGCAGCCCAGTTCACGGGCAGCAGCTTCAAGCTGCTCAGCGCTCTCAACGACACGATAAGAGGGCGTTGGTATGCCCAAACGGTCGAACAGCGTCTTTTCCTCTATGCGATTCTGGCATACCTCAATCGCCCGGCTGCTGGGGTAAACCGGCTTGTGTTGTTCAATCTCGCGCACGAGTTGAACGGGTAAATGCTCAAACTCATAGGTCACCACGTCCACCTTGGACAAAAACTCGGCCAAGTGCTGGTTATCAGGATCAACAATGACCTCGCCAATGCCCGCACTGGGATTACCCGTTGTATCCAGGAAGGTAAAACGGTTGCCTAGCGGGTAGCCCGCCAGGGCCAACATACGACCTAGCTGACCTGCACCCAATACGCCAATGCGCGTTGCCATGCCCGGATCTTTTGAAATGCTACCGCTCATCGAAAGCTTCCTTATTCTGCTTCCGGCTCAGGGCGCGGATCAGGGTTATCGAGTACTTTCTGGGTTTGTTCAGCACGGAATGCCTCTACCGCGCTGCGCACTGCGGCGTCTTGCAAACCAACAATCTGCGCCGCCAGCAAGCCTGCATTCGTGGCGCCTGCTTTACCAATTGCCAGCGTACCCACAGCAATACCGCCCGGCATCTGCGCAATGGATAGCAGCGAATCAAGGCCTTTCAGAGCTTTGGACTCAACGGGCACACCGAGTACCGGCAGCGGCGTTTGCGAGGCCACCATGCCCGGCAAATGAGCAGCCCCACCCGCGCCCGCCACAATCACTTGCAGGCCGCGTTCAGAGGCGCTTTTGGCGTAATCGAACAGCAAATCAGGCGTGCGGTGTGCCGACACCACCCGAGTCTCATAGGCCACACCTAATCGCTCCAGCATCGCCACGGCGTGCTCCATGACCGGCCAATCAGATTTGGAACCCATGATCACGCCCACCTTGGGTGCGCTGTTCGACGACATGCAAAACTCCTCGGCCCAACGGCCTATAAAAGCGAAAAAGGTAGCGTGTACCGACCCAGGCACACTTAAAAAAAGGATGGCGCATAGTTTATCAGAGCTAGCCTATTTGCGGGCTTTCGAAGGGTCGTGAAATTTTCATCAAATTAAGCATTGAAATGCGCACGCGTTGGCGGCATTGTGTGTTTGTCATTTCAGACTGATGGAGCCACATGAGTACGGCACGCGCAACTGCGAATGCGGAAAAGCTAGATCCCCCGCGATGCAGCCCTGACCTAGACGTCAGGGAATTAGAAAAACGTACGCGTTTAATGCGTATTATCACACGTCTGATCGCAGTATCAGACCTTGGAAGTCGTGAAATTGCCCGCCGGGCAGGACTTCCCGTTCAGAAAATTAGCGACTTGCTCGCCGGAAGGCTTGAGCATCTAGGCGTTGATGAACTCAATGTTCTACGTCGCACGTTAGAGCTGGAGGCGCCATAGCAGATAATTTCCTGCTTTGTCTCAGCGCCCCACTAAACAGCAGACCGCTTCTCAGCGGTCTGCTTACAGAACGACTAACGCTTTGAAGCTGACGTTGACGCTAAAGCGTAATCAACACTCCCCCCAGCGCCACGATGATCACCACTACCCACGCGGGTAACTTCCATAGTGTCAGTAGCAAAAAGCCCGTAAGCGCCAGGGCAAACTCTTGCGGCCCTATGATCGCGCTCGTCCATACTGGCTGATACAGCGCCGCCCCTAAAATCCCCACGACCGCCGCATTGGCTCCGCGCATTAACGCCTGGGCACTGCCCCACTGGCGAAAACGGTTCCAAAACGGCAGCACACCGACCAACAGCAAAAAGCCGGGCACAAAAATCGCGATCAGGGCTAACAATGCACCCACGATCCCGTTGATGCCGGGCAGCAGCGCGCCTAAATAAGCAGCAAAGGTAAACAGCGGCCCCGGCACCGCTTGTGCCGCACCATAGCCTGCCAAAAATTCATCCGGGGTTATCCAGCCTGACTGAACAACTTCGGCTTCGAGCAGTGGCAACACCACATGCCCACCGCCAAACACCAACGCGCCTGAGCGGTAGAACGAATCGGCGATCCCCAGCCAGCCCGCCGTACCCGCCAGCAGTGGCAGTAGAATAAGCAGCCCAACAAATAGCCCCAGCGCCACCATGCCAGCCTGCCGCGATACCGAAAAATGCAGC
This sequence comes from Halomonas sp., assembly GCF_007692655.1. Classification (GTDB taxonomy): domain Bacteria; phylum Pseudomonadota; class Gammaproteobacteria; order Pseudomonadales; family Halomonadaceae; genus Vreelandella. The sequence goes on from NZ_REBQ01000073.1 coordinate 16,408, forward strand.
GAATCGTTTTCTGAGACAGCGGGGCCCTCGCGACATAGCGCCAAGCCGATTAAGCCCCCCAATACAATCGCTGCCACTTGGCCCAATGGGCCACTGACCAGTACCACCGTAAATACACCTGCCAGGGCGATGGCCGCACGAGTCTTATCCGGACAGAGGTTGCGCGCCATGCCCCAAACCGCATGGGCAACAATTGCGACAGCCACTACTTTTAAGCCGTGGATAATACCGCTGGCAATGGGCCCGTCCAGCACCGCTGCCCCCAAGGCAAACAACACCAGCACAATGGCGGAGGGGAGCGTAAAGGCCAACCACGCCATCGCCGCCCCCCAGGGGCCGGCACGCATTAACCCCAGGGCAAACCCCACCTGACTACTGGCAGGCCCTGGCAAAAACTGGCAGAGCGCCACTAAGTCGGCATACGCCTGCTCGGTTAGCCACTTACGCCGGGCGACAAACTCAGTGCGAAAATAGCCCAAGTGCGCCACGGGGCCGCCAAAAGACGTCAGACCTAACCACAGAAAGGCCAGGAAGACCTCTTTTACCCGCGAGGAGGAGTGCGGTATTTCCGACATAGGGTCGGCTCCTTACTGATATGTGTGAGTTGTGTGTGTCAGCATTGTATTGACCAAAAGCGTTATCCTACATGATTCGATTGACATTAGGATGACAGCTTACCAAGATCAATAGCGATCGATTCAACCACTTATGGAGCGCTAGATGGCTACTCATTCTGAAGAGTTCTTACGTCTTGCCGAAGAAGCGAAACAGCGTACAACGCAAATTTCGCCCAGCGATGCAAAAGCACGCATCGCAGCGGGGCAGTTAGTGTTGGATGTTCGCGACAAAGAAGAGTTTGAGCAGGGGCATATCGATAACGCGCTTAATATCAGCCGCGGCACCCTGGAAATGCGTATCCAAGAGGCAGTGCCAGACAAAGACACCCCTATCGTTTGCCACTGCGCGGGGGGCAACCGAGGCGCATTAGCGGCCGACACACTGCAGCAGCTCGGATACACCCAGGTCGTCAATATTGAAGGCGGCTTAAAAGCGTTTAAAAACGAAGAGTCTTAAGCCGCCGCGGGGCTATCTCGTAAACCAAGCTAGCTCATCAACATAACACGGAGAGGCTAAGCCTCTCCGTCAGTCACCGCACCGGTGCTGGCCGAACTTACCAGACGCGCATACTTGGCCAGCACGCCGCGGGTATAACGGGGCTCAGGCTGCTGCCAGGCGGCACGACGACGGATCAGCTCGTCATCAGACACATCCACGTCGATGGTATCCGCTTCGGCGTCAATAGTGATGGTATCGCCATCTTCCACCAGCGCCAGCGGGCCACCCTCGAAAGCTTCTGGTGATACATGCCCCACCACAAAGCCATGGCTACCGCCAGAGAAACGCCCATCGGTAATCAGCGCTACGTCGTTACCCAGGCCACGGCCCATAATGGCGGAAGTAGGCGTCAGCATTTCGCGCATGCCGGGGCCGCCTTTGGGGCCTTCGTAGCGAATCACTACGACATCACCGGCGATCACCGTACCGTCGTTAATGCGCGCTTGCGCCTCTTCTTCCGAGCCAAACACCCGGGCGGAACCGGTGAAGCGTGTGCCCTCCTTGCCGGTAATTTTGGCTACCGCGCCTTCTGGGGCCAAGTTGCCGTAAAGCATGCGCAGATGGCTCTCTGGTTTAATCGGGTTACCCAGCGGCGCAATGATTGGGGGTTCAGCAGGATAAGGCTCAACCTCAGCGAGGTTCTCTTCCAGCGTTTTGCCCGTCACCGTTAAGCACTGGCCGTTGAGCAGGCCCGCATCCAGCAGCATTTTCATCATCGGCTGTATGCCGCCAATGGCTACCAGTTCACTCATCATGTAATGGCCGCTGGGACGCAGATCCGCCAGCACCGGTACACGCTTGCCGATCTCGGTAAAGTCGGCCAGGGTTAATTCAACGTCAATGGTGCGCGCCATGGCAATCAGGTGCAGCACGGCGTTGGTGGAGCCGCCCAGGGCAATCACCACGGTAATGGCGTTCTCAAACGCCTCCCGGGTCATGATATCGGAGGGTTTGATATCGTCGGCCAGCAGCGCCAGCACCGCCTCGCCCGCCGCTTTGCAGTCGTCGCGCTTCTCTTGGGAGATAGCGTTCTGCGCAGAGCTACCCGGCAGGCTCATACCCAGCGCTTCAATGGCAGACGCCATGGTGTTAGCGGTATACATGCCACCACAGGAGCCGGGGCCAGGAATAGCGGTCTCTTCGATGTTTTTAAGCTCGATCAAATCCATATCGCCGCGGGAGTGGGCGCCCATGGCTTCAAACACGGAGACAATATCGGTGTGCCCTTTGCCGGGCATAATGGTACCGCCGTAAACAAACACGCTGGGGCGGTTCAGTCGCGCCAAGCCCATCAGGCAGCCCGGCATATTCTTATCGCAGCCGCCAATGGCCACCAAACCATCAAAGCCTTCACAGCCCGCCACGGTTTCGATGGAGTCGGCGATCACTTCCCGGGACACCAGCGAATACTTCATGCCCTCGGTGCCGTTGGCAATACCATCGGAAATCGTAATGGTATTGAAAATCACACCTTTACCGCCCCCCTCATCGGCGCCATCCCGGGCAAACTCGGCCAGTTCATTAATATGGCTATTGCACGGCGTCACCATGCTCCAGGTAGAGGCAATGCCTACTTGGGGCTTTTTAAAATCGGCATCGTTAAAGCCCACGGCGCGAAGCATGGCGCGGCTGGCGGCTTTGCCAGGACCATCCACCACTTTGGCGGAGTGGCGACGGGCGTGTTGTGATGAGTCAGTCATTGGAGGTTCTCTCTTTGCTTTGTTCACGGTATCCGCATAGCTTGGCGATGCCACGGCGTTCGCGCAAGGGAAGTTGAGAAACCCGACCTATGGCGTCACAGTTTTATATTGGTGTTAAACAGCCGTTTTGTGCCGCTGGGCCTGCACTGACAACTCGAAACCGCAGGCTTTCGCATAGCGCTGAAGTGTTTTCCAACCCGGGTTGCTGTCTCCGCGCTCCAGCCTGCTAATATTACTTTTTTGAGTATGTAGGCGCTTTGCTAATTCGTCCTGGGTTAGGCCCGCTTGCTGACGCATAGTGATCAGCGTATTGGCTAATTCAAACTCCGGCGCCAATCGCTCGTACTCTGCTTTGACTTCAGGATTTTGAAGTGCCTGCTCTTTCAGTGCTTTTAAGTTAATCATAACTGCACCTCACGCTGTCTTGATCGCGCTAACATTAATGCCTGTCTAGGCGTTTTTTGGCTCTTTTTTACGAATGCATGAAGAATCACAATCTGCTGCCCATGCACATAGCAAAACAGAGAACGTCCAATACCTTCTTTCGCTTTTGCTCTTATTTCAAACAAGCCATCTCCCATCGCTTCTGTATGCGGTGGCCCTAAATTTGCGCCATGCTCTTCTATCATTTCCAGCAACCGAAGCATTCTGGCCTGTATTTTGGGTGGCATGCTGAGAATCTCTTTCTCAACGCCTGGGTAAAAATCAACCTGCCATTCCATTGCACAGCCCCTAAAGTTATCACTTATGATAACCCACATGCTGTAAAAGTTCATCACTTCGATGCACACCTGCATCACCAACTTATGGCACCATAGCGTTTAACCTCCGCCCGCCTCTGCCGTGCAGGAACCATCCGCTAAGTTACTCAGCCATTAGGGAACATCGTGCATGTCTGCAAACTCTCTGCTCTCACCCACGCCGTTGACGCCGGGCTTTATGGTGGTACACGCCAATCGCCTGGAAGATTTGCGCGGCCTGGCGGTGGAGTGGATGCGTCGCCACCCGCTCTCGCCGCTGGAGAATGAGACCATACTGGTGCAGAGCAACGGTATCGGGCAGTGGCTAAAGCTGGCATTGGCAGAAGACCCGGCACAGGGCGGCGCAGGAATAGCAGCGGCACTGAACGTCACCCTGCCCGCGCGTTTTCTGTGGCAGGCCTACCGCACGGTATTAACGCACTTAACCGAAGATGGCCTAACCTCCGGTGAACAGGCGGTGCCCGAGACATCGCCGTTTGATAAGTCGCGCTTGATATGGCGCTTACTACGCTTGTTGCCCAGCCTTGCCGGGCAGGAGGCTTTCGCCCCCCTGGCGCGTTTTTTGGACGTCGATCGCGACCAGCGCAAGCACTACCAGCTTGCCGAACGGCTGGCGGATCTGTTTGACCAGTATCAGGTTTACCGCGCTGACTGGCTGGACGCCTGGGCAAAAGGTAACGATGTGCTGATCACCGCCCGGGGCGAAGCCCGGCCGCTGGAAGAGCACCAGCTATGGCAACCCGCGCTGTGGCGTGCCCTACGCGACGATGTGGCCAACACCCAAGGCAAAGCGGGGCTTAATAGCAGCCGCGCCCAGGTACACAGTCGTTTTTTGACCGCCTCCGAACGGCTTGAAGGCCAAGCGTGCCCACCCGGCCTGCCCCGGCGATTGATTATTTTCGGCATTTCCTCGCTGCCGCAACAGACCCTGGAAGCCTTGGCAGCGCTGTCACGCTGCTGCCAGATTGTGCTCTGCGTACACAACCCCTGCCAGTTCTACTGGGCGGATATTATCGAGCACAAAGACCTGCTTCGCGCCAGCCGCTACCGTCAGCAGCGCAAGGCGGGCATGCCCGAAGCGCTGGATGTGCTGGGCACCGGCGATGCCGACGATGCGCTGCACCTCCACGCCCAGCCGCTGCTCGCCGCCTGGGGCAAGCAGGGTCGCGACTACCTGCGCCTGCTGGATGAGCACGACGACTCGGGCAACTACCAAACCCTGTTCGAGCAGCAGGCGCTGCGCATCGATATGTTCGAGCCGTTTAGCAGCGCCGAGCACAACTGTTTGCTCAGCCAATTGCAGGACGATATCCGCGAGCTGCGCCCGGTGGCGGAAACCCAACAACACTGGCCCGCACTAGACCCTACCCGCGACGACTCCATCGTGTTTCATATCGCCCACGGCCCCCAGCGGGAAGTGGAGATTCTTCACGATCAACTGCTCGCCGCCTTCAGCGCCGACCCGGATTTGCGCCCACGGGATATCATCGTCATGGTGCCGGATATTGACCGCTACGCGCCGCATATTGAGGCGGTATTTGGCCAGTTCCGTAGCAGCTATAACGCCCGCTATGAAGATCCGCGGTATATTCCCTATACCCTTTCGGATCAGGCCAGTCGCCACCGTCTGCCGCTGATGATTGCGCTGGAAAAGCTGCTGCGCCTGCCGGAGCTGCGCCTCTCGGTGAGCGACCTGTTAGACCTCTTGGAAGTCCCCGCCCTGCGCGCACGCTTTGGTATCGACGAGCACGATCTACCCACCCTTAGCCGCTGGATTGAGGGGGCAGGTATTCGCTGGGGGCTTAATGCCGAGCAGCGCACCCGGCTCGATCTCCCCGAGGGGCTGACCCAAAACACCTGGGCCTTTGGCCTGCGTCGCCTGCTGCTGGGCTACACCGTTGGCAGTGCCGACGCCTGGCAAGGCATCGAGCCCTTTGACGATATTGGCGGGCTGGAAGCATCCCTGGCAGGGCCGCTGGCGACTCTGCTGGAGAAGCTGGAGAGCACCTGGCAAACCTTCTGCCAGCCCACCGACGCCGCTACCTGGGTAGCGCGGCTGCGGGAGCTACTGGAAACCTACTTCCTTACCGACGACGCCCAAGAGAGCGTGATGCTCACCAAGCTGGAGACCGCACTGCAGCAGCTGTTTGACAGCACCGAAGAGGCCGAGCTTGTTGATCCGCTGCCGCTCTCCATGGTGCGCGAGCACTGGCTGGGGCAGATCGACGAGCATAGTCTTTCACAACGTTTTCTGGCCGGTGCGGTCAACTTCGCCACCCTAATGCCCATGCGCGCTATTCCGTTTAAGCGTGTGTGTTTATTGGGTATGAACGACGGCGACTACCCGCGCTCCCAGCCGCCGCTGGATTTTGACCTGATGGGCAGCGACTACCGCCCCGGCGACCGCTCCCGGCGGGAAGATGACCGCTACCTGTTTCTGGAAGCTCTGCTCTCCGCCCGCCAGCAGCTCTACATTAGCTGGGTGGGGCGCAGCCAGATCGACAACAACCCCATGCCGCCCTCGGTACTGGTGGGCCAACTGCGCGACCATCTGGAAGCGGGCTGGCAGACAACAAACGGCGAGCCGCTGCTGGAGGCATTAACCACCGAGCACCCGCTGCAGCCTTTCAGCCGCCGCTACTTTACCCAACAAGCCAGCGACTCCCCTTCTCACGCGCGGCTATTTACCTATGCCCGGGAATGGCACGCCCTGCACACCCCGCGTACTGAAAGCGCCGCAGGCACAACATCGCCACTGAACGCAGAGACTGAACAGCAAGTCGCGCTAACCCTGAATCAGCTGGGCAGCTTTCTACGCGAGCCCGCCAAGGCGTTTTTCAATACCCGCTTGGGGGTCTACTTCGAGCAGGAGGAGCTGACCCAACTGGATGTAGAGCCCTTCACCTTAGACGGACTGCAAAACTGGCAGCTGCAGGATCAGCTAATCGCCGCCCAGCGCCACGCCGTGGATAACGGCCAGCCGCGGATCGAAGCGCTGCATGCGACGCTTGAACGCTTTAAAGGCCAAGGCGTGCTGGCCGTAGGCGCCTTTGGCGAGCGCATGCGCGAAGCGCTGGCGGAACCGATGGACGCCCTGTTTGGCGCCTACGAAGAAGCGCTGCAAGAGTGGCCCCAGGCAGTCGCAGCGCCCCAGGCGGTGCATGTCGTAGAAAGAGCTGAAGGACGGGTAACGCTGGAAGATTGGCTAGGCGAGCTGCGTGAAGACCACGAGGGCAACCGCTGCCGCCTGCTACTGCTTAGCAGCAGCTTGATCAGCCAAGGGCGTGGCCGTGGCCAGTATCGCTGGCAGCATCTGCTACGCCCCTGGGTGGCACACTTAGCGGGAAATGTAGAGCACCCGATGACTACTCAGCTGCTTTCAAAAGCGGGCCACGTGCGCCTAGAGCCTCTGGAAGCCGACAATGCGCGCTTCCAGCTAGAAGCACTGCTCAATGCCTGGTGCGATGGTATGCGAGCCCCGCTACCGCTGGCCCCACAAGCCGCTTTTGCCTGGCTGGCCAAGCAAGGCACCCCAGATTCAGAAGCCGATAGCGACGCCTATGCCGCCGCCGAAACCGCCTACGAGGGTGGCCGTTTCCAAACCGGCGAAGTCGCCCAAAGCGCCTATCTCTCCCACCAGTGGCCAAGTTTTGAACGGCTATTTAATGAGCAAACCCTGGGGCACAGTTTTGCCACGCTGACTGAAGCGCTTTACGCGCCGCTGCATCGTTCAGTGAAAAACTAGGGTAAGGAATTACAGCGCGCGGTTATGTATTGATATTAGTGGCATTGCAATCACGCCATTGCTACTAATCTCTTCCCAAACGCTTATACCTAACAGCGCTCATAAAGCGTGCAAAACGGCATGACACCGGTTCCAGGGTGGCAATTAATATATTCAAAGGGCACGCCTTCATTCAACAAGAAGACTTCATGCCAGGTCACCACTTCGCGTTTTTTTCCGTATTGCCTGTTTTTAGCAATGGCATGGTCATAAATGGTTTTATGGGTAGGGTGTGAGCTGGCCCAGCTTTCCATCTCCTCCAACGAAGCGAAGTAAGCATGTACCGAGGTTTCGTAGCGCTCGTCACCGTTCTCTTCGAGGTTTGACATGACTCTCAAACAGAGCGTGCCAGTCTGCTCTTTATTGTCGAGCAAGTAGTTCATGCCCTCCATCAACTTGGGGCGTAACGACTCCTCGTAGTCCTCAAACTGCTCCTGCTTCGCCTCTCCCCAGTACTGACCGGAGCGAATCGATGTCAGGTTATGTGGCACCTGAGCAAACAGACGTCGCCCGAGTGTCGTTTTGCTGCCCGGAGCAGGCATCTTAACTTTAAAAGTGCTCACCAGAGGATCCACTGCAGAGACCGGAAAGCGGTCGCGGGCAGCACCAAAGTAGCCATTGGTGGTCATGGGGACCACCGCTGTATCCGGGCAGCGTCCTAGCCCTATTCGGTAGTTCCCTTCCGAATAGATGGTTTCATGTCGGTCATAATGCACATGAATGGTTTCCCGCCAATAACCGAACGTATCGCTTAAACGCTGCGGCTCCGCAAGCCAGTGGATGAAATCGGCATCTCGCTGCCATGCCATATAAGCAGAGGGATCTGTCCAGTAAGCGACCAGGACACTATTGGTGTAGCCCGCTTCATCGTTAAAACGCAGAATTTCATGAGCTTCCGGGGCGGAATCTATGGCAAAGGAGTCTCTGATGCGATCGAAAAAAGCCGATTGATCACGCCAAGCTAGGTCGCGGCCTTGAATCCCAAAATAGACGCAGCAAAGCTGGTTGATCGGTCTTGTCCAACGCAAGGTGTGGCGAGGCGCCGCCGGCTCATGACCTGGAGGCCGCCGTTCCGGCACTATACGGGGATAATCAATATGAAAGTTCATGGTAACACTCCATCTCAAGAGTGACTGTTTCACCTTGAAAGCGCGAAGCAGTCCTCTTGAGCGTTAAGATTAAATCCGTTCAGTCGCTTTTAACGGGCGCTTTTGCTTCTGTGTCCACATGCAGACTGAACACATCGGGTCGAGCGTAGTGGCCAACCGGATCGAAATCGAGCTTGCTACGTACGATAACGTCGTTGGACACGTCGGCGTAGAGTATTCCCTCTTCATTCAACAAGGGGCCAGCAAGGACTTCCCCCATCGGGCTCACGATCATACTGGCACCGCGCATGAGCACCTTGTCAGGCTCGTTTGCAGATGCAAGCAGACAGTCGTAATCATCGGGGAAATCTCCACGCGTCAGGTATTGGCAAGCACTAAGAACATAGCATCGGCCTTCAAGAGCAATATGCTGCATGGTGGCTAGCCATGTATCACGATCATCAGCAGTCGGGGCGCAGTAGACATCAACCCCTTTGCTGTACATCGCCGAGCGCAACATCGGCATATAGTTCTCCCAGCAAATCACCGCCCCCACCGTGCCTGCGTCGGTCTTGAAAACCGGTAACGTCGAGCCATCGCCAAAGCCCCAAATAACGCGCTCACCGCCGGTAGGCATCAGCTTGCGATGCTTGCCGACAAGGCCCTGCTCAGGGTCAATGTAAAGCACCGTGCAGTAGAGGGTATAGGCAGTGCGCTCAATCACACCCATGACCACAAACACGTTATGCGCTTGAGCAGCATCGATAATGAGGGTTAGTTCAGGCCCATCCAGGTCAACCGCACTGCGGTAATAACGCAGAAATTCATCGCGTCCCTCCTCCGTCCGTTTTCCTACTGGGCTACCGAAACTGGCACCTTTTGGGTATCCGCCCAGAAAAGCTTCGGGGAATACAACCACAGTGGCGCCTTCGGAGGCAGCTTCACTAATCAGCTTCGCGCCTTTTTCCGCAGTCAGAAGAGGCTCGAATGGCAGAGATCCCGCCTGGACGACGGCGACTTTTTTAGCTGAATGCATTTGCAGTTACCTTTTTTGTTGGTTGCTTGCCATAGATCTGAGCAAACAGGGCATGGTAGTCATTATCGCCATTCAATAGCGCGGGCTGGGTAAAACGGCTAACCAGGACGACCAATAGGAAATTCACGATGATGGCGCTAATGCCAGGGCCAAAGAACAAGTTGAGATCGGTGGTGGCGGTTACAAACAGCGTAATCACACCCAGCACCAACCCTGTCAAAGCACCTGCGGGGGTAATCCAGCGGAAATAGAGCATCCCCAGCGCGGTGGGCACGAGCTGCAAGCCAAGGCTGAAGCCAAGGGAGGCTACCGGCACTAGGTAACCGGCACCGGTAGGGCTAAGAGCAAGAACAAGCACGATGCTGGTGATCAAGCCGACCACCCCTTTATTGACAAGGCGTAACCGCTTTTCACTCATCTCTTTATCGAAGAACCGACGCCAAATATCTTCAGCGACAAGACTGGCGGAGGAGAGAAGCTGACTGTTGATGGTGGAAATAGCGGCGGCCAGGATACCTGCCACCACAAAGGAGCCGAGGATGGGCGCATATTCGGCAAAAATCAGCGGAAGGATGGCATCGCTATTCTCTGCGGCCCCTGGTACCAGCCCAGGAATGTTAGCGGAGATCCCAATGACGAGAGGAATACACGCCATCATCCAGGAGTTCCAAAATGGAGTGAACATGGCCACTTTCCCCAGCACCTTGGCCGAGTGAGCCGCGTAAAACTTTTGCCACATATGGGGTAATGCCCAGGCACCAAAACTCAGCCCTACCCATAGCTCCAGCATGGCCACGGGGTTGCCCTTATTCGTCAGCAGCTGCGGCTCAACCTCGGCAACGTTCTGTAAAAACGACCAGCCACCTGCTTGGCCAACAATAAAAACTGCCGTAAAAACAAGCACCGTGGCGAAGAATGTGCCCATAAAGGCATCCGCCCATGCCGTGCCCCTAAAGCCAGCCCAAAGCACAATGAAACCAACCACCGCCGAGGTGATAATCACCCCAACCGCATAGGGGATGGCGCCATCGGTCAGACTCTCCAGTGCACGGGCACTCCCCGTCACCTGAATCAACATCACCGGCACCAGCGCCACAATACCGACCAGGGAAAACAGCAAGCGAAGTGCTGGGCTTGAGTAGTAGTGCTCTACCATTTGCCCAGGGGTTATAAAGTTGAAGCGTTTACCGATATACCAAATACGGGTGCCAAACAGCCAAATAAACACACTGCCTTGAATGATCGCCCAGGTGGTAAAACCTGCAAACCAAATACCCTCTCGATAGTAAACACCGAAGGAACCCAGCAATGTCCAGGTAGAGAAATACGTGGCGCCCATAGACATCAAGAGCAGCCCTGTACTCATCGAGCGTCCGCCCACCACATAGTCGTCAATGGTAGAGGTATTGTGTTGCCTAGCCCGCAAAGAGAGCGCGACAAAGATAGCGATAAACGCTATCAATATGATAATGGTTGCGTTCGTGCTATTCATTACGCTCCTCCTGACGATCAAGTTCATTAATACGATCAGAAAGAGGAACGAAGTACAGTGGGTATAATACTAATGCACATAGTGTTAATATCACATTACATAACAACACCCACGCCAGGGGAAGGGATAATGGCCCGATCCAAACCAGTTCATTAAGAACATTAAAGTAGGGAAGCCAGCTTCCGATAATAGCTATCAGAAGCACTAACCAAAACAATATTCGTTTCCTGTCGCTCAACATAAAATCACCTTTTTATCCTAGAGCCAAAGTAAATATCTCTTTTTAGTTTTATTCCTTTAAATAAACAGCAAGCATTATTGAGCGGCATACACCACCACTCTTTTGTGAGCTTTACCGGCGTTTTAACCTACTATCGGCTGCTGCTAACAAGAGATATCTAAAAGCACTGCATCGCAGTAACGTAAAGCATAGGAAGCGTTAGGGTGCGAGAAAAACGTTATTGTTAGCACGCGGCGTTGCCAAAATGTAAACACCGCACTAAATTAATGTTTTAACTAATAAAACAGGAACAAGACGATGCAAATTGCAATGTTCAAGTACTTCCTGGCCGTGGCGGAAACAGGCTCAATACGACAGGCATCCCTTGCCTTACATGTCAGCGCCTCAGCCATCAGCCGCCAAATCCAGAACCTTGAACACAGTTTCCAGACGACTCTCTTTGATCGCAGCTCAGATGGTATGCTGTTGACCGAAGAAGGAAGAATATTGGCGCTTCATATGCAGCGCACGATGCGAGAAATGGAGCTGGCCAGAGCCAAGATTGACGATATACACGGCTTAACAGCAGGGACTGTCAGGTATGCCACCATTGAAGGCGTTGTCAGAGCCTGGCTGTTTCCCGCCATCGCCGATTTTCAAAGGACCTACCCACTCGTCGAGTTCAAGGGGCGCATTTCAGGCGCTGAAGCCGTGTATCAAGCACTTGAAAATGACGAGGTAGACTTCGGAATCACAATGTATGATGACCTTTATCCCGACATTGGCATCGTGGAAAAATTTACCACCCCTTTCCAGGCCGCCATGCCCCTTCAGCACCCGCTGGCTCAGCGTAAAACACTGCATTTAGAAGAATTACTGCCCTACGAATTAACCATGCTCGACTCAACGTTTCATACTCGACGAGCATTAGATAAATCCCTACTGCGGATGGGACTGAATGTACGCATTGGTTTCGAGCTGGATCATATTGAACTTATCAAGGTACATGTTTTACAGACTGGCAATATCACTATCTTACCGGACTATGCTGTTATCCATGAAAAACAACACCAGAAAATGGCGATCGTTGATATAGAAGAGGATGAGATCCCGTTTGCTACGACGATTCTTTGTGTTCGCAGAGGACGTAGGTTAACCAGAGCAGCTGAAGAGATAATAAAGAAATTACGACTCCGCCCAATTACCCTTCCCCTATAATGAAAGAACACATAAATAGTTTCAGAGAACGCATAAAAAAACCAAACGCACGCCAGCTACTTTATTTATTTCCCTCATCCCTCCTCATATATTTAGATCAAACATATAAGTTACTTAGTTTGCACTAGTAAAAAAATCTGTCTGACTGACGCCAGCAAAATGGTATGGTAATTCAGGTGATCGTTGGAACCGCATTGCTGCAGATAGCCCGCATATTTTGGAGAACAGCATAGCCATGAACGTCCCCTATTATGCTCAGTGGGAAACCCCCACCATGATTAAGGATTTTTTATCCCAGGACGTCGCTCCCAGCCAGGATCCCAATTGGGAAAACTCAGGCGCACCAAGCCCCGAAGCGTATGAAAAATGGTCAGGGCACATCTGTGGCATGGCCTGCCTGAAAATGGCGCTTGCCTACTATACCGGCACCACCTATTCCCTCTTTCACATTTTAAACCTGGCTATCCAATACGGCGCTTACAAGGAGAGCAGCGGTAACATCGCAGGCATGATATATGCACCTGCGGTCAATATGCTGCAGCAGGAATTCAACATCACCTCAAGCGTTCTCGCGCCTATTACCATTGATGACGTGCAGCAACAATGGAATGAATCACGCCTATTTATTGCCTCTGTTCACCCCAGTATTCGACAGCCAGACACCTCGCCCCCTGCTCGTGGCGGCCACCTCGTGTTAGTAACCAACATAACCAGTAAAGAGATCACCTTTCACAACCCCTCCGGCAGCGACCCCGCATCACAAATCGATGTCACCCTGGAGCATCGCGATTTTGATCGCTTCTATGCCCAGCGAGGTATATTACTAAGCGGATAACGGGGCAGCCTTTTTTGCCCCGTTCCTGGCAACAAGATATAGTGCCCATTGCCCGCCCTTGGTTACCGATCAGGGGCGTTTTGCTTTAAGCCGCCTTGCCCCTGGAGTTCAGTGATGAGCCAGCCCGCCCCACTCGATCCATTGCGCCTACCGCTCCACGGCAGCCGACTGATAGAGGCAAGCGCAGGCACCGGCAAAACCTTCACCATCGCGCTGCTCTATGTGCGCTTGGTACTCGGCGGCCACAGCATTGACGATGAATCTGCGTACATCCGCCCGCTCACGCCGCCGGAAATCCTGGTCGTTACCTTCACCAACGCCGCCACCCAAGAGCTACGCGAACGGATCCGCAATCGGCTGGTAGAAGCAGCGGAAGTGTTTCGTAAAGCGCCAGATGCGAAGGAAGCAGGTCACGGAGAGGGTCTTTTTCCAGGGATGGAAAAAGTAGCGCCCAAGGATGGGTTCACAGCGCCCTCGGAGTGGCCTGCTTCCGAGCCTGTGGACGATCCACTACTCCTCCAACTCCGCGACCAATACGACCCCGCCACCTGGCCCGCCTGCGCCCGGCGCCTGGCCCTGGCCGCGGAGTGGATGGACGAAGCCGCGGTTTCCACCATTCACAGCTGGTGCTACCGCATGCTGCGCGAGCACGCCTTTGATAGCGGCAGCCTGTTCTCGCTCAACTTAGAGAACGACCAGCGGGAGCTGGAACAGGAAGTGGTGCGGGACTACTGGCGCAGCTTCTACTACCCGCTGGATAGCGACGCCCTGGGCATTGTGACCCGCTACTGGAAATCACCGGATGAGCTACACGCCATCCTCCAGCGCCTGCTGCCGGAAAGCGAAGCGCTGGGCGGTGCGAAGCCCGAGCCCAACGAGACCCTGGCCGCCACCCAGGCCGAACGAAGCGCCCAGCTCAGCCAGCTCAAAGCCCCCTGGGGCGCCTGGCTGGACGAACTGGTGCCCGCCCTGGAAGACGCCGCCAAAAGCAAAGCCTTTAAGGGCCAAAGCTTTAACGCCAAAAGCCGCGCCAACTGGCTAGGCGCACTGCGCGAGTGGTGCGAAAGCGATGCCGACCGCCCCGCGCTCACCGACGCCGCCTGGAAACGCATGACGCCGGACGGCATGGCGGAGATCTGGAAAGAGGGCGTACCCCCCTGCCCGCCAGCATGGCAAGCACTGGCGCAGCTACCGGCGGAACTTAACGCCCTGCCCGAGCCCCGCAACGACCTGCTGATTCACGCCGTGCAGTGGTGCCGCGCCCGCCTGGAACGGGAGCAAGAGCGCCGCGCCGAGATGGGCCCCAACGACCTGCTTACCCATCTGGATCGCGCCCTGCAAGGCCCCAACAGAGAGGCCCTGGCAGCGCAGATCCAGCGCCAGTTCCCCGTGGCGCTGATCGACGAATTTCAGGATACCGACCCGATCCAGTACCGCATCTTTAATGCGGTGTACGCCATTGCCCAACTCCGGCGGGATATCGCCATTCTGCTGATTGGCGACCCCAAGCAGGCGATCTACGCCTTTCGCGGCGCGGATATCTTCACCTACCTGCAGGCCCGCCAAGACACCGCAGGCCGCCACGTCACCCTGGGTACCAACTTCCGTTCCAGCCAAGCCATGGTAGCGGCGGTCAACCACTGCTTTGACTACGCCGACCAGCATGACGCCGGCGCCTTTCTGTTCCGGGAACCAAACGGCGACAACCCGCTGCCGTTTAACCCCGTTAACGCCAAAGGCACCGCCGACACCCTGGTACACAACGGCCAGCCACTCCCGGCGATGACCCTATGGCCCCTGGAGAGCGACGAACCGCTCTCCAAAACCGCCTACCAAACCGAGATGGCCGAGCGCTGCGCCTCCCATATGGCCATGCTTTTGGAAGCAGGCCGCCAACAGCAGGCGGGTTTTTCGAAGGGCTGTGCAAAGGGCTATGTGAAAGCGGGCGATAACAGTGCGACAGGCGATAGCAGTGTGCGAAGTGGAGAGCAAACACTCACTCCGCTGGCCCCCTCGGATATGGCCGTGCTGGTCAACGGCCTGCAAGAAGCCCGGGCGATTCGCTTGGCGCTGGCAAGCAGAGGTATCAAGAGCGTCTACCTCTCCGACCACGACAAGGTCTTCAACTCGCCCATCGCCCCCCAGCTGGAAACCTGGCTGCGCGCCTGCGCCGAACCCCAGGCCAACTCCCGCCAAGCGGAGGCCAAACTGCGCGCCGCCCTGGCAACCCAGGTGATCGGGCTTAGCCTTGAAGAGCTCGACCACCTCAACCAAAGCGAGCTGGCCTGGGAAGCACGGGTCGAGCAGTTCAGCGGCTACCACCGCCTGTGGCAACGCCAAGGGGTGCTGCCGCTGGTGCGCCGCCTGATGGTGGATTTCAAGCTGCCCGAACGGCTACTGGGTGACTTCGCCGACGGTGAGCGCTTGCTAACCGACCTGCTCCATTTGGGCGAACTGCTCCAGCAGGCCAGCCAGGAGCTGGATGGCGAACACGCGCTGATCCGCTTTCTCGCCGAGGCGATTGCCGACCCGGACAGCCACGGCGACAGCCACAAACTGCGCCTGGAGAGCGATGCCGACCTGGTCAAGGTGGTAACCATCCACAAATCCAAAGGGCTGGAGTACCCGCTGGTGTTCCTACCCTTTATCGCCAACCACCGGCCGGTGAAAGCGGAGGATGTCCCGCTGCGCTGGCACACCGCCGACGGCACCCTCACCCTGAGCCTAAGCGCCGATGAAGCCACACTCGCCACCGCCGACCGGGAGCGCCTGGGCGAAGACCTGCGCAAGCTCTACGTCGCGCTCACCCGCGCCCGCCACGCCACCTGGCTGGGGCTGGCAACGCTAAAAGGCAGCGAACATAGCGCCATCGGCCACCTGCTTAACGGCGGCAAAGCCCTTGGCCCCAGCGGGCTGCGGGCCGCCCTTGAAGAACTCACCAAAGAGAGCGCCATAGCGCTAACGGATGCCCCGGAACCCACCGCGCTACGCTTTACCCCAGCGCCGGAGCAACGTGCCCTGGGCAACGCCCGCACTCCACTGCGCCCCGCTCGGGAGCAGTGGTGGATCGCCAGCTACTCGGCGCTGCGCACCTCGGGGGCCATCTCCCCCCCGACGCCCCAGGCCGAACCCACCACCCCCCAGGAAGCCACCACCCTGGAAGTGCTGGACGAACCGCGGGATGACGCCGCCCACACCGGTGTGTTTCATCTACACCGCTTTCCACGCGGCCCCGGCCCCGGCACCTTTCTCCACGGCTTGCTGGAGTGGGCAGGCCAGCTTGGCTTTAACAATGCCCTGAACGACCCCGCCGCCCGGGAAGATATGCTGCGGCGACGGGTACAGCTGCGCGGCTGGCAGGCGTGGCACGACACCCTGGCAGGCTGGTTTGAAGAGCTGCTCGCCACGCCCCTGCCCCTATCACCGCAGCTACCCAACGAAGGCGGCCAAGTGGCGCTATGCGAACTTGAAAGCTACCAGGTAGAGCTGGAGTTCTGGTTTGCCGCCCACCAGGTGGGCACCCGCAAACTTGACGAGCTGGTAAGTGACCACTTACTGCCCGGCGTCTCGCGCCCCGCGCTGGATGCCGACACCCTTAACGGCATGCTCAAAGGCTTTATCGACTTGGCCTTTGAACATGATGGCCGCTTCTACGTGCTCGACTGGAAATCCAACTACCTGGGCAGCGACGACAGCGCCTACACCACGGATGCCCTGCGCAACGCCATGCTGGAAAAACGCTACGACCTGCAGGCGGCCCTTTACCTGCTCGCGCTGCACCGGCTGCTAAAAGCGCGCTTGCCCGACTACGACCCACACCAACACCTGGGCGGCTCGATGACGGTATTTCTACGCGGCAGCCGCACCGCCGCGCGGGGTGTTCACGCGGTGCCCGCCCCGGTAGCACTGATTGAAGCACTGGATGCCCTCTTTACCGGCACGGCAGCCCATTCAGCAACCGGCCAGGAGGCGGCGGTATGAGCAAGCGCGACAAGGGATCGACCAACGACCCCGTTAATTACGACCTGTTTGCCGACGACGCCCCCGTCCCTGCCGAACCCATCGCAGCAGTGGCAACTACCGCTCAAAAAGCGGAACCCCACGCCGCGCTTTACAGCATTGATGCGCTGTTGGCACTTTGTGAACGCTGGGTGGCACGAGGCTGGCTGCGAGATTTAGACCGCGCCCTGGTGCGCTTTTTCGCCAGCGAAGCAAACGACGCCCCGCCGCTGCTACTGCTGGGCGCGGCGCTGGCCAGCCACCAGCTTGGCCGTGGCCATGTCTGCCTGGATTTAGCCGCCACCCTCGCCGCCCCCGATTTTGCCCTCTCGCTACCGCCAGAAGGCGACGACCTCAACGACCCGCCGCCGCTCCCCAGCGAAGTGCTAGCCACGCTAACGCTAAGTGAGTGGCAGGCCGCGCTTAACCACCCCACGCTGATCAGCGACGGCCCCGGCAATACGCCGCTGGTGGTGAGTAGCGGACAGGGTGAGCCTCCTCACACCACCAAGCTCTACCTGCGCCGCTACTGGCAGTACGAACAAACCCTGCACCAGGAGATCGCCGCACGGCTCAGCGTTGAGGATGCAGGTGAACAGCCGCCACTCAACAGCGCACTGGATAAACTCTTCCCCGCCACCGGCAGCCTGGATTGGCAGAAAACCGCCTGCGCCCTAGCCGCCCGCAGCCACTTCTCCATCATCACCGGCGGCCCCGGCACCGGCAAAACCACCACTGTGGTGCGCCTGCTCGCCCTGCTGCAAACCCTGCAACTGGCAGAGCCCAACGCCCACCCGCTGCGCATCCGCCTGGCCGCCCCCACCGGCAAAGCCGCCGCACGGTTGAATGAATCCATCGCCGGGCAGGTGAACGACCTACCCATTAGCGCACTGGCCTCTTTATTGCCTGAGCGGGCAGTGAGCGAAATTGCGATCCCTACTGAAGTCACGACGCTTCATCGTCTCTTAGGCGCAAGACCCGACACCCGCCACTTCCGCCACCACCCCGGCAACCTCCTGGCGCTGGATGTACTGGTGATCGACGAAGCCTCAATGGTGGATATCGAAATGATGACCGCCGTGCTGCGCGCCCTGCCCGCCACCGCCAAGCTGG
This sequence comes from Halomonas sp., assembly GCF_007692655.1. Classification (GTDB taxonomy): domain Bacteria; phylum Pseudomonadota; class Gammaproteobacteria; order Pseudomonadales; family Halomonadaceae; genus Vreelandella. Next base: position 34,770 of record NZ_REBQ01000073.1, read on the forward strand.
TGCTGCTGGGGGATAAAGACCAGCTGGCCTCCGTGGAAGCCGGCGCCGTACTGGGCGATTTATGTCGCCGCGCCGAAGCCGCCCACTACACGCCCACCACCGCCCAATGGATTGCGGAAATCACCGGCCAGCCGCTGCCGGAGGCGCTTATCGACCCCGACGGCCAGCCGCTGGATCAAGCCATTACCATGCTGCGGGTCAGCCACCGCTTTGACGCCCACAGCGGCATCGGCCAGCTAGCCCAGGCGATTAACCAACCGCTGAGCGATGGGCTAACCCCAAAGGACAAACAGAACGCCGTGCATCAGGTGCTGCGCCACGGCTACCCGGACGTACACCACCTGATACTGGGAACGGAAGGCAAAAGTGAGGAAGACAGCGCCCTGGAGCGCCTAGTGGTTAACGGCAGCCCGGCGCGTTTCCCCAACAAGGGCGAAGGCCGCCGCGACCACGCAGGCCAACTGATGGCACCGCCCACCGGCTACCAACACTACTTAACAGTGTTGGACAAACAGCGCCCAAACACCGCGCTAAGCTTTGAAGAACACCGCGCCCCCTACCACCAGTGGGCCAGCCAAGTGCTTCACGCCTACGGCCACTTTCAACTGCTCTGCGCGCTGCGCAAAGGCCCCTGGGGAGTAGAAGGCTTAAACCTGCGCATCGCCAAGGTACTGCGCAGCGAAAAGCTGCTCAGCGCAAGCGATATTGAACTGGAAAAAGGCTGGTACGAAGGCCGCCCGGTATTGATCACCCAAAACGACTACAGCCTGGGCCTAATGAACGGCGATATCGGCATCACCCTGGCAGTGCCCGATCCCCGCTCTTCATCAGGAGCGCCAGGAAGAACACTATTAAGAGTCGCCTTCCCCACCAGCGATACAGACAAACCCATCAACTGGGTACTCCCCTCCCGCCT
>NZ_REBQ01000195.1 GCF_007692655.1 Halomonas sp.
AATGCGTTTAAAAACGGACAACGAAGAAATTTGTTTCCGATTGGAAACACGTTAACATGCGTTTTTATCCGCTCGGATCGCCGCAGCCGACAGTCGCCAAACCGCGCGTCAACCGCTAGCATGCTTGCATCCAGCCAACTGTTTCATATAGGAAAACATCATGAGTAACCTTCCTGACAATCTTCATTACGCCGAAAGCCACGAGTGGGTGCTTGATCACAAAGATGGCACCGTTACCGTTGGCATTACCGATCACGCTCAGCAAGCACTTGGTGACGTCGTGTTTGTTGAGCTGCCTGAAGTCGGTGCGTCACTGACCAAAGGACAGGAGTTTGGTGTGATTGAGTCGGTAAAAGCGGCGTCTGACCTTTACTCCCCCGTCAATGGCGAAGTCATTGACGTCAATGATGGCCTTGAAGACTCCCCTGAAACCGTCAATGAAGCGCCTTATGAAGGCGGTTGGATGATGAAAGTACGCGTAGATGGCAACGCCATTGATGGTTTGCTAGATGCTGCGGCCTATCAAGCAACGCTAAGTGCAGACGACTAAGGTTTGAGTAGGCGCCTGCTGGTAACGTCGGGCGCTTTATTGATTGCCCCTGCACGGTTCTCTCTTAACGTTCGGAATCTTCCCCATGTCTCTTGAAACACGCCGCCTGGCCGAGCTGGCCGACCACGATGCTTTTATCAAACGTCACAATGGCCCAAGCCCCGACGACGTTGCCACCATGCTAAAAGCGCTCAATATGCAGCACATGGAAGACCTGATTGAGCAAACCGTGCCGGGTGATATTCGCCTTGGGCGCGAGCTGGCGCTTGATGAACCCCGCAGTGAAGCAGAAGCACTCGATTATCTGGCTCAGCTGGCACGGCAAAACCGCGTGGCGAAAAGCTATATTGGCCAAGGCTACTATGGCACTCACATGCCCGCGGTTATTCAGCGCAACGTGCTGGAAAATCCAGGTTGGTACACGGCCTATACGCCCTATCAACCGGAAATCTCCCAGGGCCGTCTCGAAGGCTTGCTGAACTTCCAGCAGGTGGTGATGGACTTAACCGGCATGGAGCTAGCGAATGCGTCGCTGCTCGACGAAGCAACCGCTGCCGCCGAAGCAATGGCGCTGTGCAAGCGCGGTAATAAGAAAAGCAAATCCAATGCCTTCTTTGTCGCTGACGACGTTTTCCCCCAAACCCTGGACGTGGTCAAAACCCGTGCGGCGTTTTTTGGTTTTGAGCTGATCACCGGCCCTGCCGAAGAGCTAGCCGAGCATGATGTCTTTGGTGCGTTGCTCCAGTACCCATCGGCGAGCGGTGAGGTGCGCGACATTGCGCCGCTGACAAGCGCAGCCGCTGAGCGCAATATCATGACCTGTGTGGCTACCGACCTTTTAAGTCTTGTGCTGCTTAAAGAGCCCGGCCAGTTCGGTGCCGATATTGTAGTGGGCAACTCCCAGCGCTTTGGTGTGCCCATGGGCTTTGGTGGCCCACATGCGGCTTTCTTCGCCACGTCTGACAAGCTCAAGCGCTCTATCCCTGGTCGCATCATTGGCGTATCCAAGGATAGCCGTGGCAACACCGCGTTACGCATGGCGATGCAAACCCGCGAACAGCATATCCGCCGTGAAAAAGCGACCTCGAATATCTGTACTGCCCAAGCGCTATTAGCCAACATTGCCGGTTTTTATGCCACTTACCACGGTGCCGAAGGGCTGCGCAAAATTGCTGGACGCGTTCATCGCTTAACCACCCTGCTAGCTCAAGGGCTTAAACAAGCAGGCTTGTCTCTTGCCCATGACAGCTGGTTTGACACACTGCGGTTGACCGGGGCTGATGCGGGTAAGATCCATGGCCGCGCCATGACCCATGATATTAATCTGCACTACTTCGCCAACGGCGATGTGGGGATTAGCCTGGATGAAACCACGACCGCTCACGATGTAGCGACACTGTTTGATGTGCTGCTAGGCGATGAGCACGGTCTTTCCGTTGCAGCGTTAGATGATCAAGCCGTTGCTTACGGCAGCTCCGGCATTCCTATACAGTGCCGCCGTGAAAGTGACTTTTTGAGCCACCCCACCTTTAGCCGTTACCGCAGTGAGACAGAGATGCTGCGCTACTTAAAGCGTCTAGAGAATAAGGATCTCTCCCTTGCTCATGCGATGATACCGCTGGGCTCTTGCACCATGAAGCTCAATGCCACCAGCGAAATGCTGCCTGTTTCCTGGCCTTCATTCGCACATCTGCATCCGTTTGCTCCTCGCGAGCAGGTGGCTGGCTATCATCAGATGATTGATGAGCTTTCGGCCTTTCTGGTTGAAGTGACGGGTTACGACCACATTTCCATGCAGCCTAACTCCGGTGCCCAGGGCGAATATGCCGGTTTAGTCGCCATCCGCCGCTATCAGGCAGCCCAGGGCGAAGGTCATCGTGATGTGTGCTTGATCCCCAGCTCAGCCCACGGCACTAATCCTGCCTCAGCGGCCATGGTGCAGATGAAAGTTGTCGTCGTGGAGTGCGACCAAAACGGCAACATCGATATGGCCGATCTGCGCCAAAAAGCCGAGCAGCACCGGGACCAGCTCTCCGCCATTATGCTGACCTACCCGTCGACCCACGGTGTATTTGAAACCAGCGTACGGGAAGCGTGCAAACTTGTGCATGACAACGGTGGCCAGGTCTATATTGATGGCGCCAATATGAATGCCCAGGTGGGGTTAACCCGGCCTGGTGATTTTGGTGGTGATGTTTCTCACCTCAATCTGCACAAGACATTCTGTATTCCCCACGGCGGTGGAGGCCCGGGCATGGGCCCTATTGGCGTTAAATCTCACCTGGCACCCTACGTATCTAACCATGTGGTAACCCCCATCAACGGCGTTAACGCAGATAGCGGTGCTGTCTCAGCAGCAGCTTTTGGCAGCGCTTCTATCCTGCCTATTTCATGGGCATACATTAAAATGATGGGCGCACGCGGACTTCGGGAAGCCACCGAGTTAGCCATCCTTAACGCCAACTATATTGCCAAACGCCTAGAAGCCTCTTTTCCGATTCTTTATCGCGGGGTGAACGGTACCGTGGCTCACGAATGTATTATCGATATTCGTCCGCTCAAAGCTGCCTCGGGGATCAGTGAAGAAGACATCGCTAAGCGCTTGATGGATTATGGCTTCCATGCGCCCACCATGTCATTCCCCGTGCCAGGCACGCTGATGATCGAGCCGACAGAGTCTGAGTCGCTGTATGAAATTGATCGCTTTTGCGATGCCATGGTGGCCATTCGAGCAGAAATTGCCCGCGTGGAAAGTGGTGAGTGGCCGCTGGATAATAATCCCCTGGTCAACGCGCCGCATACTCAGGCAGACCTAATGGACAATGATTGGCAGCGGCCTTATGACCGCCAGCTAGCAGCCTTCCCTACGCCTGCTGTGCAAGCCGCTAAATACTGGCCTACCGTGAATCGCGTGGATAACGTCTTTGGTGACCGTCAATTGATATGCTCTTGCCCCCCCATTGAACTGTATCGTGATTGACACAGACATGGACGGCGCTAGATGCCAAGGTGTGAAGAGATAAAGCTTCCATAAAGCGTCTAGAGAAAGGAACGCCCCAGGTGCCTAACAGTTTGTCGGTGCCGGGGGCGTTTTTTCTTGTAAGCGCTGAGCATGGAAACCGCTTAGCAATTTTGCGTAGCGCTTGGGCAAAACAGAATCACGCCGATGCAGTAAATAAAGCACTTCATTAACCGCATTGGAAAGGTTTAGCTCTTTCACCTGACGCTGCCAGGGCGAGGTTTCCAAGACCAGTCGCGAAACCACGGTAAATCCCAGCCCCCTGGCGACCGCATCCAATACCATGCTGACTTCGTTGGTAAACCCCTGATGGCGGAAATGGGTCATGGAGCGGAATTCATGCGGATAGTTGGCCCTCAACAACGCGTTGGCGTGGTTAATACCGTCATAATAATTAAGAAAACCGATGCCCATCAGATCTGACAGGGTGTTGCCTGCAAAATCTGCTGGCACCACTAAACAGAGCGGCTCCTGATGCCAGATGCTGCACGTCAACTCAGGATGATTCATCGCTTCTGTGACGATGCCAATGTCATAACGCCCTTCAAGTAGATCGTTCACAATTTCATGGTTAAAAGCGAAGCTATAGTTAACCGTTAAATTGGGGTGCATCTGTTGCTGCCCTAATATGTAGGGGTAAAACATCAAACCAACGCTACCGGGGGAGGCAATACGACAATCACCGCTATCCAATGAATCATCGTCGAGACCATGGCGAAACTGCTCGTGTTCGGCAAACAGTTTTAACGCATAGTCATAAGCTCGCCGCCCCGTTTCGGTTAGCGTAAAACTTCGCCCTTTACGCTCTATCAGCTCTTTACTTAAATAATGTTCCAACTTACGTATGTGTTGACTGACACCAGGCTGCGTCATCTCTAAACGATGGGCCGTACGGGTAAAACTGCCTGTTTCCACTAGCGTAATAAAGGTACGAAAATATTGGGCATTAAACATAATAAAGAACCATTGTCTTTAGCGGCCATTATCTTAAACACGCCTTATAGTAGCACAGCGCTCTTACCTCTCGTTGGGCCACTGTACCGGCTGCCAGAGCGTGGTAGTATGCCATCGCTATCAAACGACTTGGGACAGCCCCGCTAATGACCGAAACAGTTCAACCCCGCGCCACTCTTTCCAGCATCATTTCCCCTGAAGGAAGCCTTGAAGTGCTTTCTCAGCATGAAGTTAATCGCCTGCACAGTACCTCTCAAAGCGGCCTTCATGATCTACTCCGGCAGTGTGCGCTGGCGGTGCTAAACTGCGGCAGCCCAAGTGACGATAGCTTGGCGATTTTAGAAGCCTATAAAGATTTCGATATTGAAGTCATTCAGCAAGACCGCGGTATTCGCTTAAAGCTGACGAATGCCCCAGCAGAGGCGTTTGTTGACGGGCGCATGATTCGTGGCATTCGTGAACATCTATCGTCGGTCATTCGCGATATTGTCTACGTCTACAATGAGATTCAGCACCATCAACGTTTTGACCTGAGCACTGCCGAAGGCACGACCAATGCAGTCTTCCATATTTTACGTAAGGCGGGCACGTTAAAACCTGGCCGGGACCCTAGCCTTGTCGTCTGCTGGGGTGGCCACTCTATCTCCCGCGAAGAGTACGAATACACCAAAGATGTGGGTTACCATTTAGGTCTGCGCGACCTAGACATTTGTACTGGCTGCGGTCCTGGCGCCATGAAAGGTCCGATGAAAGGCGCGAACGTCGCTCATGCCAAACAACGCCGCACAGAGGGGCGCTACTTAGGCATATCAGAACCCGGCATTATTGCTGCCGAAGCGCCCAACCCTATTGTTAACGAACTGGTGGTAATGCCAGATATTGAAAAACGTCTGGAAGCCTTTGTGCGCTTAGGCCATGGCATTATTGTGTTTCCAGGTGGCGTGGGCACTGCAGAGGAAATTCTCTATTTGCTGGGTATCTTGCTGCACCCAAGCAACAAAGATATCCCCTTTCCCTTAATATTTTCCGGCCCTGCCAACTCGGCTGCTTACTTCCAGAAAATCGACGAATTCCTGGTCTACACCCTGGGCGAAGAAATACGCAATTATTACACCATTATTACCGGCGACCCGGTGGCAGTCGCACGGGCCATGCGCCATGGCATTGACGAGATCACTGAATTCCGGCGCACCCATCAGGATGCCTTCTATTACAACTGGCGCTTGACGATCGCACGTGAATTCCAGGCCACCTTTGAGCCCACACACGAAGCCATGCGTTCATTGGCGCTGCATCGTCAGCAACCTACCCATGAGTTAGCTGCCAACCTGCGTCGGGCTTTTTCAGGCATTGTGGCAGGTAACGTAAAAGAGCCTGGCATTCGTGCGATTAAAGCCCATGGGCCTTTTGAGCTAACAGCCGAACCCGAGCTGATGCAGCGCCTAGATGACTTACTAACCTCATTTGTGGCTCAAGGGCGAATGAAGCTGGATGGCCAACCCTACACCCCCTGTTATGTATTGAAATAGCTATGTGTTGAAATAGCTAGGTGCTGAAATAGCCGGCACTGAAATAGTTGGGTGCTGAACAGGTACCGAAACAGTCAGGGAGTAGCACAGTGCCAATCTGAAGCTCAGCCGCCTACAACAGGCGGCTGGATAGTTAGGGATAACCGGACTAACCCCATGTTGATTGCGTTTATCACGTTGTTAATTGCAGGAATCGTCAAAGGTGCCATTGGATCAGGCGTGCCGGTTATCGTTATTCCCGTGCTCACTATGTTGTACGACGTGCGGCTAGCTATCGCCGTACTTATCGCTCCCAACCTTGTAAGCAATGCATTACAGGTATGGCAGTATCGACGCTCTTTGTTGCCCTTACGTTTTTTAGCAGCCTTCTGTATTGCTGGTGGCTTGGGCATTGTGCTGGGCACTTGGGGCTTGGTGGTGTTATCCCCCGATATACTCTCCCTCGGTGTCGCCTTTGCTATTGTTATGTACTTGGCGATTAAATTGATAAAGCGGCATATCGCGCTGCCTTTTCAGACCGCAAAACGTATCGTGATTCCTGTTGGTCTTCTAGCGGGTGTTCTGCAAGGAGCCGCTGGCATGTCGGCGCCTGCATCGGTAACGTTTCTCAATGCCATGCAATTAGATCGGCGTGTATATATTGGCTCTATCTCGGTGTTTTTTTTCGCCATTACTATTGTGCAAATTCCGGCTCTGCTCAGCGCTGGCATTCTCACCTGGGAGCGCTCACTATTTAGCATAATGGCGCTGCTGGTCATTCTGGCCACCATGCCCCTGGGGGCACGACTAGGCAAGCAACTACCCCACCGCTGGTTCGACAACTTAATCATGCTGCTTTTGGCCTCTATTGCCTGCAAAATTTTCGTCGATACGCTAAACCTTTACTAAGCTCTCAGTAGTATAGTCAGGGGTTAAGGGAACGATTCCAGGAAAAAGCAGCCTGAGTAGCTAGACACTGAGGGCTTACCCTCATTATGTAACTATGCATATACCCATGCATGTAACTATGAAAGCACCGATGAAAGGAACTCACGATATGTCGATGATCAATCAGTTAAGAGATGAAAAAGCCAAGGATTTTGCTAAGCACTGTTATGAAACCAGCAGTGTAGAGAAACTACGTGCAGCTGCAGAAGGTAAAGCTGATCAAGCGGAAATGGAGCACTGGGGATTAACTGAAGGACAGTGGGAAGAAGCCATTGCTACTGCCCTGGCAGACCATGAAGGGAACAGTTAAACAGCGGCACTCCGCTCAACTAGCAGACTTTACATAGTCGCTAAGTAAAAAGCCCTGCACTTCAAAGGCAGGGCTTTTTTTGGTTTCTCTATTTTGGCTATCTGCTGCGCGATGGTTTAGTCGCGATGAGATAAAGTGGGGGCATCGTATTCAACGCGCAGCCGCTCAAGCCTCTCTATCTCAATGTCAGTTAATGCCGGCGCATCCCATAACGCATTATTATCAGCCCCTCGCAGGCCTTCCAAGGTAACTGTCAGCTCTGCATCGTTCGGAATGAGCTCATCACCCCAAGGCCCAAAGCGGTTTGGGGCAAGGCTCCACTGCCTGGTCTCTCCTGGCTCAATGCCACCCGCGACGACATAATAAAACGAGTCGTCGACCCAAGGAACCGATCGCTCAGGAGTGGTCACAACGCCCCTTAGAAACAGCTCAGAAATTGCTTCATCTGTGCCATTAGTTACTTCAAGATCAATCACCGGCTCAGGCGTGCCGTAAGGGCTGCTCTCCCTATAAAACCTTGCGTTATCAATGGTAAAGCGCGCTAACTGTTGCTTATCATGCTGGGCCTTCGCATGCTTATCCTCAAGTCGAGTTAACGTACGAATCGCCTGCTCTCGCTCCCGTGCTCGCCGCTCACGCAGAATTTCATCGGCACGCTCGATAACCTGATCGCCCGTCAATCCGTGCATTTTCGCATTGCCTAATTCGGCAATTTCTGCCGCATTCATGCGATGAGGATTAAGAATATCGACTCCGCTAAATGTCGCGGTGGCAATGATGATTAATCCTTGATCAAACTCATCACGCTTATAGACAGGCAGCGAGTCACGCACCTTCTCCACAGACACAACGGAAGCGGGCATTGAGCTCGTATCAATTTTGGGATCTGAGCAACCGGTGATCATAATGACCGACAGAAACAGTGCTGACAGCCTAAGGAGGCAACCCATACATTCCCCTCAATAAAGGCGTATAAAATTGCTGAGGAGCTTAACGGAAAGCGCTATTTACCACTAGTCCCAATCGACGACTTGTTATCATCACTCGCTAAAACTGGCCTGCATCCCTTCGATTCCCGAATAAACCATGTGATCCAGCAGCCTTTCCTGACGCTTATATTACGGTGCTGCTGCTATACGGAGATTCGCGCAAACAATACTGCTGAAAATCTCCCACAGGCATTGGTCTACCTAGCAGGAAGCCTTGGTAAACATAGCATCCCAGATTAGATAAAATTTGTAGCTGATCGTTGGTTTCTACCCCCTCTGCAATTACCTCTAATCCTAGGCTATCGGCCAGCGCGATAATCGTAGCTGCGATGGGCTTGGTCTGCATCTCAAGCTTCAAATCTCTGACGAAAGCGATGTCGATTTTAAGTGTGTCCAGCGGCAATAATCTGAGATAAGAAAGTGAAGAGTACCCCGTACCAAAGTCATCCAGTGCAAAACTAATGCCGATACGCCTTAAAAGCTCCATCTTTTCGATAACGCCAACAGGGTCCCTCAATAATAGCGACTCTGTTAGCTCCAGGGTTAAATGCTCTGGTGGTGCAGCATGCAGTTCAATGGCAGCTATTACCTGATCGGTAAAATCAGGTTGCTGAAACTGTCGGACACTTACGTTTAGCGAAAGCTTGAGGCTATGGAAATTTGGATCGTGACGCCACTCACCTAATAAGCGGCACCCTTCCATTAATACCCAATTGCCCAGGGGCAAGATAAGACCGGTCTCCTCTGCTAATGGAATAAAGTAACCGGGCGAAATAAGGCCTCTATCAGGGTGATGCCACCTAACTAATGCTTCTGCTCCAATTACACGCCTTTCGACATTCACTTGAGGCTGTATGTGTAGCGTTAGTTCATCATGGTCAATCGCATGACGCAGTTCACGCTCAAGCGCAATGCGTTCTTCTTGCTCCCGCTCTTGCTCCTTCCGAAAGAGCTGAGGCACTCCATCGCGGAGCCGCTTAGCTTCTAGTAGCGCTAAGCTAACACGCTTAAAGAGCTGTGCTGTGCTTTCTAGTTCAGTTGGATTAAAAACCAGCATCCCCACATTAAGCCGACAGGGGTAGATATGACCATGCAGCAGATAATCGTCAGTCAGTGACGGCAAAATTCCATGTATCAGGATGTGGGCTTCACGCTGAGCACTTGATTCACTGGTGGAAGCGAGGGTCTTGACCAAGGCGAATTCATTGCCATCTAAGCGCGCCACGAATAGCTCCGGACTGTCCCGGTGTTGAAAGCGCTTGCCTAGCTGGCGTAGCAATTCATCTCCCGTATCTTGGCCTAAACTATCGTTCAACACCTTAAACCGGTCAATATCAACAAGAGTTAATAACGCATATTTATTGGAAGCCTGTTTTGTATACTCATATTCATTCAATTTTTCTTGTAGAGCTTGTCGGTTAGGCAGTTCGGTTAAAATGTCATGATAGGCTAAATAACGAATACGCTGTTGAGCCTGTTGCTCTTCCGAACGGTCGCTTAGCAAAGCGACATAGTCACTGGCCGCGCTGTCAGTGTAGGTAACACGATTGACACTTAACCATGCAGGGAACTGTCGGCCGCTGGAATGTAAGGCGTTAATCATCCCGCTCCACGCACCGTGTCTCTCTAATGCAAGCCGAATATGCCTATTCAACTCTTTACTATTTTCAGCGTAATTAAACTGAGAGAGAGATACCTCGACGAGTTGCGATTGATCTCTTCCCATTAATTGCTCAAACGCTGAGTTACATAGACGAATACGTGACTTGTTATCGAACAGCACTACGCCGTCTTGAAGCGCTGCGATCACTTCAAAAAGCCGAGTTTGTGTCATTTGTCCGTGGCGTTCGCTGGCATGCAACCGACGTTGTACTTTGGCAGCGATTAGCATAAGCAGGGCTGACGAGATCGCAACACCGCCAATAATATAAATTATCCCATGTGACCCAGGTAAGGTTGTAGCCTCTACTATATCGGGGTCTGGCACAAACCAAGCCGCCTGCATAGCCACATAATGCATTCCGCAGATAGCGATAGAAACGCACAATGCTGAAACAAAAGCACAGCTCCTGGATTGCTGCATTCCTAACTCTTGTTGACAAAACCGATAAGCATAAACGCTCAAAATTCCCAAACCGATGGCTACAATTAACGACACCAAAAAGAGGTCAACCACATAATAGAGCTCAGCAGGCATATCCATGGCTGCCATGCCAGCATAGTGCATGATACCAATACCAATACCGAGCCCTATCCCCGACACTATTACGGCACGATGAATGAGCTCTTGTCGGGAAAGAACCGCCATCACACCAAGGCTCCCCACAATCGCTGGCAAGATGGATAACATTGTTAAAACAGGCTCATGGGTAACTGAGAATTCCAGACGGTAAGCATGCATCCCTATAAAGTGCATACTCCACACCCCGACCCCCATTGCACTGGCTCCCGCTAGTAGCCATACCTTGCGCCCTACATGAGATACTTTACCTACTACTTTAATAATATCTAAACC
>NZ_REBQ01000133.1 GCF_007692655.1 Halomonas sp.
CGGACACTAGCACCTGAAGCTAGCGCGTCTACCAATTCCGCCACCTGGGCGAACACAAACTTGCACTTTTTTGCGTTGCTTAAACCGCTAAGCGCTGCATTACTTAACACCTTACCGATCATACAAAACTGAGTATACAAAAAACTGTAGTATAGAAAACAGTAGTGTAGAAACAGTATGGTGCCCAGAAGAGGACTTGAACCTCCACGTCCATACGGACACTAGCACCTGAAGCTAGCGCGTCTACCAATTCCGCCATCTGGGCAAGTGGCGCGTATAATACCGGGGTGTTGGTTAAATGCAAGGCCTCATGCGCGCTTTTTATAAGGCAAATTGTATAAACAACGGCTAAGACGGTTGGGTGATTGAACGTGCAGCGCTATACTGCGCCTATGACTAAACATAACTCTATTCATTTCAGCTTTTCAAACACTGAAATATCCCGCCCGCAACGCACCGCGTTTGCGCTTTTTTTATGCCTCTCGCAAATGACGCCTTCAAGGATGTTGCTCGTATGAAGTATTGGACGTTAAGTGATGATCCTCACGCCGAGCGCGAGGCGCATAAATATGGAAATCCAGCGCCGAGTAGGGAGTATTTGCTTGCCGCATTAGAATCCTACGGTAAGCCGATCACTCATGAAAACATGAGCCGCATGCTAGGCCTTGAAGACGAAGAGCTCATTGAAGCGGTAAGGCGTCGATTAGCGGCGATGGAACGTGACGGCCAAGTGCTGCGCGATCGCCGCGGTGCTTACGCGCTGATCGATAAGCTTGATCTCGTGAAAGGTAAAGTGCTGGGCCATCGTGATGGCTTCGGTTTTCTGCTTCGTGATGATGGCAAAAAACCTGACCTAGTATTGCCGCCCCGCCAAATGCGGCGTGTTTTTCACGGTGACCATGTATTGGCCCGCGTGAGTGGTCGTGATCGCCGTGGACGTGATGAAGCGACAATTGCTGATGTGATTGCGCGAAACACCCAGACAATCGTGGGTGTTTATCGTAGCAATACCCCTGAGTTTGGCATCCTGATTCCTGAAAATCCGCGTATTACCCAGGAAGTGATTATTCCTCATAGTGCCTGCGGTGGTGCTAAAGACGGTCAGGTGATTTCAGCCAAAATCGTCCAGCAACCTGCTACCCGCGTTCAGCCGGTGGGTGAAGTGGTTGAAGTGCTAGGGGAGCGTATGGATCCCGGCATGGAAATTGATATTGCGATTCGCAGTTATGATATTCCTGCAGAATTCCCCCCAGAAGTACTGGACCAAATTGCCGGTATTTCAGCTGAAGTGCTGGAAGAGGATAAGCAGCATCGCGTCGATCTTCGCGATGTGCCTTTGGTTACCATCGACGACGAGTCTGCTAAGGACTTTGATGATGCGGTGTGCGCCTGGAAAACCAAGTCGGGTAGCTGGAAACTGTTGGTGGCCATTGCCGACGTTTCTCACTATGTGCGTCCTGGCACGCCGCTTGATGACGAGGGGCGTATACGGGGCAACTCGGTTTACTTCCCCGGCCAAGTGATTCCTATGCTGCCGGAGCTGCTGTCCAATGGGCTCTGCTCGTTAAACCCGCACGTAGATCGCTTAGTGCTGGTGTGTGAGATGAATATCTCAAAAACCGGCGCTATCAGCCGCTACCGGTTCTATGAAGCGGTCATGAACTCCCACGCTCGGCTTACCTACAACAAGGTAGCTGCGATTCTGGATGAGAAGAGTGAAGAGGGCGAAGAGCTGCGGGCTGAACACAGTGAGTTAGTGAAGCCACTGCAGAGCTTGGAAGAGCTCTATTATCTACTTCGCGAGGCGCGCGCTGAGCGCGGTGCGATTGAGTTTGATACTACCGAGACAGCGATCATCTTTAACGATGAGCGTAAAATCGAAAAGATCGTCCCACGCAGCCGCAACAATGCTCATAAGCTGATCGAAGAGTGCATGCTGGCCGCCAATGTGGCGACGGCACGCTTCTTGGATAAGCACGATTTGCCAGCGTTATATCGTATTCATGAGCGCCCCACGCCTGAGCGGCTTGATAAGCTGCGTCTGTTTTTGAACGAGCTGGGCCTTTCCGTGGGTGGTGGCGATATGCCGACGCCTCAGGATTATCAGGCGTTACGTGAAGCGATTATCGATCGCCCGGATGCCGATATCATCCAGACGGTGATGCTGCGCTCGATGAATCAGGCGGTCTACTCGCCACAAAACGAAGGCCACTTTGGCTTGGCGTATCAAGCTTACGCTCACTTTACGTCGCCGATTCGCCGCTACCCTGATCTGCTGGTGCATCGTGCCATTCGCTCGGTGATTCGCGGGCCGCGCCAAACTAACACCGTGCTGCGTGTCGAGGGTGCGCCGGTTGAGCCGCCGAGCAAGTGGTGCCCCTACACCTTCGAGCAAATGCTTGAGTTGGGTGAGCACTGCTCGATGACGGAGCGGCGCGCTGATGAAGCCACCCGTGATGTAGAGAGCTGGCTGAAGTGCGAGTTTATGTCGGACAAGCTAGGCGAAATGTTCGAAGGTACCATTGCATCGGTCACTCAGTTTGGTCTGTTTGTGCGGTTGGATAAGTTCTACGTGGAAGGGTTGGTTCACGTGACGTCGCTGCCTTCTGATTACTACCACTACGAAGCAGAGAAGCATCGCCTGAAAGGCGAGCGTACGGGTACGACCTATCGCCTGGGTGATGGCCTTACCGTTCAGGTGGCCCGCGTTGATATGGACGACCGCAAGATTGACTTTGGATTGGGTGATGAAAAGCCCCGCCCACGCCGCCAGCCTCGTAAGAGTCGCGGCGGGGAAGAGGGCGGTGGTGCCAAAGCAGGTGGGGCAAAAGCTGCAGGTGCTAAAACGTCCAGCAGCGAGAAGCCTGCTACGCGTCGAGGTCCACGGCGTACGCGTAATGGCCCGCGTAAACCATCACCGAATAAGGGTTAAGTATGAAGCCGGCGTCACCTAGGCGGGGAGCACGTAGTCATTCGGGCGCGGGTCTGAAGACGCCTGATGGATTGGATCAAGTCTATGGTATGCACGCCCTGCAAAGCCAGTTAGACAGAGGCGAAGCCCCGCGCGAGCTGTGGGTTCAGCAGGGGGCCGGTAGCCGTTTAAAAGAGATTGTGGCTCAAGCGCAGTCGCGAGGTGCACGTGTAAAAGAGCAGCCTCGTGACTTGTTAGATCAGCTGACTCAAGGGGCTGCTCACCAAGGCGTGGTGGCCTTTTGCCCACCTTTGGTTCCAGAGGGTGAAGAGTCGCTGTGGCTTAAGCTACGCGCTTGGCAATCGACCACCGCGCCGCTCTTTCTCATCCTTGATGGTGTGACCGATGTGCATAATTTCGGCGCCTGTTTGCGTAGCGCCGATGCTGCCGGTGCCCATGGGGTGATAGTGGCGAAAGATAAAGCGGCACCGCTAAATGCCACCGTTCGCAAAGTTGCCTGTGGGGCCGCTGAAGTCGTGCCGGTATATCAGGTGACTAATCTGGCACGCACGCTTGGCAAGCTGAAAGATGCGGGGGTCTGGATAACCGGTACTGCGGGTGAGGCTGAGGCCAGTGTGTTTGAGATAGACATGACTGGTCCAATCGCGTTGGTGATGGGGGCTGAGGGTAAAGGCATGCGCCGATTAACCCGGGAGGCATGCGATAGCCTTGCTAAGCTGCCCATGGCGGGGGAGGTGTCTAGTCTCAATGTGTCGGTAGCCACCGGTATCTGCCTGTTTGAAGCTGTCCGTCAGCGCCAGCTTGCAAGTTGAGCGCCATGCCACTAAGATACATGCGCCCGTTTGTCTGCAAGCGGGCGTTAGCTGTCGTTGAAATAAATGTTCTGTTTGATGCCCCAGTGGCCGCCTAGCGCGGCGACTAAGCACTTCAGTTAACTCCTTGCTTCCCTGTCGTCGTTGGCTGCATTTAGCAGCAGCACACAAAGGAAGCTGTCAAACCGCAAGGAGATCCCATGCGTCATTACGAAATCGTGTTTATGGTCCACCCGGATCAAAGCGAGCAGGTGCCGGCTATGGTCGAGCGCTACACCAGCATCGTTACTGAAAATAGCGGCACTGTGCACCGTCTAGAAGATTGGGGCCGTCGTCACTTGGCTTACCCGATCAACAAGATCCACAAAGCCCACTACGTGCTGATGAACGTCGAATGTTCCGGCGAGACTCTCGAAGAAATCGAGAATATCTTCCGTTTCAACGACGCCATCATCCGCAGCCTGGTTGTTCGCTGCAAAGAAGCCGTTACTGAGGCTTCCCCGATGATGAAACCGGCAGAAGAAAAACGTCCGCGTCGCGAAGAAAAACCGCGCGCTGAAGAAGAAGAAACTGCCTGATTTTATTCACTGCACGTTTTAAGGAGCTAGTCCATGGCACGTTTTTTCCGTCGCCGTAAGTTTTGCCGCTTCACTGCTGAAGGCATCAAGCAGATCGACTACAAAGATCTGGATACGCTGAAGGCTTACATCACCGAAACCGGCAAGATCGTTCCAAGCCGTATTACCGGTACCAAAGCACGCTATCAGCGTCAGTTGGCGACCGCTATTAAGCGTTCGCGTTATCTGGCACTGCTGCCCTATTCCGATAGCCACCAGTAAGCGTTTAACGTGATGCTGGCACTGGCCCGATGGCTAATGCGGGGTACGCCTTACGCTGCAGGCGGGGCGGCCCTGGCAACGCTGGTGCCTTGGTTGTTCTGGTTAGGGGCAGCTATTGCGGCATTAATGACCCTTCGCAAAGGCTTCGCGCCTGCGCTACCGGTCATTATTGCTGCAGCGCTACCAGCCGGTTTTTGGTGGGCTCAAGGTGATGTGATTCCGCTTGCTAGCGTCCTGCTAGTCACGCTGATGGCCGTTATTTTGCGCGAGAGGATGCGCTGGGTTGAAGCATTGATTGTAGGGACACTGGTCGCTGCTTTTATGGTTCAGCTGGGTATCTTTGCACCGCCGGGTGGCACTGAACTAATGCTAGAGCAGTTGCGTGAAGGTTCAGAAGAAGTGGATCGCATGCTCACGGAGTTTTCCAATCAGGGCTACGATACTCAAACCCTTGCCAATATAGTGGTGGGCGGTGTAACCGGGTTAGTAGTGCTGTTGGCAGCGATAGTGTGTTTGGCGCTCGCACGCAGTTGGCAGGCCGGGTTGTACAATCCTGGCGGCTTTCGTGAAGAGTTCCATGCACTTCGTTTTGCCCCTAAAGAGCTAGCTATTTTAGTGGTTATTGGGGTAGCCGGCATGGTGTTGGGTGTTCCCGCTCTAGCTATGCTTGGCTGGATTCCGTTATTGGTAGCTGGCGTTGCGTTAGTGCACGGGTTTATTGGATTAAAGGGGATGAACGGGCTGTGGTTAGTCGCATTTTATGTGTTGCTGATCACGACCTGGCCCACGATTCTCATTGTGCTGCTGTTGGGGCTGATTGATACATTCGCGAACTTTCGCGCACGCCTTGCCCGCAGCAACTGACAAGAGGTTTACGAGATGGAAGTCATTCTGCTCGACAACATTGGTAAGCTGGGCGGCCTGGGTGACAAGGTCACTGTTAAGCCTGGTTATGGTCGTAACTACTTGGTGCCTTACGGCTTAGCCGTACCGGCCACCAAAGACAACATTGAAGCGTTTGAAGCACAGCGTGCTGAGCTAGAAGCTCAAGCCGCTGAGCGTAAGGCAGAAGCCGAAGCGCGTGCTGAGCAGCTAAATGACATCGAACTGTCTTTGGTTTCCAAAGCAGGCGACGAAGGCAAACTGTTCGGTTCTATCGGTCCGCGTGACTTGGCTGATGCCATTTCCTCTGCTGGCATCGATGTTGCCAAGAGCGAAGTGCGTATGCCGAATGGCCCGATTCGCCAGACCGGTGAATACGACATCGCCCTTCACTTGCACGCTGAAGTGGATGCCGTTGTTCGCGTGGTGGTCGTAGCAGAGTAATACGCTGCGCTAACACGAGTACTTCAAAAGGCGCGGGTTTTCCCGCGCCTTTTGTTATTTCTGGGGCCTAAGGTTTATGCCTTATTCAGTGACATTGCCTAAAAGCAAGCTGTGCTAGCGCGCAGTTTTTTTAGGCAACATCAACGATCCCTAAGCGAATGTTTGATTGATTGAGTGATGGTAGCCGCGTTGAATGGGGGCGGCTAAGATAAGCATCTTCATTGGCTACGCTGAATGTTTTAAGGAGCTCGCTATGCAGGACCAGCCTTCTGCTGATCAGGAAACGGCAGCGCTAAAGTTGCCGCCGCATTCGCTGGAGGCGGAGCAGTCGGTGTTAGGCGGTCTGATGTTGGACAACCAAGCGTGGGATAACGTCTCGGAGCGGTTGGTAGCCGATGATTTCTACCGCTATGAGCACCGCTTAGTGTTCAATGTGATGATTCATCTGGCTGAATCCGCGCAGCCATTAGACGTGGTGACGTTGTCGGAAGCGCTTGAGGCGCGAGATCATTTGGATACAGTAGGCGGTCTGGGGTTTCTGGCAGAGCTTGCTCGTAACACGCCCTCTGCAAGCAACATTCGTGCCTACGCCGACATTGTGCGAGAACGTGCCACATTACGTAAGTTGATTCGTGCCGCTAACCAAATTGCCGACAGTGCTTTTTCCCCCCAGGGTCGGCCTGCAGATGAGTTGCTCAACGAAGCCGAACGTTTAGTGTTCCAGATTGCGGAGGAGCGCCCGAAAACCGGCGGCCCTATCGGTATGAGCGATCTGTTGACCAAAGCCGTTGACCGTATTGATGAGCTGTTTAACCTTAAGGGTGAGATGACGGGGCTATCGACCGGTTTCCGTGACCTGGATGAAATGACTACCGGTTTGCAGCCTTCGGATATGGTGGTGATTGCCGGGCGGCCCTCAATGGGCAAGACTACCTTCGCCATGAATTTGGTTGAACACGCAGTTATTTCCAGCGACAAGCCGGTCATGGTGTTCTCCATGGAGATGCCCGCCGAATCGCTGATGCTGAGGATGCTGTCGTCGTTGGGCAGGATTGATCAAACCCGCGTGCGTACCGGACAGTTGGAAGATGAGGATTGGCCGCGCTTAACATCTGCCGTTAACCTACTCAAAGACAAACAGCTGTTTATTGATGATACGGCCGCGTTATCGCCTAATGAAATGCGTTCACGGCTTCGCCGTGTGGTGCGCGAGCATGGCAACATAGCGTTAGTCATGATCGATTATCTTCAGTTAATGCAGATACCTGGCTTTAATGAAAACCGTACCGGTGAGATCTCAGAGATCTCGCGTTCCTTAAAGGGCTTGGCGAAAGAGTTTAACTGCCCTGTGGTTGCTCTTTCTCAGTTGAACCGCTCCTTGGAGCAGCGCCCCAACAAGCGTCCGGTCATGTCGGATCTGCGGGAATCTGGAGCGATTGAGCAGGATGCTGACGTTATCGCCTTCGTTTATCGTGATGAAGTCTATAATCCAGATAACCCCGACAATCAGGGCATTGCTGAGTTAATTATCGGTAAGCAGCGTAACGGGCCTATAGGCACAGTGCATATGGCGTTTATCGGCAAATATACCCGCTTTGAAGATTTGGCCCCTGATAGTTACGGCCAATCCTTCGGTGATTAAAGAGCCTCTGATTAACTTGAGGATGGGGGGCGAATTCGTATAATGCCCCTCCCACGAACGCAACTAACGGGAGTAGTCAATGGCAGGTGGATTTCGACGCGGAAACCGGCAGCGTCTTCCTAAGCTAGAAGGTCGGGGCAAGCTAGAGTCATTAGAGCGTGAAGGCCCTTTTAAAGAGTGGCTGGGTATGCCAGATCTTTATCGTTACCACTTGGTTGTGGAAGGCGAAAAATACAGCTACCAAACAGAAGATGGAGAGCTTCCCGTTACGGTAGGGGACAAAGTAGTGTTCCGTTACAAAGAGACAAAAGGCGGTAATTGGATTGACCGCAACTCGCTTGGCAAAGCCATCGATCCCTCTGAATATCAACGTTAAGTTCAATTCTTGACGTTTCGGTCAGGAACTCTCTTGCACTGTTGCTATCTTAGTTATTTAATAAAATGTCACTAAACGACAAATTATTAGCAGTCCTGATGCTGGAAATCATCACGACACCGCAATAGCAAAGTAACAAAAATGTCATAAGGTGCAGTCATGCTGTGCCTTTATGACAGGTGCAAATAATAGGAGGGAACCATGGAACTGAAGGATCTTAAACAGTTTGTCGTCAGTCACGCCAATTTTGAAATTCGTGTGATTACTCATTCGGGCAGCCGTTTTTATCAAATTGAGTTAGAAGATGTGGAAGGCGAGCGTCATATGCTGATGCAGCGCACCAAGCCAATGCTGTTTCGTTCGCTGGATGATGTCTACATGGAGCTTAAGCGTGCCGGTATTCATCGTGCATATCTCGTGCAGCACGTCCCTCATGATGAGGTGATTGGTCGCGACGCTCATTACAGCGAACCTCTGACATCGCGCATGCCGCTTGTCTTTTAAAAAACTAGCGGCCATGCGTTAACGTTTTGCTTGGCGCTTTTCCCACCACTGTCCAAGCCGAATTCGGCGACGGGCAAAAAAACGGTAGCCGGCGTTCATTAAGGCACGAATCCCGGGTAAGCAAGAGACCCACATCAGCCGCCGGTAGCCCAGCACTGCGTAGAGGGCACGGCTGGCATCCATGCCGATATACCACTCCCCCTGACTATCTTGTAGGTGTAACTGGCCCATCATGGCGTTAAATTCCTGCCCATGCGCCTGGGCATTGAAACCGTTGTCTTGAATATCAACCAGCTTGATATATTCGCGATGGCGATGTTTCTCTAGCCACGCTACTTCCTGCTGGCAAAAGGGGCAATGACCATCATGAAACAAGGTGACGGGTGGCACGGCGTTTAACGACTTAAAACGGTTCATTTTGATTCCTTAGCGATATAGCCTTCAGTGTGGCAGCGTTGTCCATAGCTCGGGGAGGTTTCAAGGCGCGCTAAAAAGTGCTCTGCCTGCTGGCGGATGGCTTCGCGTTTTTCATCCGACATACGTTTTAGCGAACCGTAGATAAGTTTCATGCGCGGATTTTTGTTAAGGGTTTCAGCGTTAGCTTCCAGAAAGTGCCAGTAGAGGCTGTTAAACGGACAGGCTTTTGGCCCTGTCACCTGTTTGGGCGAGTAGCGGCAGTGCTGACAATGATCTGACATCTTGTCGATATATTTACCGGAGGCGCAGTAGGGTTTAGAGCCCATCAGGCCGCCGTCCGCATGCAGCACCATCCCCAGCGTATTAGGCAGCTCTACCCACTCGCAGGCATCGGCATAAACGGCCAAGTACCAGTCGCACAAGGCTTCGGGCTTGACGCCGCACAGCAGGGCAAAGTTGCCCGTGACCATCAGGCGCTGAATATGATGCGCATAGCTATTGTCGATGGTCATCTCGATGGCGCGCTGAAGACAGCGCATATCGGTGTCGGCATTCCAATAAAAAGCCGGCAAATCCCGCTGAAAGCCTAGCTGGTTTTCACGCTTGTAAGCTGGCATCTGTGTCCAGTAAAGCCCCCGCACGTATTCGCGCCAGCCAAGAATCTGGCGAATAAAGCCCTCAGCGGCATTAATCGGCGCGTCGCCGGCTAAATAGCTCAGCTGTGCAGCTTCGCAGACTTCGTGGGGTGACAATAAGCCGATGTTAAGCGCTGCAGAGAGCCGGGAGTGATATAGAAAAGGGGATGAGTCGCTGATGGCATCTTGATAGCGGCCAAAGTCAGCAAGCCCGTGCTCAATAAAGTGGTTTAGGTCCACCAGCGCCTGACGCCGGGTAACCGGTAGGTTGAAGCCTTCTAAGGCGCCCATGTGATCCGGAAAGTGGCGATTGGCATCACTCAGCGCTTCTTGAGTCAGTGCATCTTGGCGGTGGGTTGGCAGGGCAGGGAAGTTAAGCGCTGCGTCGATGGGCTTACGGTTATCGTGATCAAAGTTCCACTTGCCACCTGCGGGCGAATCGCCTTCCATCAGCAGCCCAGTGCGCTTGCGCTGTTCGCGATAGAAGTATTCTAAGCGAAGCTGTTTGCGGCCACTGGCCCATTGGCTAAAGTCGTCTGGCGTAGTGAAAAATCGATCATCCTCAAGGATCTGCCAGGTAATCATTGGGTTTTGACGGGCTTGCATTGAATTCCATAGCCGCCACTCTCCGGGGCGGGCCACCCGTATTTCATCGCAGCCATATTGGCCGGCTATACGCTCGGCTTCATCAATAATCGAGTGGGTGTTGTCGGCATCATCCATGCGGCTGTAGTGCACCTTAAAGCCCTTGTCACGCAGTGCCTGGGCAAAGTGGCGCATAGCCGCCATGAAAAGCCCAATTTTATGTATATGGTGGGGTACATAGCGGGCTTCTTCAGCGACTTCGCACATGGCGACGACTGCATTATCAGGCGCATCTCGCAGCGTCGTCAGCGAAAGTGATAGCTGATCACCGAGCACCAAAAGTAAAGGCTTAGACATGAATTGGCCTGTAGTTATACAAATAATACCGATAGTATAACTTTATGCCGCCACTTTGCCGAAAAGTGATAGGATTCATTAAAGTGGCTCGCACTATGAATAGCTCGTTTGCTGAGATGCCAAGACCTTGAGACAGCTAGATTTTGAAATAGCTAGCCTTGAGATGACCAACTATTGAAATATTTAGATGTTGAGCGACATCGCTATTTTCCAGGAGCAAGTGTAATGACCGAGAATGTCGTCAAGGATCAGCCGGGTGCAGGTCGCTTAGCCCATGCACCCAGTGATCACCCGCCAGTGGCGCCCGCCAAGGTTGGCGTTGTACTAGCGAACTTGGGAACACCAGATGCCACCGACTATTGGTCAATGCGCCGTTACTTAAATGAATTTCTTTCAGATAAACGCGTTGTTGATTACGCGGGGTGGAAGTGGCAACCGCTGTTACAGCTGATTATTTTGACCAAGCGGCCGTTCTCCTCGGGTAAGGCGTACCGGAGTATATGGAATACCGAAAAGGATGAAAGTCCGCTGTTAACCACTACCCGGGCTCAGACAGAAAAAATGACGGCGCGGTTAAAAGCGCTTTACGGTGACGATGTCGAAGTCGATTTCTGTATGCGCTACGGTAATCCTTCCACTGAAAGCGTATTAACACGCTTAAAAGAGAAAGGCTGTGAGCGAATCGTCTTCTTTCCCCTTTATCCTCAGTACGGTTCTCCGACAACGGCCACGGCAAATGATCAGGCATTTCGTACCCTGATGAAAATGAAGTGGCAGCCTTATATACGTACTGTCCCTGCTTACTTCGATCATCCCGCTTACATTCAAGCGCTGGCTAATTCTGTCCAGGAAGCTTACGACGGTTTAGCGTCTCGTCCTACCAAACTGGTGGCCAGCTATCATGGTGTGCCCGAGCGTTACCTGATGGAGGGTGACCCTTACCACTGCCAATGCCAGAAGACCACACGTCTACTCCGCGAAAAGCTTGGTTTTAGCAAAGAGGAAGTGGATACCGCCTTCCAGTCACAGTTTGGCCCAGAAAAGTGGGTTGGACCACAAACGGTTAACCATGTGGCGGAGCTGGCGAAGCAGGGCCATAAACATATCGCGATTATGTCACCTGCCTTCTCCTCAGACTGTGTGGAAACGTTGGAGGAGATAGAAGAGGAGATCCACGATAGCTTTATGGAAGCGGGTGGGGAGACATTTAGCTACATACCCTGCTTAAACGATCGCGACGATCACATCGACGCCTTGCTGGCTGTTATCAATAATGAGTTACAGGGTTGGCTGCCTAACATTTAGCGGCCACGGCTTTTGAGTAGCTGCTCTCGGCGGGTCTTCAGCCCGCCGGGTGGCTTCGGGCGAAGTGGGCGCGCAACACGGCTTTGGCCAACATCTTCATCCATCAGCTCAGGTAGAGAACCGCGTGTCCCAGTAATAAAGCGCAGGTGCATATGTAAACCTGTTTTGGCCAGCATATGACCGGTAACGGGCGCCGTAATAAATAAGAAAAGTGTGATTAGCAGTTCTTGGACATGGGGTTCGCGTTGACTCACGCTGAAGTAAATCATCGAAGCAATGAGCACGCATCCAATGCCCAGCGTAGTGCCCTTGGTAGGGCTATGTAGGCGCATAAAAAAATCTTTAAATTGAAGCATGCCTAGCGAACCAACGAAGGCAAATAGCCCGCCCAGTACCAACAGTAGCGATACCGCAGCTTCAGCGATCATGTTAAACGTCATAGCACGCTCCCTTATTCAATCTTTCTGTTATTCGATAATGTCGCCGCGTAGCAGATAGCGGCAGATAGCCATCGTACTGATAAAACCTAACAGAGCGATCAGCATCGCGGCTTCAAAATAGGTTTTGGTGTTGAACCATAATCCAGCAATAACGATTAACGCGATGGCGTTAACGTACATGGTATCCAGCGCTAGAAGGCGGTCAGGAATATCGGGACCAATCACCAGGCGGTAAACATTCATCGCCAGTGCAAATACAATGAAGGTAAGGCTAATCCACAGAGCCACGGTTAACATTCAAAAATCTCCCTTAAGGGCCGCTCATAGCGTTCGTGTATTTCCTTGATTAGCTTTTGTTCATCCTTCATGTCTAATACATGGATCAGCAGCGACGTTTGATCCAGACGAATATTGGTCGAGACGGTACCCGGTGTCATGGTGATGGTGTTGGCTAACAGCGTGATGGCTAAACGGTCTTTGACTTGCAGTGGATACTCAACAAAGCCCGGATGAGGCTCGCGTTTAGGGGTGAGTATTAATAGGCTAACGTGCAGGTTGGCGACGACGATATCGCCCAGGACGCAAAGCAAGAACCTAAACAGCTTCAAAGGATGTTTTACGCGTGGGAAGGGCAACCAAAATTGTCGAGTGAGCAGGGGGATGCCAATCGCCAGTATCACGCCAAGTAACAGTTGCCCGAGGGTGACGCTGCGCACCATCAATAGCCAGGTGACCAGTAGAATCAGCGATAGCATCGGCGCGGGGAGAAAACGCAGGATCGGTGTCATGGCGCGTCTCCAGTGTTTAAGGTAAGCGCTGTCGTATCAGGGAATAGCGCATCAATAAATAGCTGCGGAGACGCAAGCTGCGCCGCAGTGGCATGGGTGTAGTCGCTCACCGGTCCGGCCAAAATAACAAGCAGAGGGGCACTAATGAAAAGCAGTGCCACGCCTGATAGCTGGAAACGGCTAATCAGAGGCCCGTTGGGAGCCCCTTTGTAGCTCGCCCAGAAAAATACGGACCCTGCCCGTGACAGTGCAATTAAACTGGCCAGCCCAGCCAGCAGCAGTAGCGGCCATAGCCAAGGTCGTTGCCCCGTTTCAGCAGCCTGCATGAGTAGCAGCTTTCCAAGAGCCCCGGCGAGTGGGGGCAAGCCGGAAATTGCCACCGCACCGATGATAAACATGCTGCCAATTAGCGTTGGCTGACGTAGCTTACGGGCACGCACTAAGCGAGTACCTGCTTTGCCACGCTGCATGCCAATCAGCTCGGCGAGTAAAAACAGCGCCCCCGCTATTAACGTAGTGTGTACTAAGTAATAGAGCAGGGCGCCATTGCCTGCAATATGGCCCATGCCTGCGCCACTCAATAGCGTGCCAACGGATACCAGAACCAGGTAGGCTGCGAGCGTTCGCATATCTCGCGCTGCTAGCACACCAATGGCCGCAAATAGCAGCGTCGCTAAACCACCCCACCATAGCCATGCGCTGATTAACGAGGCCGCAGGACTATCCGCAAACACCAGCGTTTGAACACGGAGCAGGGCATAAATACCTACTTTAGTCATGATCGCGAAAAGGGCGGCAACAGGAGCTGGGGCTGAGGCGTAAGTGGCTGGAAGCCAGAAATAGAGCGGCAAAATGGCCGCCTTGAGACTAAACACAACCACCAACAAGAGCGCCCCCGCGCTTGCTAATGCCGCTTCGTCCCCCTCCATAAGCGCGATGCGCCGCCCCATATCAGCCATGTTAAGTGTGCCGGTAATGCCATACAGAACACCCAGGGCTATTAAAAAAAGCGCTGACCCCACTAGGTTTAAGACAACGTAATGCAGTCCGGCGCCAATGCGTGCCTTGCCGCCGCCATGCATCAGTAACGCATAGGAGGCAAGCAGCATAATTTCAAAAAATACAAACAGATTGAACATATCGCCGGTTAAAAAAGCGCCGTTCAAGCCCATTAGCTGAAGATGGAAAATGCCGTGAAAATTACTTCCCCGCGCATCGTCCCCGGCACTGGCAAACAAAATGCAACCCAGTGCTAGCACGGCGGTTAGCGCCACCATGAGCGCTGACAAGCGATCAAGTACTAAGACGATACCGAACGGGGCCTGCCAGTTACCCAACGCGTAAACACTGATGACATCACCGTGGGCGCGTATTACTAGCAAGCCTGCAAGCATCACCAACAGTGCCGATGAAAAAATGCTTATTTGCCGCTGTAGAGCGCTTGGCGTCTGACCTGAGAGCAACAGCCCCAGCGCGGTCAGCATAGGTAAAAGGATAGGTAGTACTATCAGGTGTTGGCTCATCAGCGAGTGTCCCCTTCTTCACCCTGCTTACCATCCACATGATCATTACCCAGCTCCGCTCGAGTGCGGATAGCCAAAATGACAATAAAGGCAGTCATTGCAAAGCCGATCACAATGGCGGTTAACACAAGGGCTTGGGGTAGAGGGTCGGCGGGGATCGCAGATTCCCCTATCACCGCTGCCGAGTGGGTACGGAGCCCTCCCGTAGAGAAAAGAAATAAGTTAACCGAATGAGAAAGAAGCACCAATCCAACAATGATGGAGAATGTGCGGCCACGAAGTAGCAGGTATATACCGCTTGCGCATAGCACCCCGGTCACCAATGAAAACAGCAGTTCCATTATTTATTAGCCTCTTTTGATTCTGACTGTTGGGTCGTTTGAAGCGTAGGCCGATGTGCGGTTGTCACACTGCCTAGGTTGACCAGAATCATTAGCGTTGCACCTACCACCGCGAGGTAAACACCTAGATCAAATAACAGCGCGGTCGCCAGCTCAATTTTGCCGATCAGCGGGATATCGAAATAACCAAAAGAAGTGGTGAGGAAGGGGTAGCCAAACAACCAACTGCCTAATCCAGTGCTCACTGCAATGGCGAGCCCTAGCACGGAAATAAAGGGGAACGAGACTTTAAGGCGTTGATTGGTCCACTCGTAGCCTCTGGCAATATATTGCAGTAGCAGTGCAATAGCCGTAATCAGGCCAGCAATAAAGCCACCCCCGGGCTGGTTATGACCGCGTAAAAATATGTAGAAAGATACCAGCAGGGCTATCGGCAGGATGATTTGTGCGACCACTTCCAGGATTAGGGGGTAGCGGTGTCGTGACCAGCGTATACCTTCAGCATTGCCTGATGGCTTAAACAGGCGCAAACGGTTAAGCAGCTTGTACGTGGCAAGGCCAGCCAGGGTAAGCACTGTAATTTCGCCTAAGGTATCAAAGCCGCGGAAGTCGACAAGAATAACGTTAACGACGTTCGTTCCGCCGCCGCCGGGAACGCTTTGAGCGAGGAAGAAATCAGAAATACTGGTAACTTCACGGGTGAGCAGGGCGTAGTTTAGCGAGGCGATAATAAGGCCGAGCGACCCGGCAAGCAGTATGTCGCGCATGATGCGCCTGGATGAAACCCACAGCGGTGGGCGCTGAGGTAGGAAAAATAGTGCAAGAATCATCAAGATCATTGAGACGATTTCTACAGAAAGCTGGGTGAGCGCGAGATCCGGTGCGGAGAACCGGATAAATGTCAGTGATACGGTTAAGCCCACTACCGACAGCATTAGCAACGATACTAGCCTCCAGCGATGTGCTAATGCACTGCCGATGGCCCCGAGCATCATTACCCCCGCGCCGAGTATCACCAACCCGTCGACAGGCTGTACACCTGCGGAACCGGTTAGAGAGCTGACATTGCTTAGGCCAAGCGCCGTCATTGCCAAGGCTGATAGCAGTAACAGCGCCTGATAACGTTGCAGTGAACCATTTTCCAGTCGCAAGGTTATCCAGAGTGCGGACTTCACGATGCGAGTGATGCTCTTTTCAAATATTTCTTTAGCATTATGGCTAGGTAGCACGCTGGCCAGAAGTCCCAAGCGAGCGTGCTCCCGCATTAATACCAGGCCTCCACCGATGGCAATAGCACTCATCATTAATGGTAAGTTGAGCCCGTGCCACAATGCGAAAGCGAAAACAGGATTGTTAATGCCCTGTACCGCAAAGCTGGCCGTATTGATAAGTGGGGCGGCTAGCGTCATGGGAAGTAAACCGACCATCAAGCATAGAACCGCCAGTAGCATCCCCGGTAGGTACATACCTTTCGGCGGGTCGTGGGGGTGGCGTACTTCTACATTGGGGTTACTGTCAGACGCTTGGCCTTCAAGCATATTGTTGGCGCTGGGCGTTGCAAAAAAAATGCCATACATAAGGCGTAGCGAATAGGCGACCGAGAGAGTGGCACCCACCAGCACTAACAAAGGAATGACGCTGCCCAAGCCGCCAAAAAGCTCGGTTGATAGTGCTTTAGTCAGCAGCATCTCTTTGGACAAAAATCCGTTAAAGGGAGGGAAGCCTGCCATGGCCGCTCCCGCCATAAGGGTTAATGTTCCTGTAATAGGCATCAGCGACCATAACCCACCTAAACGGCGAATATCCCGGGTGCCAGTTTCATGATCAATAATGCCGGCACTCATGAATAGCGTGGCCTTGAATAGAGCGTGATTAAGGATGTGGAACAGGGCAGCCACTATCGACAGCGGGGTATCTAACCCCAGTAGCAACACAATGAGGCCCAGGTGGCTCACCGTCGAAAATGCTAAAATACCTTTTAAATCACGCTCTAGCAGAGCAAACCAAGCCCCATAAACGAGCGTTGCAAGGCCAGCTAGTGTTAGACTAACGGCCCATATTGATGTGTCGCCTAAGGCTGGGTGCAAACGGGCCAGCAAAAATATGCCTGCTTTGACCATCGTGGCAGAGTGTAAATAGGCTGACACCGGGGTGGGCGCCGCCATCGCGTGAGGAAGCCAGAAGTGAAAGGGGAACTGTGCAGACTTGGTGAAAGCGCCGATGAGTACTAGGGCCATGATGAGAGGGTAGTGTGAAGAGGCGCGCAGTTGATCGCCAGCCATCAGCACATCGGCCATCGCGAAACTGCCCACCTCATTACCGATCAGCAGTATGCCCGCTAGCAGTGCTAGTCCGCCGGCGCCTGTTACGGTAAGCGCCATGCGCGCACCGCGCCGAGCATCGCTAAGGTGGCCCCAGAAACCAATGAGCAGAAAAGAGGCGACGCTGGTGAGTTCCCAAAACAGCCACATCAGCAATAAGTTGTCGGCCATGACGATACCCAGCATCGCCGTCATGAATAGCATCATGAAAGAAAAAAAACGGCCGTCTTTCTCGTCACTGGCAAGGTAGTAGCCTGCATAGGCAATGATAAGACTGCCGATGCCAAGGATGAGAAGTGCAAAAAGCAGGGTTAGGCCATCAAGGCGCAGTGCAAGATCTAATCCAAGCAACGGCATCCAGGGCAGGTGTTGAGTGATCACTCCGCCACTGAACAGAGTAGGTGAGTGGCTTAACACTATGCTGAGTGCCGCCAAGGGCGCAATCATGGTGGTGATCGTGCAGAGCAGTCGTCCACGGCTGGCGGTGAACAGCGGCACTAAGGTGCCAGCCAGGGTCAACAGAGGTATCCATAGCAGCGACATTGCTAGCGTTCCGCACTCTGGGTGGCTTTCCGCCTGCCGATATTTCCATTCGGCAAGCCGTAGAGCCATGTGAAGGTTGAGGGTTAACGTGGCAGTGAAAAAAACGCGTTAAAACGCAGGTCTGGTAAGCCTAAGTTGGGTGCTATAAGGTTTACGGCGTAAAAGCCACTGTTTACCAGATACGGTGTTTTCAACTGTCGGGGGCAGTTTACATAGGCGGTTGATGGAGCGGTAGGCGACTTATGCCTAAGCCACTTTGGTGTTATGGGTTTGGATGTTGTATTCAATAGCGTCTATTTGTTGCGTTTAATAGCAGTTAATCAGGCATCATGCCTAACATTCCCATCAGCTGTGGTGGGCAGTTTGTTACTGAGGAGATTTCGCTAGATGCAACTTGCCGTGTTAATGGGTTTTTTGCTGGCCGCGTCGTCGCCATTGCTGCACCGCTGGTTTGCTCATCAAACCAGTCTAGTGTTGGCACTGTTTCCAGCAGGACTGGCAGCGTGGTTGGCAATACAAGCCCCTGAAGTCATCGAAAATGGCAGCATACTCTTAGAATGGGAGTGGGTGCCTTCTCTGGGTATTAGCCTGACGTTTATGCTGGATGGTCTGGCGCTCCTTTTTGGGTTGTTAATTACCGTTATAGGCACCTTGGTGCTTATTTATGCAGGTGGGTATCTCAAAGGACATCCTGACTTAGTGCGCTTTCATATTGCATTGATGGCGTTCATGGTATCTATGCTGGGGCTGGTGTTAGCCGACGGTTTATTCACGCTGTTTATTTTCTGGGAGCTCACCAGCATCACCTCATACTTGCTGATTGGCTTCAATCATGCAGATATCGAAGCGCGCAAGTCCGCCCGCCAGGGGTTGTTTGTGACCGTGGCCGGTGGGTTGGCGCTAATGGCTGGTTTGGTGCTGTTAGGTGTGGCCAGCGGAAGCTGGTCGCTTGCTGAGATTCGCAGTATGGAGGCTGACCTTCGCGAGCATGCGCTCTATACGCCAATGCTAATCTGTTTGCTGCTGGGGGCGTTTACCAAATCAGCCCAGTTCCCCTTCCATTTCTGGTTACCCAATGCCATGGCGGCTCCGACGCCAGTTTCCGCCTATCTGCATTCTGCCACCATGGTAAAAGCAGGCATCTATCTGATGGCACGCCTGCAGCCGGAACTGGGTGGCACCGCCATGTGGATTGGGATCCTTTCGGTTGTTGGTGCCCTCACGATGCTGACGGGTGCATTTCTGGCGATACGTCATACCAATATTAAAAAGCTACTGGCTTACTCAACGATTATGGCGTTAGGCACTCTGACGATGCTGTTGGGCATCGGCACTGATGGCGCAATGATCGCTTTTGTTACTTTCCTGCTGGCGCATTCGCTCTATAAGGGTGCGCTGTTTATGGTGGCAGGCATTTTGGATCATGAAACTGGCACCAAGGACGTCACTCAAATGGGTGGT
This sequence comes from Halomonas sp., assembly GCF_007692655.1. GTDB lineage: Bacteria > Pseudomonadota > Gammaproteobacteria > Pseudomonadales > Halomonadaceae > Vreelandella. The sequence goes on from NZ_REBQ01000133.1 coordinate 19,148, forward strand.
TTACGCCCTCTGATGCCTGTGACCGCTGTCATCGCGATGATTGCGGCGCTCTCCCTCGCTGGGGTGCCGCCGCTGTTTGGTTTTGTGGGCAAAGAGTTAATGTTTGAGTCAGTGCTAGCAGCGGAAACCTTTCGCGTGCTGCTGGTGCTGTTCGGATTTGTAGCGGCGTTCTTAACGATAGCCGTGGCCGCCATTATTGCGTTAAGGCCCTTTTATGGTAAGCGTATCGAGACGCCCAAGGTACCTCATGAGGCACCGTTCAGTATGCTGCTAGGGCCAGGCTTACTGGCCGTATTGTCGCTCTTTATTGGGGTTTTGCCTGCTCTCGTTGGAGAAGGCCTTTTGACCTCAGCCGCGTCCGCCGTGGTGGGTGAACCCATCAGCGTGTCACTGTCACTGTGGCATGGCATTAATCTGCCGTTAATCATGTCGATCCTTAGCCTGGGTATCGGCTTTATGCTGTTTAAGCACTGGGACCATGTGCGTGGCAGGTTGTCGATACTTTCGCCTGCTATGCGTTACGGACCCGAAGCTGGCTATGAAAACTTTATGAATGGCATTGTGCACGTTTCTGAGTGGCAAACGCGGCTACTGCAAAATGGCTATATGCGTAACTACATCTTAGTTATGTTGATTACCCTCATTGCATTAATAGGTAACTCAATCTTGCTGCGCCATTCACCACAGCTTGCTTTTGAGCTAGATGTGCGCTTTCACGAGCTGGTAGTGATGGGCACCATGGTGATGGGCGCGCTATTTGCCACGATTTCGCGTTCGCGTCTTGGCGCGGTCGTATCCGTCGGTATTATGGGGTTCTCCATTGCGCTTATCTTTATTCTATTCAGTGCGCCGGACCTGGGTATTACCCAGCTACTTGTCGAAACCCTGACGGTCATCCTGCTGGTGTTGGTGCTTTTCCGTCTGCCGCGCTTCTCAAATCTTTCGACTAGCCTAGAGCGCATTCGCGATGGCGTTGTCGCAGCGGCGATGGGTATTTTGATCTGCCTGCTGATTATGACTGCCTGGAGTATTCAGCAGTTTGAGCCTATCTCGACCTATATGGTGGAAAACAGTGCGCCGCTGGCTCACGGTCGCAATATTGTTAACGTTATTTTGGTTGATTACCGTGCCCTGGATACCTTGGGTGAAATGTTTGTACTTGCGCTCGCGGCGATTGGCGTTATTGCCATGTTGAAACTGCGTCATGGTGAAAACAGCGATGGAAAAACCGTCGATAGCAGCAAAGTGACTGCCAAGGAGCCTTACGATGGTTAAGTCAGGCACGATTATTCTTAATACGGCTGCACGCTTTTTAATGCCTCTGCAATTGCTGTTTTCGATCTTCTTGTTACTGAGGGGGCACGATGAGCCAGGCGGTGGGTTTATTGCCGGACTCGTGGCGGCAGGGGCATTCACGCTATATCTGCTTGCCTTTGGCGTGAGTGCCACTAAAGAAGTGCTGCGTATGGTTGATCCCCGCGATCTGATCGGCATTGGTTTGCTGTTGGGTATGATATCGGTAGTGCCTGCTTGGTTTATGGGGCAGCCGTTCTTAACCGCCCAGTGGTGGACGATTCCGGTTATCGACTTTAAAGCCTCGACGCCGCTAATTTTCGACATCGGTGTTTATCTTGCAGTATTGGGGTCTGTCACCGGGATGGTAATGACGCTAATGGAGGTCGACCAGGATGAACCTTGAGTTAACAGGAGGCTCGGCATGGAACCGTTAATGGCACTGGCGATTGGCCTGCTTTATGCGACAGCTATTTTTATGATGTTGCGGCGCTCTATCGTCAAATTGGTAATTGGTTTGATGCTGTTATCTAACGCCGCCAATTTGCTGATTTTCACTACTGCGGGCATGACACGAGGCGCTCCTCCTCTCATTCCAGAGGGAATGATGCAGCCATTAGGTGAAGTGGCCGACCCGCTACCCCAAGCGGTTGTGTTAACGGCTATCGTCATAGCGTTTGGCGTGCTGGCGTTTGCAGTGGTATTGATTCGACGTGCCTATGAAGTCGTCAAGGCCGATGATTTAGATAAAATGAAGGATACTGATACGTGAGGCCTGAAGTCGCTCTTCCCGTCCTCTTGCCCTTACTTTCAGGGGCAATCTCATTGATGTTCTGGCGCTCCCGCCCCATGCAACGGTTTGTGGCGGTGGCAGGTAATATCGCCTTGCTGGTTGTTAGTCTGTGGTTGTTTGTATCGACGCTGTCAGATGGCTACGTGACGATGCAGATGGGCAACTGGCCAGCACCGTTTGGTATTACCTTGATTGCCGATATGCTCAGCGCGGTAATGATCCTAATGACCGCCATTATTGGTCTGGCCATGGGGATCTATTCGCTTGCCTCCACCGGCCGTGGGCATGAGAAGTTTGGCTATTACCCGTTAATGCATCTCTTGCTAGCCGGTGTTGCAGGGGCGTTTTTAACCGGCGATATTTTTAACCTCTATGTCTGGTTTGAGGTCATGCTGGTGGCGTCTTTTGCGCTGCTTATCCTAGGTGGTGAGCGGGCTCAAATGGAAGGTGCCATCAAGTACGTCACCCTCAACCTATTAGCATCGGTCATCTTTTTAACCGCGATCGGCCTGCTGTATGGCATGGTGGGTACGCTTAACATGGCTGACATCGCGCTGCGGCTGAACGAGGCAGAGCATCAGGGAATGGTCGAGGTGTTGGCCGTGATGTTTATGGTGGCGTTCGGCATTAAAGCGGCGGCTTTTCCGCTCTTTTTCTGGCTGCCTGCGTCTTATCATACGCCGCCGGTGGCTGTCTCAGCGCTGTTCGCGGGGTTACTGACCAAGGTGGGTGTTTACTCGCTGTTCCGCGTATTTACTTTGATGTTTGATCAGTCCATGGGTTACATCCAGGACATTATGCTATGGGGCGCTGCGTTCACCATGGTGACAGGGGTGCTTGGGGCGGCGGCGCAATATGAGTTCCGGCGTATATTGTCGTTCCATATCGTTAGCCAGATTGGCTATATGATTCTTGGCCTGGCAATTTATACACCGCTAGCGATTGCCGGCGGGGTGTTCGCCATTGTGCATAACATCGTGGTGAAGACGAATCTATTCTTGATCAGCGGTATTACTCACCGCTTGCAAGGAACTTATCAGCTTAAAAAGATGGGTGGGTTATATCGCGAGCGTCCCTGGCTAGCGGTGGCATTCTTTATTTCTGCCTTCTCGCTGGCAGGCATTCCACCCTTATCAGGATTCTTTGCCAAATTCGTCATTGTGCGTGCGGGTATCGAGGCCGAAGCCTATGTGGTGACGGGGATTGCCCTTGCGGTTGGCTTAATGACGCTTTATTCCATGGTTAAAATTTGGAATGAGGTGTTTTGGAAATCACTGCCGGAAGATAACCATGTACCTGAAACTGCTACGCCGAAAGGCGATGATGGGCGGTTACTGAAACCAAGTCTATGGATGATGTATCTACCCGTGGTGGTGCTGGCCATGTTCTCACTGTTGATTGGCATATTTGCTGAACCAATGATGATCGTGATGACAACCATTAGTGATCAGTTGCTTGAGCCATCTGGCTATATTGAAGCTGTTATGGGGCCTACAGCCAGCGGTGAAGATGCACTGCTGGAATCAATGCCCACGGAAGCTGAAGGCGGAGACGCTGGCGCTGGGGAGGAACTGCCATGACGGGAGCTATCTGGAATTTATTGCTTGGCCTTGCATGGGTATTGTTAAGCGGCGACTTCACTGGCTTGAACTTACTCGTTGGCCTGGTATTTGGCTATCTCTCCCTGGTGCTGCTTGAGCCGCAGCTCGACTCTTTAAAAGGCTATCCAGCCCGTATTCCGCGGCTAATAAGGTTTGTTGGGTTTTTCCTTAAAGAGCTGGTTCAGGCTAATTTAAGAGTTGGCTTTGATATTTTGACACCGCCTTGGCATATGAAGCCTGGTGTTATTGCCATGCCACTTACGGCACGTACGGAAATGGAAATTACCATGGTGGCCAACCTGATTTCTTTAACGCCCGGCACGTTGAGCCTTGATGTGTCTGATGATCGTAAGGTGCTATATATTCATGCCATGTTTTTAGATGATGAGGAAGAACTGCGGCGTAATCTGAAAGAAATGGAGCATCGGGCACTGGAGCTGTTTCGCTAATGGATACCGTTATACTCATCAGCCAAGTCATTATGAGCTTGGCGCTTATACTTACCTTTGTCCGCGTGGTACGCGGCCCTAGCCTGCCTGATCGCGTAGTGGCGCTTGAGCTTTTCTCTACGTCCGTTGTAGGGCTAGTAGGGGTTTATGCGATAAAGACAGAAGTCGCAAGCTTTCTAGACGCTGCGATTGTGATCGCGTTAATGGGCTTTTTAGCGGCGATAGGTTTTGCACGCTTTTTAGAACGAGGAGGCCCGCGGGATGATTGAGTTCATAAAGGGCACGCTAATCATTGGTGGTGCGGTATTTATTCTGCTTGCTTCAATTGGCTTGCTGCGGCTGCCTGACCTCTTGACGCGTATGCATGCCACCACCAAAGCTGCTGCGTTAGGCGTTATTTTAATCATGCTGGCGGCTGCCATGCATTTTGCTGAAGTGGGCATCGTTGCACGTTCGTTTGCCATCATTGTGTTTATTCTGATGACTGCGCCGGTAGCTGCACACGTTATTGGTCGGGCCGGTTACTTTGTAGGCTCAAAGCTTTGGAGCGGCACGGTAAAGGATGAATTGCGCCCTAATTATGACCCTTTGACTCACGAGTTAAAGAGCGGTCTGGAGACCCAGGAAAATGCCAAGCGTCAGCCTCGGAATACAGATCCTGACTAACAAGTAGCGACAATAAGTCATGCCATTAGCAGTTTGATGCTGTTGCCAAGCCACCTACGGGTGGCTTTTTCGTGTTTGTTTCAAAATTTTTTTACTGTTTATCTTGAACAATACAAAAACAATATATATACAATAGTTATACCGTATAGGATAATGTGTCCACGTTTTAATGCAGTCTACGTGCAAATACTGATCAACCGTGACCATGCATCGCAAACAGCACTTACCGCAAAAAATTTGTGTTCAATGCCAACGCCCTTTCACCTGGCGTAAAAAATGGGCGCGCTGTTGGGACGAGGTACGCTACTGCAGCGAGCGTTGCCGTCGTAGCCAGAAGCAAGAAAATTCCTAGGAGGCGCGAGCATGAACAGCACTACCGATATTGTTTGGCTGCAAGACGACCTTCGTGTTGCTGATAACTCCCTTCTTCACTTTACCTCTCCCCCCACTTATTTATTGTGCCTCTATGTACTGGATAAAAAGTGGCTAGAGCCTTTGGTCGAGGGTGAGCAAACGCCCCGACTTGGAGCTGCTCGTTTACGCTTTTTGTGGCAGAGCCTAATGGCGCTGCGTGGTGAACTGCTGCAGCGCGGTAGTGATTTGCTTGTCCGTATCGGCAACCCAAGCGATGTTGTTATCGAATTTGCGTCATCGCTTAACGTGCGGCGGGTACATGTTTCTGAGCATCCTGGTGTTGAAGAAGCGCAACACATTGAGTCGGTGGCGAAGAGGCTTGATAGCCAAACGGAGTTGATGTGTGTCGAAAATGGGCGCCTTTTTAGTCGTCAAACGCTACCTTTTGAGCCCCATGAGTTGCCTGAGAGCTTTTCAGCTTTTAGGCGTTGCGTAGAGCGGGAGTGCACTATTACTTCAAGTCTCCCCGCGCCGGTTACTCTACCGCCTTGGCCGGAAGCTCCGCGAGGGTTTCCTCCTCTCAAAGCCGTGTGTGAACACAGTGCTACGTGGCAGCCTGACGAACGGCAAGGGTTCGATTATCTGGGCGGTGAATCAGCGGCTCATGCGCGTCTGAAGGATTACTTGTGGCATCAAAAGGGAGGGGAGACGTACAAAAAAACTCGCAATGGACTGCTAGGCGCAAGTTTTTCAACAAGGATGTCCCCATGGTTAGCACGTGGCTGCCTGTCCGCTTGTCAAGTGAATGACGCCGTCAAAGCCTGGGAGGCTGAGCACGGTAGTAATGAATCAAGTTACTGGATCGTTTTTGAACTACTTTGGCGGGAATACTTTATACATGCTGCTCTGCTAGAAGGGGCGAAAATGTATGGCTCTCGGCAACTTACCAAACCATGCGATGCCTTTAATCTTTGGCGTAATGCTGAGACTGGATTGCCGTTCGTCGATGCGGCAATGGTCGAGCTTCGGGAGACCGGCTGGATATCCAATCGTGCACGTCAAAATGTAGCGAGTTTCTTAGTCAAAGATTTAAACGTTGATTGGCGCTTGGGTGCTCTTTGGTTTGAACACTGCCTGATCGACTATGACGTGGCTAGCAACTGGGGGAATTGGCGCTATATCGCTGGGGTAGGGCGAGATCCTCGTCAGGATCGTTATTTCAATGTGCTTAAGCAAGCGGGGCATTACGATCCTAAAGGGCTTTATGTAGCCCACTGGTTAAGCCATCTTAAAGAGCTTCCCGAAGGGCTTGAACGCCATCAACCATGGCGAGCTGCACCTGCCACGTTTTCAGCTCCCTACGTTGAGCCTGAACAGTGGCAGCGGTGGCTGATTGCTAGTAACGAGGCGCAAGAAACTTACGAGTAACTTTTAAGGATTCACAATCATGGCGTTGTTGACCAGCGAACGCTCCACTGCCTGGTACTTAGGTCTTGCTGGGCTGCTCCCTTTTATCGGCGGTAGTGCATTGGTATGGTTCGGGCCGATAGCGTGGCAGGTAACGGCAATTTATGGATTTATTTATTATAGTGCCGTTATTTTATCGTTTTTGGGTGGTGTTCACTGGGGCAGCGCCCTTCAAGTCTCTCGGGCAGGCAATATCAGACGCTTATTGTTAGCGATGGTGCCAAGCTTAATTGCTTGGCCTGCTCTGCTATTTAATGTTCATACAGGGCTTTGGGTTCTGTTGCTCGGTTTCCTCCTCATCGGTGGTTACGATCTTAGCCGCGAGGGACGGGAGGGCTTTCCGAGCTGGTATTTTAAACTTCGTGGCTTGCTCACCCTGGTAGTGGTGTTGTTACACATCGTTGTGTTATTTCGTTTGAGTGGTTTATAGGAGGTTGCTTAACCCTAGTATCTGCTGCTTATCTGGGTCATTATCGGGTTCATGCCAAGGATTGCCGAGAGATTGATGCTATGTCTTTGAAAGTTAATGGTTCAGCAAGAGTTCGTTCCGCTTTGTATCTAGCCGCACTGTTTTCTACGGGCGTGCTAGCACTAAACAGCGCTGTTGTGCAGGCAAGCCCACAGCTAATGACTGAAGTGGATGCACGAGCCGCCGAAGAAGTGCGCTACGCCAGTTTCCAACAATGGGTTCAGAATTTTCGCCGTCACGCGGCAAGCGAGGGGATTAGCGAAGCAACCCTAAGCCAAGCGTTAGATGGCGTACGCTACCGTGAGCGTGTTATCGAACTTGATCGTTTTCAACCCGAGTTCGTAAGGCCCATCTGGGAGTACCTTGATACCGCAGTTTCCTCCACGCGAATCAACACCGGGCGCGAAAAACTTGCCGAGCACCGTGATACGGCAATGCAAATGCAGCAGCGCTTTGGCGTGCCGGCTGAAATTATTGTCTCGATCTGGGGAATTGAAAGTAACTACGGTAGTAATTTCGGTGATTTTTCAACGTTAGAGGCCCTGGCGACCTTGGCCTACGATGGCAGACGTCGCGATTTTGCTCGGGGTGAATTACTTGCGGCGCTCCGGATTATTGATCAGGGAGATATTGCTGCGGAGCAGATGAAAGGCTCTTGGGCCGGGGCTATGGGGCATACCCAATTCATCCCCAGTAGCTTCGAGGCTTATGCCGTCGATGGCGATGGGGACGGGCAGCGTGATATCTGGGGCAGTATACCGGATGTGATGGCGTCTACCGCCAACTACTTGGCCAGAGCGGGTTGGCAAACTGGGCAGCCCTGGGGGGTAGAGGTACGCCTGCCTGATGACTTCGATTATGCTCAGACCGAGCGGCGCAGCAGCGACGAGTGGCAACGCCAGGGCGTCCGGGCGTATCGAGGAGAGCTACCTAACTTTGACAGTGCAGCCGTTGTTATTCCCGCTGGGGCAGATGGCCCTGCATTTCTTGTTGGCCCTAATTTTCGCGCTATCTTGCGCTACAACAATGCCACCAGTTACGCGCTGGCAGTCGCTACCTTAGGTGATGCTATTGCCGGCCGTGAGGGGATAGCGCAGTCATGGCCGCGTGATCAAGCAACGCTCACTCGTGATGATGTTCAAGAGTTGCAGGAGCGTTTAAACCGAGCGGGTTACTCGGTGGGTGGTGCTGACGGGGTAATGGGCCCTAATACACGGCAAGGGTTGCGGAACTTCCAGCGCGATCAAGGGTTAATACCAGACGGCTTTGCTACACAGGCGCTGTTGGAACAGCTACGAAGCCGTTAGAGCGAGGCAGTCATTTGACTAGCTATTTACTTTACCAAGGATGACGCTATGCGAATGATAGGAAAAAGGGTGTTAGGTGGTTGTATGGTTGGCGCGTTGCTTTCTAGCTCAATCGCTTTTGCTGAAGAAGATAAAGTATTCGGTTGGGTAGAAAACGCGACCATAAAGCCGTGGGGAATTGCGGTTAAAGCAAAGCTTGATAGCGGCGCATTGACCTCATCAATGGACGCTCGTGATATTGAGATTTTTGAGCAGGATAACGAAGAGTGGGTACGCTTTCGTTTAAAGCTGGAAGATCAGCAGAGTGGCGAGGTGTTCAGTGATGAAATCGAGCGCCCGCTTTACCGTGAGCAGAAGGTTCGAGGCGCCGGTGGTAGGGATGAGCGTCCTGTTGTGTTGATGGAAGTTTGTATGGGCGATACGATTTACGAAGAGCAGTTCAGTCTACGTGACCGTGAAGAGATGCTCTATCCACTTCTATTGGGTCGCCGTACTATCAGTCATCTTGGCTTACTGGATGTGCGCAATACCTTCCTGCAAGATCCCGAATGTGGCGATGACGCAGAAGTTGTACCGCACGACCCGGAAGATGATCAGTCGTAAAATCCGATAACGCTTAAAATAGCCGTGATAGTAACGCTGTCACGGCTGTTTCTACGCGTAAAATGCGTGGGCCTAGGTGCATCCCTTCGCAACCTGCCGCCAATAGCTGTTCTACTTCCCAGGCAATAAACCCTCCTTCAGGGCCAACCAACAGCAGGGTTTGATCAGCTATGCCTCGCGGACAGGCGTTGGGCATTCCAGGGTGGGCCACTAGCCCGCGACGATGGCTGAGCAAGGTGGGTAACTGCTGTTCTAAAAAAGGCCTAAATCCTTTGCACAGGTTTACACTCGGTATGTGTGTATCGCGCGCTTGTTCCAAGCCAAGCACCAAGTGCTGGTGGATTTTATCGGCGCGTAACTCGGGAGATTGCCAGTAGCTCTTTTCTACTCGCTTGGTATGCAGCAGGGTAATTTCCTTCACACCCAGGGCGGTAACGTGCTCCAGGGTCCGCGCCAACATACGCGGGCGTGGCAGCGCCAATACTAGATGAACAGGTAATGGCGGAGGCGGCGGCTCGTCAAGCACTTCCAGTGTGAAATGAGCATGCTTATCGGAGAGCTCGGTGAGGCGTGCTTTACCCATTGCCCCCCCCTGAATGCCAACGGTTAATATGTCTCCGGCAGTTGAGCGATGAACGTCACGCAAATGCGCTAACCGCCGCGGGTCGCTGATAAATACATGGTGTTCGTCGAAAAGGTCATTAGGGTCGAGCAAAATCAAATTCATAATGATGGTCTATTGGTCACATGATAGGCACAGTACGCCTATCGGATATATTAAGGTGGCTTGCATGGATGCGTGGTGCAGGCACAATACCAGTAACGGGAACAAAAGCCCCTATCGCGTTAAGGAGATGCGTCGTGCGTGTGATTCGCAAATATGCCAACCGCAGGTTGTATGATACGCAGCAGAGTCGCTATGTGACGCTGGAAGATTTACGCCGTCTCATCATCGAAGAAGAACCGTTTCGTGTTGAAGATGCCAAAAGTGGTGAAGATCTGACGCGCACCATTTTATTGTCGATCATTATTGAGCAAGAGCAGGCAGACAGTGAGGCAGAAGTTTTCTCTAACGATCTATTGGCCCAACTGATCCGAGTCTATGACATGACGTCGCCCTTGCCTTTGTCGCGCTATTTAGAGCAGGGCACCCAGCTGATGTTGGAGCAGCAAAAGCGCATACAAAGCCAATGGAAACAGGCGATGCGAAACACGCCGCTAGAGTTTATGCGCGAGTTGGCCGAAGAGAATATGCGTTTTTGGCAGAAAACGTTAAATCAGCCAGCTGAGGCCGATGAATCCACCGACGTTAGTGATTCTGAAGATGATGCTAGCGACGACGCCCGTAGTGATAACAAATCCTGACCCCATCTGGTGCTGCGCTGTGGCATAATGCCGCCTATAAACGCTCTCCCGTTTGAGAAGGATGAACATGAAGGTTTTGATGATTGGCGGTGGTGGTCGTGAGCACGCGTTGGCTTGGAAGTTGGCGCAGTCTAATCACGTTGAGCAGGTGTTTGTTGCCCCTGGCAATGCAGGCACCGCCACAGAGGTTAAATTAACCAACATAGCTATTTCCGCAGATGATATCGATAGCTTGGTTGCTTTTGCCCGTGACGAGCAAATTGGTTTAACCGTGGTAGGCCCAGAGGCTCCCTTGGTAGAGGGGGTCGTTGATCGCTTTCAAGCCGCTGGCTTGGCTATTTTTGGTCCTACCCAGGCTGCCGCTCAGTTGGAAGGGTCTAAGTCATTTACCAAGGATTTCTTAGCCCGTCATGACATTCCTTCGGCAGCTTACCAAACCTTTACTGAAGTAGCCCCCGCGCTAGCTTATCTTAGCAAAGTGGGTGCGCCGATTGTGATCAAGGCGGACGGGCTGGCTGCTGGCAAAGGCGTAATAGTAGCGCTTAGCGAAGTCGAAGCAGAGGCCGCCATTCGTGACATGTTGGAAGCCAATGCGTTTGGTGATGCCGGGGCGCGGGTGGTGATTGAAGAGTTTCTAGAAGGGGAAGAAGCTAGCTTTATTGTCATGGTGGACGGTGAGAATGTTGTACCCATGGCGACTAGCCAAGACCATAAGCGTGCTTACGACGGTGATACAGGCCCGAATACGGGGGGTATGGGCGCTTATTCCCCTGCGCCAGTGGTGACGCCAGAGGTCGATGCCCGCATTATGGAGCAAGTCATTTTGCCTACTGTGCGTGGCATGGCTGCAGAGGGCAATGCCTACACCGGTTTCCTATACGCAGGGTTGATGATTGATACTTCTGGTAACCCACGGGTTATTGAGTATAACTGTCGATTTGGCGACCCTGAAACGCAACCTATTATGTTGCGGTTGATCTCTGATTTAGCAGAACTCTGTTTAGCGGGTGCCGAAGGTAAACTGGCCGGGCGCAGCTGCGATTGGGATGAACGGGCAGCGGTAGGTATTGTTATGGCCGCAGGGGGGTACCCAGGTAACTACCAAAAAGGGGATGTCATTCACGGTTTGGTAGAGGCGGAGCAACATGGCTGTAAGGTATTTCATGCGGGAACCGCGCAGAATGCACAAGGCGAGATAACCACCGCAGGTGGGCGCGTGCTATGCGTAACCGCATTGGGCAGTAGTGTTTCTGAGGCACAAAAGCAAGCGTATCAAGGTGTTAATGAGATCCATTGGGATGGCGTCGAGTACCGTCGTGATATCGCCTATCGTGCCATTGCCCGAGAGGTTTAAAGCACCTCGCTATACCCAACACCGACGAGGAAGCAGACATGGAGCGTGTCAAGCTGGACTTTCCCGCTGAGGCGGTCATTCATCGTCATCCATTGACGGTGCGGGTAACCGATATGAATTATGGTCGCCACCTGGGCCATGATGCCCTGGTGTCGTTGCTACACGAGGGGCGTATTCAAGCGTTTGCCTCGCTGGATCTGCCTGAGTGGGATATGCACGGTCATCCGTCAGTGGTGGCCGATATAGCCGTGCAGTACCAAAGTGAAGCGCGCTGGCCCGATGCATTAGTCATTGAAACGGCGGTGCCTGAGCCTCAAGGCAAGGCGTTAACGATCTATCAGCGCATTTATCAGGCGGATTCCCAGCAGATCGTCGCGACGGCGCGGATCAATCAGTTATTGATTGATCTTGCTACCGGTCGGCCAGTGGAAGTGCCTGAACTCGTTAAGCAAGCGCTGGCGAATGCGAGGTGTGGTTGATGTCTCGGGAGTATCCGATTATTGCGGTAACCGGCTCTTCTGGAGCAGGTACGACCACGGTGCGGCGCAGCCTTGAAAGAATGTTTCTACGTGAAGATGTCCATGCGGCAGTCGTTGATGGCGATGCGTTTCATCGCTATACCCGTGATGACCTTCACCGCATATTTCGTGAAGAGCCAGAGCGCAAAGATGAGCTCTCCCACTTTGCCGTTGAAGCTAATTTGCTTGATCGTCTGGAAGGTCTGTTCAATGAATATGGTGAACACGGCTCAGGGACGTTCAGGCACTATATCCACGCTGAAGATAAGCAGAAAATTGAAGCAGGCTATCGCGTAGGGACATTCACTGAGTGGCAGTCGCTACCCTGCGGCACCGACTTATTATTTTATGAAGGGTTGCACGGCGGACTGGTCACCGAAGAGTATGATATTGCTCGCCATGTTGATCTGTTAGTAGGTGTGGCGCCGACCATGAATCTGGAGTGGATACAAAAGATTGACCGTGACACCAAGCTGCGTGGCTATTCACAAGAAGCGGTCATTGACACCATCCTAGGTCGGATGGGTGACTATGTTCGCTATATTCAACCGCAGTTTTCGCGCACCCATATTAATTTTCAACGTGTGCCTACCGTCGATACCTCGAACCCCTTTGAGGTGCAGGATATTCCCACCGACGCTGAGTCATTTGTAGTGATTCGTTTTAGGGATCCTTCCACCGTTGACTTCCCTTGGCTGTTAGCGATGATTAAAGATTCATTTATGACTCGCCCGCACACGCTGGTTGTACCTGGTGCGCGGATGTCGCTTGCAATGGAGTTAATACTTGCGCCATTGGTTCGACATTTGCTGGCACAACGTCGCTTTCGTTAAATGTGGTGAACAACAATGAAGAGGAGTGCTGTATGGATTGCCTATTTTGCAAAATCATTGCGCGTGAAATACCTGCTGATATTGTTTATGAAGATGATTATGTATTGGCCTTTAACGATATTAATCCCCAGGCGCCGACCCATCAGCTGATTATTCCTAAAAAACACATTGCCACGCTCAATGATATTGATGAAACGGATTTAGCCATCATTGGTAGGCTCCAGTTCACCGCTGCTAAGCTGGCCAAGGAGCAGGGGTTTGCGGAGGATGGTTATAGAGTGGTGATGAATTGCAACGAAATGGGTGGTCAAACGGTCTACCACATTCACATGCACTTAATGGGCGGGCGCTTATTTACGTGGCCAGCCGGTTAACACCCATAAGTGCGTCACGCAAAGAGGAGTTGTTGCCATGGATCGCCAACAAAGCCGTTCAGACCGCAGGATTCGCCAGTTTGATACGATTTTACGTACCTTGATGCCTCGCGCCGCCACGTCCCAACGTGCCTCCCCTGCTGAGGGTGTCGCCGATGGGGTCCTAGATGAACAGGAGCGCCGCCACTCAGCGTCTATCATGCGTGTTAATCATACTAGCGAAGTATGTGTGCAAGCGCTGTACCAGGGACACTGCGCCACGGCTAAGCTACCTCAAGTACACAATCAGATGGAGCAATCAGCACGAGAGGGGATGGATCATCTCGCTTGGTGCAGTGAGCGTCTGGAGGAGCTGCAAAGTCGAACCAGCTCCTTAAATCCGCTATTTTATGCTGCTTCATTTGGTATAGGTGCAGCAACTGGTGCTGTAAGTGATCGTATCAGCTTGGGCTTTGTTGCCGCTACGGAAGAGCAGATGGTCAAGCACCTTGAGACGCAGCAGCAATCATTACCATCAGAAGATCACCGTTCACGCACAATACTTCGGCAAATGGCCGTGGATGATTCGCATCACGCTCGTCTCGCTTTAGAAACCGGCGGTGTGAGCTTCCCAGCCCCCGTAAAATGGGGCATGCGTTTAGTCTCTAATGTGGTGACTAAGGGCGTTTATTACTCTTGATATAAGCGCCGCATGCAACCTGGTAGGCGATTAACTTGACGAAGTTCTGTTTATCGCCAACACTAAAAGTCATTGAAGTATTGATATGTGCATGTGCTATGAGTTTGTCGCTATTATTTTGTATGAGCAGGTTGCATGAGCAGGTTGTATGACTAGCTTGCATGAATAGTATGTCTGATACTGCTAAAGTACTCCTTCATAGCGATTGATACGGCAAGCAACGACTGCGCATCGAAATTTAAGTATAGAAAATGGCAATAAAATGGCTTTGTAAATAAAGCCTTAATGGAAATAACTACCAAGGAAAGGGGTGAAATTATGCTAGGCAATGCAATGCTGTTTTTGATTATTGCGATTATCGCAGGTGTGCTGGGCTTTTCAGGAATTGCTGGCGTTGCCTCTACCATCGCGCAAATACTGTTTGTATTATTCCTTATTTTGTTTGTTGTCTCGTTCTTCACAGGTCGTAGGCGCTAGCCAAACCATAAACTAATACTACGTATTGACACGCTATGTTTTGACAAGAAAAGGCCCCGCATAGCGGGGCCTTTGACGTTTTATCCAGCTCTATGCTAGGCGTCAATACGCTTATACTTCATGCGCTTAGGCGTATCGTTGCCGACCCGCTTTTTATGATCCTCTTCGTACTCCGCGTAGTTGCCTTCAAAGAGCACCACTTCCGAGTCGCCCTCAAACGCCATGATGTGCGTGGCGATGCGATCCAGGAACCAGCGATCGTGGGAGATCACCATGGCGCAGCCTGGGAATGCTAAAAGAGCTTCCTCCAGGGCGCGTAAGGTTTCGATATCCAGATCGTTTGACGGTTCATCGAGAAGTAGAACGTTTGCTCCTTGTTTAAGCGTTTGGGCAAGCTGTAAGCGGCCGCGCTCACCACCCGAAAGCTCAGATAAACGTTTCTGTTGATCGTTACCTTTAAAGTTAAAGCGACCTACATAAGCGCGAGACGAGACTTCGTAACCGTTTATATTGAGGATATCCTGGCCATCGGATACGGCCTCCCAAACGGTCTGTTTGTCGTCAAGACCGTCGCGCAGCTGCTCAACATAGGCAATATCCACCGTTTCGCCGACGATGACTTCGCCAGCGTCCGGCTGCTCTTTGCCGGTGATCAGCTTAAAGAGAGTCGATTTGCCCGCACCGTTGCCGCCCACAATGCCTACAATGGCGCCCTGGGGAATAGTGAAGGAGAGATCTTGATAAAGTAGCTTGTCATCAAAGCGCTTGGCGACATCACGAAACTCAATGACGTTATCGCCCAGGCGTGGGCCAGGCGGAATATAAATTTCATTGGTTTCATTGCGTTTTTGAAAATCGCCAGACTGCATCTCTTCAAAGCGATTAAGGCGCGCTTTACTTTTTGCTTGGCGCCCCTTGGCATTACTGCGCACCCACTCTAGCTCTTGCTTGATAGCTTTTTGACGCGTGGCTTCCTGCTTCGCTTCTTGATTCAAACGCTGATCTTTCTGCTCTAGCCACTGAGAGTAGTTGCCCTCAAAGGGGATGCCTTGCCCGCGGTCAAGTTCCAGGATCCAGCCTGCTACGTTGTCCAGGAAGTACCGATCGTGGGTAATCGCCACCACCGTGCCGTTGTAGTCATGCAAGAAGCGCTCAAGCCAAGCCACTGATTCTGCATCAAGGTGGTTGGTCGGTTCATCTAGTAGCAGCATGTCCGGGCTGGACAGCAGCAGGCGGCAGAGCGCTACCCGGCGGCGTTCACCCCCGGATAGAGTGCCTACTTTAGCGTCCCAAGGCGGAAGTCGAAGTGCTTCAGCAGCCACTTCAAGTTTGCGCTCTAAATTATGAGCGTCCGCTGCTTCTATTATATTCTCAAGTCGCGCTTGTTCGCTTGCCAGAGCATCAAAATCGGCGTCAGGCTCTGCGTACGCTGCGTACACACCATCAAGCTTCTCTTGTGCTTCCTTGATCGCACCGAGCGCTTCCTCAACGGTTTCACGGACATTTTTCTCGTCGTCAAGCTGTGGCTCTTGAGGAAGGTAGCCCACATTGATACCGGGCATCGGACGAGCTTCACCTTCAAACTCTTTATCGACACCGGCCATAATGCGGAGCAGTGTGGATTTACCCGAACCGTTTAGACCGAGTACGCCAATTTTTGCGCCAGGAAAAAACGATAACGAAATATTTTTAAGAATTTGCTTTTTGGGTGGCACTACTTTGCCAACCCGGTTCATGGTGAAAACGTATTGCGCCATGGAAGTCCGTTAGGTTGATGGAAAGAAAAAGTCGTCAGCAGCATGTGA
>NZ_REBQ01000197.1 GCF_007692655.1 Halomonas sp.
TTCCAACGGTCAAGAACAAGTAAAACATGGAGTTACCTAAAGACATTGACAAGCGTCAAGTATCCAATCAATAAAAAACACAACAAGAAAATATGCTTCTATACTTCTCCTTATGCATAAAGGAGATAAAACAATGACAACAGCACAAGCTCATAAAAAAGACTTAAACCCGTTTAATTACGATAACGTTTTTATATGGTGGTATCAGCCTTGGATGGGAACCAGCAATTCGGCAGTTAAATTACAGTACTTTTGGCTTGATACGCTCAACGATGCCATGCGCCATGAAATTGAGTTTTTATCAGCCATGACTGCCTCATATAGCAAACTAACAGACTGTATGCTGGGTCGCGAAGGCATCCAGACACCGTTCTCGATGATGGCGGGCTACCATGACATGGCGAGAGACATGACTGAAGCCACCTTTAAGCGGATGCAGAAGGTGACAGAATTCAGCGATGACTTTAAAGAACGACTGTGGAGTGAAATATGATGGCCATGCTTAAAGCATAAACTTAGTTTATAAACAAAAGCTTGTTAAATCTGGACGAGCTATGGTGGTAGAAGCCAATAAAAAACCTTAATGCCGATCTATCGCCTACGTAGAAAACCAATGCCATATTAGCCTTTAGAGTAAAAAAGGCACTGATCAACAGATTAGCGCTTTTTCATGTATCAATGCAGGGGATGCAATTTAAATATACGCAATTCTGCTGTACGTCTTCTGTGGCCGCCACTTGGCTAGCTATCTGCCCACCAATAATCGCAGCGACAGCCGCCATCGTCGAGTGGCCGTACCCATGATACTGGTGTGCAAGATCCCATAGCAGGTGGGAAGGAAAGTGGCGAAGACGTTCCGCTTTCGTATCAAGCACATTCTTGGAAATACCCACGCTGGGTAGTGGCCCGCCCAGCAGAAGATGAACTGGAATCTAACCCCTGGTTTGTCATCAGCATCAGGGTGTTCTCCGCCTTTGCACAAGGTACACTGGGCATGTATATACATTACTTACTTGAAAGGTATTTCATGACCAGCGCTCCCCCACTTTACCTGCAAATACAGCAGCACTTGCTGGAAAGAATTCAGGATGGTGCCTGGCCAGCTCACCACCAAATCCCCCCTGAAGAGCAGCTTGCCCGGGACTTTGGGGTAAGCCGTATGACGGCCAATAAGGCGATCCGCGATCTCGTCCACAAGGGTTACCTAACCCGCCAGCCGGGGCTAGGCACCTTTGTGACTGATCGCAAAGCAGAATCGTCTTTGGTCGAGGTGTACAACATTGCCGATGAAGTACGCTCTAGGGGGCATGATTACAGCAACAGCGTGTTGGTCTGCGAGGCGATTAAAGCAGATGACGAAATAGCCCTGCGCTTGGGTGTGCGCCTTGGCAGTCGAGTGTTTCAAACGCTGCTCGTACACTTGGAAAACGACACGCCTATTCAGCTTGAAAACCGCTACGTTAATCCCCGCTGGGTACCCAACTATCTAAAGAGCGACTTTGCGCTACATACACCCAACGAAGTACTGGTAGAGGCCTGCCCGATCACCGATGTGGAACATATTGTTGAGGCAGTACTCGTCGACCAACAAACAGCCGAGTGGTTAGCCATCGATACCGCCACCCCCTGCCTGAGCATGGTACGACGTACCTGGTCAGGCGAGCAGCTCATCAGCTATGCCCGGTTATTACACCCAGGCAATCGTTACAAGCTGCGCTCCTCGGTACATCGCCAAGCCTCATGATGAGGCGGCTCAACCAATAATAGCTTGCACCAAATATCCCGTAGGTATGGCGAGCAACAGGCTTAGTGCAACGCGAATGAACCACACCACCACCATCCGCCCTACGGATAGCGGAATGCTTGTAGAAAGAATGCAGGGAATAGAGGCAGAGAAGAACAACACTGAGGATACCGACACCACACCTGCTGCAAAACGGGCCACAAACTCCGCCTCTGCCATTAGCAGTGCCGGTAAAAACATTTCGGCGAGTCCCGCAGCCGAGGCCTGAGCAAGTGCCGCAGCATCCGCAACGCCCCACACCGCCACAAAGGGATAGAAAAGCCAGCCTAACCACTCAAACAGTGGCGTGTACTTAGCCGCAAGCAGCCCCAGCAAGCCAACCGACATAATGGAAGGCAGTATGCTGATGGCCATCACTAATCCCTCCTTAAAATTAATCGCCACACTTTTATGCAACGCGGGCGCTCGGGCAGCCACCTCCAACCCGGTCTGCCAAGCCGTCGACAAGCGTTTGCCTGCTACCGCCTCAGGCTCACCATACTCAGCACTGTCATCCATACGCGACAACGGCGGTAAACGTACTGTAACGGCAGTGACAATAAACGTGATCAATAACGTTAGCCAAAAATACAGATTCCATACCACCATTAAATCCAGCGTGCGCGCCACGATGATCATGAACGTCGCCGATACGGTAGAGAAACCTGTAGCGATGATGGCAGCCTCTCGCGCTGAGTACTGCCCTGCCTGATAAACCCTGTTGGTAATCAAAAGCCCGATAGAGTAACTGCCTACAAAAGAGGCTACTGCATCAATAGCCGAACGTCCCGGTGTTCGCCAAATAGGGCGCATCACCGGTTGTACCAGCACACCTATCAGCTCAAGTAACCCATAACTGATCAACAAGGCGAGAAAAATAGCGCCAATAGGAACAATCAGCCCTACTGGGATCACCAACTTATCAAACAGGAACGGCAGCATATCCGGCTCGTGCAAAAAAGCAGGCCCCCAGCCAGTGATAGCCAGAAGAGCTGCCACCACCCCAAGCAGTTTTAGTGCAGTAAAAATACGCTCGGTAACGTTCCGGTTCCAGTAGCCTCGAACCAATGGGTACGCGGCACCAGACATGATCAGCGCCAGCGCATAAAGCCCACTAGCCTCGCCTAACAGACCTCGGGCGCCTGTCACCATATGATCAAGCAATATAGTGCTGCGGCCTCCTATTTCGACAGGCACAAAGAAAATCAATATTCCCAGTGCGCTTGGCAAAAACAGCTTTAGCATCAGCGCAATGTTTGGCCGCTGCTGGGAGGGAGGGTTGGGTGTGAGCATGGGCACGCCTCTTGTTGTATTAAGGCCTTTCAGTGAGCTTCCAACCCTAATGTATATACATTAAGTGAGTGATTGAAGATTATTCTCGCTTGAAAATTATAGACATTAGTCTAATAAATAAATTTAAAACCGATGATGAAAAAGCGAAAAAAACCCACAAATACCTGTTTTATTTAAAAATAATAATAAATATCAGCCTACCTTATCCTCAATACCTTTCAATCACAGTGCCACCTGACATCTTGACGAATCCTGTTCAATTGACCTTAATTGTATATACATTAAGTTTTCGAAATAAGTTTTGAAATAAATTTGAGAGGAGCTCCCTATGTCGAATGCAACGGATCGCCGTCTCTGGCGCGACATCAGCGTCTTCGATGGTTTACGGACATTGCCAGAACCAATGGCCGTTATCACGGAGGGAGCACGAGTCACTCTCCTAACCCCCATGCGTGAGTTCAATGAACAACTCGCCAGCAGCTGCATCGAGATGGGCCACGGCGGTGTCATGACCCCAGGGCTTGTGGATTGCCACACGCATCTCATCTTCGGAGGCTCCCGAGCAGAGGAGTTCGAAGCGCGGTTGGAAGGGGCAAGCTATGAAGAGATTGCCAAACGCGGGGGCGGCATTCTCAGCACCGTTCGCGCCACTCGCGAGGCTAGCGAAGATACCCTGCTAATGCTCGCTAAACCGCGCCTTGAAGCCCTGATCGCCGACGGTGTCACTACCGTGGAGATTAAGTCTGGCTATGGGCTAACCATCAAAGACGAGCTAAAAATGCTGCGCGTCGCACGGCGCCTGGGCGAGATACTACCTGTAAACGTCGTCACTACCTTGCTGGGCGCTCACGCCCTTCCCCCGGAATATAAAGACGATAGCGACGGCTATATTGATCTGGTCTGCCAGGAAATGATTCCCGCAGCAGTGGCTGAAGGTCTGGCTGATGCTGTCGATGTTTTCTGCGAAAAAATCGCCTTCTCCGTAGCACAGTGTGAACGCGTCTTCGAAGCGGCACAGCGCCACGGCCTCCCCATTAAGGCCCATGCTGAACAGCTCTCTAACCTAGGTGGCACGGTCATGGCCGCTCGCCACGGTGCGTTATCCGCTGATCATATCGAATACCTGGATGACACCGGCATCGCCGCCATGCGTGAGGCAGGCAGCGTGGCCGTCATTCTGCCCGGCGCTTTCCACACCCTGCGTGAAACGCAACAACCGCCTATTGCCGCCCTGCGCAAAGCAGGCGTTCCGATGGCCGTTGCCACCGATGCTAATCCCGGTAGCTCACCACTATTTATGCCCACGCTGATGCTCAACCTGGCCTGCACACTGTTCCGTATGACGCCTCAAGAAGCGCTTGCAGGAATGACCGCCCATGGAGCTAGCGCGCTGGGGCTGAAGGAACAAGGGCGAATCTACGAGGGTGCAGCAGCTGACCTGTGTGTTTGGAATGTCGAAGCCCCCGCCGAGCTCGCCTATGCGGTGCAGCCGGGGCGCTTGCGCCAACGTTTGCTTCAGGGAGTAGTGACCCATGGCGGCTAATACTGAGACAACGGCAACAATGATCGACATGTCACTCTGGCAAGGCCGAACAGACCCTGAAGCCAACAGCGAGCGCTGGCATCAAAAAATCCAGCCACTCAGCCAAACGGCAATTCCGGGCTGCGCCCTGGTGGGTTTTGAAAGTGATGCAGGGGTTGCCCGCAACCAAGGACGTACCGGCGCAGCTAAAGGCCCGACAGCTTTGCGTAAAGCGCTGGCACCACTTGCCTGGCACCGTACTGGGCCAGCTTATGATGCCGGGAATATACGCTGCGAAGGCGACGCACTAGAAACGGCACAACAGCACCTTGCCGATCATTTAAGTGCGTTACTCAAAGCGGATCATTTTCCCATTGTCGCGGGTGGTGGTCATGAGGTGGCCTATGGCAGCTGGTTGGGGCTTGCCCAACACCTCACGGATAAGGGTGAGAAAGCACCGCGCATAGGCATTATCAATTTTGATGCCCACTTCGATCTGCGGGACCCATCCCACGTTCGCTCTTCGGGCACCCCCTTTGCGCAAATTGCCGATGAGTGCGCTCAGCGTGGCTGGCCATTCCGCTACGCCTGCTTAGGAATTAGCCGTGCCGCCAATACCCGCGCTCTGTTTAACCGCGCAGCGGAACTCGGCGTGATGGTTCGCGAAGATAGAGACTTTCAGCCCGCCCAACTGGAGAGCATTAGGCGCGACCTGGAGCGCTTCATGGTGCGCTGTGACCACCTCTATCTAACGATCGATCTGGATGTTCTACCTGCGTCCGAAGCACCTGGCGTAAGTGCTCCTGCCGCCAGAGGTGTCTCACTCTCAGTGATTGAACCGCTAATCGAGGCCATCCGCGACAGCGGCAAGCTACGCCTAGCCGATCTAGCTGAGCTAAACCCTGACCACGACACCGATAGCCGTACTGCCCGCGCGGCGGCTCGGCTTGTTTTTCAGTTGGCGCTCGACACCTAACGAGCCCTGCTTAAAGCAATCAACAATAAATCGACTAACCAGAGGAATTTCGCCATGTTACCTAACGACAAACGTCACGACGCCTCCCGCAAGATTGGTGCCCCCACCGGTAGCAGGCTTAGCTGTAAAAGCTGGCTGACCGAAGCCCCCATGCGCATGCTGATGAACAACCTCCACCCAGACGTGGCTGAGCGCCCTGAGGACTTAGTGGTGTATGGCGGTATTGGCCGCGCCGCGCGTGACTGGGAGTGCTACGACAAAATTGTCGAGACGTTGCAACGCCTGGAAGATCATCAAACCCTGCTGGTTCAGTCTGGTAAGCCGGTAGGCGTATTTGAAACCCACAAGGACGCCCCGCGAGTGCTGATTGCCAACTCTAACCTGGTACCTGCCTGGGCCAACTGGGAGCACTTTAACGAGTTGGATAAAAAAGGCCTGATGATGTACGGCCAGATGACTGCCGGGTCTTGGATCTACATCGGCTCCCAGGGCATTGTTCAAGGCACCTACGAAACCTTTGTTGAGGCGGGCCGCCAACACTTTGATGGTAACCTGACAGGCCGCTGGATTCTCACTGCGGGCCTTGGCGGCATGGGCGGCGCTCAACCTCTCGCCGCCACCCTCGCCGGTGCCTGCTCGCTCAATATCGAGTGCCAGCAAACCAGCATCGATTTCCGCCTGCGCACACGCTACCTGGATGAGCAAGCCGACGACCTGGACGATGCACTGGCGCGCATAGAGCGCTACACCGCAGGAGGCAAAGCGATCTCGATTGGCCTGTGCGCAAACGCAGCAGATGTGCTGCCCGAGCTGGTCAAGCGTGGCGTAAAACCCGACATGGTGACTGACCAAACCAGCGCCCACGACCCGCTACACGGCTACCTACCCTCGGGTTGGACCTGGGAAGAGTATGTCGCCCGTGGCAAGTCGCAGCCCCAGGCAACCGTAAAAGCCGCCAAACAGTCTATGGCAGTACATGTACAAGCCATGCTCGACTTCCAGAAGATGGGCGTACCCACTTTTGATTACGGCAACAATATTCGCCAGATGGCTCAAGAAGAAGGGATTGAGAACGCCTTCGACTTCCCTGGTTTCGTACCTGCCTACATCCGCCCCTTGTTCTGTCAGGGTATTGGCCCCTTCCGCTGGGTGGCACTCTCCGGCGACCCGGAAGACATTTACAAAACCGATCAAAAGGTCAAGGAACTGATCCCTGACGACCCGCACCTACACAACTGGTTGGATATGGCCCGCGAGCGCATCAGCTTCCAAGGCTTACCGGCCCGTATCTGCTGGGTAGGCCTGAAAGATCGCGCTCGCCTTGGTCAAGCCTTCAACGAAATGGTCAAAAACGGTGAGCTTAAAGCGCCGGTGGTGATTGGCCGCGACCACCTGGACTCCGGCTCTGTTGCTAGCCCCAACCGCGAGACCGAATCGATGCTGGATGGGTCAGACGCGGTTTCCGATTGGCCGCTACTCAATGCGTTGCTGAACACGGCCGGTGGTGCTACCTGGGTATCACTGCACCATGGCGGCGGTGTAGGTATGGGTTACTCCCAGCACGCTGGTGTGGTCATCGTCGCCGACGGAACCGATGATGCCCACGCGCGATTAGGCCGTGTGCTGCGTAACGACCCAGGCACAGGCGTTATGCGCCACGCAGATGCGGGATACGAAATTGCCAAAGAGTCGGCCCGTGAAAACGGACTCGACTTGCCGATGCTGAACCAATAAAAGGAGTATTTGATCATGACCCATCTCGACATTCAGCCCGGCAAAATGACCCTGGCTCAAGCGCGCCAGGTGTTTCAATCTCCGGTCACCGTTAGTCTGCCCGACAGTGCCAACGATGCGATTCAAAAAAGTGTCGATTGCGTCAACCGCGTGGTTGAAGAAAACCGCACGGTCTATGGTATTAACACCGGCTTTGGGCTGCTCGCACAAACGCGTATTGCCGATGAAGACCTGGAAGCGCTGCAGCGTTCGCTAGTGCTCTCCCACGCTACCGGCGTAGGCGCTGCCATAGACGACAACCTGGTACGGCTCATCATGGTGCTTAAGGTTAACAGCCTGGCACGGGGCTTCTCGGGTATTCGCCGCGAAGTACTCGATGCGCTGATCGCCCTTATCAACGCTGAGGTTTACCCACACATTCCGCTCAAAGGCTCGGTGGGTGCCTCCGGTGACCTAGCGCCACTGGCCCACATGAGCGCAGTGCTTATCGGTGTGGGTAAAGCGCGCTACAAGGGCGAATGGCTCTCTGCTGAAGAGGCGCTCAAGGTCGCAGGGCTTAGCCCCATTGCGCTTGCTCCTAAAGAGGGCTTAGCGCTACTCAACGGCACACAGGTCTCTACTGCCTACGCTCTGCGCGGTCTATTAGATGCTGAAGACCTCTATGCTGCCGCTACCGTTTGTGGCTCCCTAACGGTAGAAGCCACCTTGGGATCACGCTCACCGTTTGATGCGCGTATCCATGAAGTGCGTGGTCAGCGCGGCCAAATCGACGCAGCCGCGGCCTACCGTCACCTACTCTCTGAGCGTAGCGACATCGGAGATTCGCATGTCAACTGTGACCGCGTGCAGGACCCCTACTCGCTGCGTTGCCAGCCCCAGGTAATGGGCGCAGCACTTACCCAGATTCGCCAAGTCGCCGAGGTGCTGGCGGTAGAAGTCAACGCGGTTTCCGACAATCCCCTGGTTTTTACTGACATAGGGTTTACTGGCAGCGACGACATTATCTCCGGCGGCAACTTCCACGCTGAGCCGGTGGCAATGGCTGCTGACAACTTAGCCCTGGCAATTGCCGAAATGGGTGCGTTGGCGGAACGCCGAATTTCGCTAATGATGGATAAACACATGTCCCAGCTGCCGCCCTTCCTGGTCGAAAAAGGCGGCGTTAACTCTGGGTTTATGATTGCGCAAGTGACCGCGGCTGCGCTGGCCAGCGAGAACAAAGCGTTGGCGCACCCGCATAGCGTTGACAGCCTACCTACCTCAGCCAACCAGGAAGACCACGTTTCCATGGCACCGGCGGCTGGTAAGCGGCTATGGGAAATGGCAGATAATGTACGCGACATCCTGGCCATCGAGTGGCTCTGTGCCTGCCAAGGACTAGATATGCGCCACGGCCTAAAGACCACGCAACAACTTGAGCAAGCCAAGCAGTTACTGCGTGACCATGTCACCCACTATGAGCAAGACCGCTTCTTTGCCCCGGACATTGAAGCTGCCAGCAACCTGATTGCATCAAGAACGCTGAGTCCTCTACTTCGCCCTGGCACCCTGCCAAGTCAGCACTAAGCGGCTTGCTCTCCCCCCGCAACAATGGTTGCGGGGGACCGCATTCAATTCCAACGACCAATTCCAACGACAAGAGTAGTTTTTCATGAATGCTATCGTTTTGGCCATTTTAGTGATGGTCAGCCTCAGTCTTGCCCGGGTTTCCGTTGTCTTTGCCTTAATCGTTGCAACGTTGGTGGGTGGGCTTTATGCGGGCATGCCTATCAACACCATTCTCGATGCCTTTAACGACGGCCTTGGTAACGGGGCTACCGTGGCGCTGGCGTATGCGGTACTGGGCGCTTTTGCTGTTGCACTCTCTCGTTCAGGTATAACAGAAGTGATGGCGAACCGCGCCATTGCACGCTTTCAGGTAGATGATTCAGGCGGCAGTCGCCGTATGGTGACCTATACACTGCTGGCGGCCCTGCTGGCTGCTGCGGTGAGCTCTCAGAACCTAATTCCGGTGCACATTGCGTTTATTCCTGTACTGGTACCGCCATTACTCAAGTTAATGAACCACCTGCAGCTCGACCGTCGGCTGGTTGCATGTGTGATTACCTTCGGCATTACCGCCCCTTACATGTTGTTGCCGGTAGGCTTTGGTGCCATCTTCCTAAATGACATTCTGCTCACCAACCTCAATGAGAGTGGTGCTGCACTAGGGCTAGAGGTCACCCGAGGAATGGTACCCATGGCGATGGTGATCCCTATCAGTGGGATGGCGCTTGGCCTTGCAGTGGCTGTGCTATTTAGCTACCGCAAAAGCCGTCACTACCAGGATCGTGACCTCGCCAAAGGCGACGAGACGCAAGCAGAAGCGGCCCAGCATCTGAAAGGCTGGCAAAAAGCTGTGCTGGCAATTGCACTCATTGGAACCGTTGCCGTTCAGCTCTACACTGGCTCAATGGTGCTGGGGGGTATCTTTGGGTTTGCCCTGCTATCACTGAGTGGCGTCTTCCGTTGGCACGAGCAGGACGGCATCTTTACCGAAGGCATGCGTATGATGGCCCTGGTCGGGTTCATTATGATTACCGCGGCTGGCTTCGCCAGCGTGATGCAGGCCAGTGGTGAAGTTGAAGCGTTAGTAAGTAGTTCCACGGAAATAATTGGTGATAACAAAGGCCTGGCAGCACTGATTATGTTGCTCGTCGGTCTCTTTATTACGATGGGCATCGGCTCTTCGTTCTCAACGATACCCATCATCGCCTCGCTTTACGTACCACTCGCGCTTAACTTTGGCTTTTCGCCACTCGCCACGGTGGCATTAGTAGGTACCGCAGCCGCCTTAGGCGATGCCGGCTCGCCAGCCTCCGATTCGACGCTTGGCCCTACCGCCGGTCTCAATGCTGATGGCCAGCACGACCATATCTGGGACAGCGTTGTGCCAACGTTCCTGCACTACAACATCCCGCTGATTGCCTTTGGGTGGGTAGCCGCCATGATGCTCTAACACTCCCCCAGGCCTTTCCCCACAACAAAACCACCCCGCTCAGTTAAGCGGGGTGGTTTCATATCACGAAGCCTAGAGTTAGCAATGCACATCACAGCAAAAGGTCAGGAATATTAAGACGATTTTCAGACGAGCCGATCATCAGAATTTTGAAAGAGGACGAAGCAAGCATCAAATGCCAACGAAGACTCACCGATTAAAATATGATGGCTTTTTTGCGCTGGCAAATTTGTAGTGTTTTTTTGACTCGGGCGTGACGAAGCTTACGCGATACGCGATATCAACATTTTCGTAGCAAGGTTGCTAAGCGGCAGTTACAAAGGCAGAAGCTACCCAGAAATAGCCTATGGCAGACCTTTGGGAAGCGTACCAAGCATAAGTTAGAGCGAAAGGTGAGAGCGACAGATGAGAAC
>NZ_REBQ01000041.1 GCF_007692655.1 Halomonas sp.
CATACCGCCATTCGTGAAGACGCCTCCATGAACCTGGCGGCCATTGATGAGCTGCAAACCCGGCACCCTAAGCTTGAACTGGTAATGGTGGAGTCGGGGGGTGATAACCTCTCGGCGACCTTTAGCCCCGAGCTTTCCGATCTAACGCTCTACGTCATCGATGTTTCCGCAGGCGATAAAATTCCCCGCAAAGGCGGGCCCGGCATCACCAAGTCAGACCTGCTGATCATTAATAAAATTGATATCGCCGAATATGTTCACGCTTCACTAGAAGTGATGGAGCGCGATTCGAAGAAAATGCGCGGCGAGCGGCCCTTTGTGTTTACCAATCTTTATGACGGCGTAGGGCTTGAAGAGATCATCCGCTTTATTCTCGATAAAGGGATGCTGGATGAGCGGCGCCCGCAGGCCGAAGTGAACACTAGCTAACGCTATCGTCTGTGCTTATGCGGGTCACTCAACCCGCGTAATCGGTTGACGGCTTGGGTCGATATACCATGGCAAATTGAGGCGCGAGTTGCGTTCCAGCTCGGCAATTACCTGGGCGCCCAGTAGCAAGATGATGGCGCCCACTTCCAGGCTGATCAGCAACACCACTAACGCCGCCAGTGAGCCATAGACGGCATTAACGAAGGAGAGGTTGGCGAAATAGTAGACCAGCAATAGCCTTATGCCCTCCCACAGCAGTGCCGCCACGAAACCGCCGACTAATGCGCGGCGTAAGGCGATGCGCACTACAGGCAGCACTTTATAGATAGCGCTGAATAGCAAAAACACCCCAACAAAGCTGGTGAGGTTAAGTACCGGCCCGGACAGACCCGCCAGCGGCAGTTCGCGCTCAAAAATAGCCAGCATCAGCTCATTGAGCGAACTGGCGAGGGTGACCACCAGGGTGAGTGCCATCAGGCCTGCCCCTAGCACCACCATAAAGGCGTAAGGCAGCAACACGGATACCCAAGCGCTGCGCTTGCTATGCGGGCTATCGGGGGCATGGAAAATGATCGCCATGGCGTCTTCCAGCATACGAAAGGCAAAAGAGCTGAAAAGAAGCAAAATAGGAAAGCTAAAAATACCGATCATATCCCGGGAGTCGAGCAGGCTGCGTACCGCTTCCAGCAATAGCTCGGCGTGTGCGGGCGCCATGTGGCGCGCCTGAACCGTCAGCACATTGAGCAGATGCTGTTCATCGACCACCTGGGTCAAGAAAACGAAGAGCAAGGCAAAAAGTGGCACGATGGAGAGCAGAATATTGTAGCCAACCCCACCGGCAATGAGGATGCCGCGATTTTTCAGGAAATGGCGTAGCACGCGCCAGGAAAAGTGCGCCAAGCGAGGAAGCAAGAGTAGAACAGCGCTAATAAATAAGTGGTTTCGAACCATAAATTGCCGTTCTCCTTGTTCGCTAAGTGCATGATACGCCTATCGCGTCAGCAAGTAACAAGAGCAGATAACAAAGAAGGCAGGTAATTGTCTGGAGTGAAGGTAAATGGTGGCAGAGCGGGGAGTTAAAAAGTTGCCCTGACCAGGCGGTAGAAAGATCAGGGCAACATAAGATCGTGGTGAAGCTTCATGCTTCAAACGGGCCATCCTTGGCCACCACACCCCTAGAATGGACGTATAGCTGCTTAGCAGCCTTAACGCAGGTTATGGAATTGGCGATTATTGGCGGAAAAAGCGAAAAAAACTCAAAATCCATTAAAGTTAGCCTCTGCCAAGTCGATAAAAGTACCAATAACAATAAAACCCTTCATTCATGATCGACTCGGGAAAACTTATAAAAATGGCTACAGCTCCTGCTCACTCCAGTAACACTTCTCCAGGCTCACCACCCCACCATAATAGCCGTCATACTCAACATAGCGAGCCTAAGCGAGGGATTGGCTTACAAACCAAGGTGCTAATGCTGGTCTTGTTGCCCCTCTTCATCGTCACCGTTGCGATGGTGGGGTTTCAGGCCTACACCAGTATTCAAGACACCCGCGAAACGTTGGCAAACCAGCGTGAAATGATGATTGATGAGCGCCGCAATGCGGTGCGTGACATTGTCCAAATGGCGACTTCCGCCATCGCACCTATTTACGACCAGGCCGGTGCCAACGACGAGGAAGCCAAGCAGCAGGTGGCTGACCTGGTCCGGGCCATGCGCTTTGAAGACAACAACTATATTTTTATTTACGACTATGAGGGTAACAACATTGTGACGGCGCCCGCGCCGGAGCGTGAAGGCACCAACATGATTGATGTGCAAACCCCGGATGGCGTCTATCTGATCCGCGATATTATTCAATTCGCGCAGAGTGGCGGGGGGTTTTATAGCTACTTATGGGAATATCCCGTTACTCGAGAGATTGAACCCAAACACTCCTATGTGGACCGTCTTGAAAAATGGGATTGGCTAATTGGTGCCGGGGTTTACGTTACCGATGTTGATGAGGCCTTTACTGGCCTTGAAGCGGCGGCGGCTGACGAGCTGCGCGAGAGCATTATCTTTGCCTCGCTATTGGGACTAGGTCTGTTCGTGGTGATCACCCTGCTGGCCGTTGGTTTTGTACGCCGCACCCTTGGACCGATCAAGCGCACCAGCACCGCCATGCATGATATCGCTCAGGGCCGTGGTGATCTGACGCAACGCCTGGCGGTAGAGTCGCGGGATGAAATTGGTGAACTGGCCGTTCAGTTCAACGCCTTTGTGGCGCGGATGCAGGACACTCTGCGAGAAGTGCGCAGCAGTACGCTCAGCGTGCACCAGGCCGCGGGGGAGATCTCACAAAGCTCTGAGGAGCTTGCCACTCGTACCGAGCAGGCGGCGGCTAACCTGCAACAAACCTCTGCCTCGATGGAAGAGATCACCTCGACGGTCAATCACAGCGCTGATAACGCCCTCCAGGCCAACAAGCTGGTGCAGTCAACCGCCGAAGTTGCCCGGGAAGGTGAGACCGCGATGGGGCAGGTCGAGACCACCATGCAAGATATCAACGACTCTGCCTCGCGTATCAGTGACATCATCAGCATGATCGATGCCATTGCCTTCCAGACCAACATCCTGGCGCTTAACGCCTCGGTAGAAGCGGCGCGGGCGGGTGAGCATGGCCGCGGCTTTGCCGTGGTGGCACAGGAGGTGCGGGTTCTCGCCAGCCGTTCCAGCGATGCTTCCAAAGAGATTCGTGCGCTTATCGATGCTTCGGTTCAGCACACGGAGTCGGGCGCGAAGCTGGTGCGCAATGCGGGTGACACCATGCGCGAGATCGTCTCCAGCGTGGCGAAAGTCACCGATGTGATTGGCGAGATCACCGCCGGTGCAAAAGAGCAGAGCAGCGGTATCGGCCAGATCAATACCGCCGTGGCTGAAATGGACACCATGACCCAGCAAAATGCCGCCATGGTACAAGAGTCGACCACCGCAGCCTCCAGTATGCGCCGCTACGCGGAACAGCTGAATGAGTTAATCAACACCTTCATACTGGGAGACGATGAACCTAACCAGCGGCAGCAGGCGCTAGCACCACCGGCCCAACAGCGTGGCGGTGATAGCGCTCTTAAGCGTCCAGCGCTTTCATCACAGCCCTCATCAAAGCCTTCACCGGCCAAGCATGCAGGCGATGAGTGGGAGTCGTTCTAAGCAGATCGTTCTAAACAGATGGGTATAAAAACGGGGCTTGCCAAATGGCAAGCCCCGTTGCGTTCTAGCTAGGGAGGCGAGTCATGCTAATGGCCCGACCAGCCCAGCAGAATCGGCACGTAGACCACTAACAGCAGCACCCCAATCAGGCCCAGCAGGTAAGGGATGATCGCCCGGGTGATGCGCTCCAGCGGTAGCTGGGTGATGGACGACGCCACGTAGAGGTTGATCGCCACCGGCGGGGTAATCATGCCGATAGAGAGCCCCACCACGATAATCAAACCAAAGTGGATCGGGTCGATCCCCAGCTGCAGCACCAGCGGCAACAGCACCGGGGTGAGAATAATCAGCGCACTGGCGGTTTCGATAAACACCCCAGTGAGCAAAATTACCGCCACCACCAGCAGCATAATCACGTAAGGGTTGGTGGAGAGCGACAGCACGGCTTGGGCAATGGCGCCCGGCACCTGCCAGCTAGACAGCGTCCAGCTCAACACCGCCGACATGGCAATCACCAGCATGATCACCGCCGTGGTCATTGCCGAACGAATCAGCAGCTTGTAAACCTGCGGGAGTGTCAGGTCACGATAGACAAACAGCGACACCAGCATGGCGTAGTTCACCGCCACCACGGCGGCCTCGGAAGGGGTAAATATCCCCGAGAAAATACCGCCGAGAATAATCACCGGGGTCATTAACCCCCAGCTGGCATCCTTAAAGGTGCGCAGAATGGTCGTCAGCGATAGCGGTGTGCCTTTGGGGTACTGGCGCTTGTAGGCCTGGGTGATCGCAATAGCCATTAACCCTAGTCCCATCACTAACCCCGGCAAAAAGCCGTTTAAAAACAGCTTGGAGACCGACTGCTGAGCGATCACCGCGTAGATGATCATGGGTACTGAGGGTGGGATCACCACCCCAATGGTACCGCTGGCGGCGATTAAACTGGCCGCCGATGCCGGGTCGTAGCCTTTGCGCTTGAGCTCTGGCACCAGGCTTGACCCCACCGCCGCCGTCGTCGCCGCGCCAGAGCCGGAAATCGCCGCAAAGAACATCCCCGCCATGACCGAGACCACCGACAGCCCGCCGCGCATAAAACCGACTAGCGAATCGGCAAAGCTGACTAGCTTCTCGCTCACCTTACCCTGGGCCATTAAATCCCCGGCCAGGATAAACATCGGGATAGCCACCAGGGCAAAGGAGTTAATCCCCTGGAACATCTGCTGGGTCACCACCATCAGCGGTACACCGGACTGGTGCAGGGCATAGAGCGAGCTTGCGCCAATCGCAAAGGCGATCGGCACGCCCAGCAGCATAAACAGGAAGAACAGCCCAAACAGCAGCAGGGTCATAGCGGCTCCTCCCTGGGCGGTGTGGGCTCGCCGTTAATCAGCAGCTCAAGGATGTCCACCACGGCGTACCAGGCCATGATCGCCGCACTGATGGGGATGACCGCGTAAACGTAGGTCATGGAAAGCCGCAGCGAGGCGGATTTCTGGAAGCTCTGCACCTGCATATAGCGGTAGCCAATCACAATCAGTGTGATCATAAAGGCGAGCATAATCATCAGCGCGGCTAGGCGGGCAAGCTGGCGCAGGCGGGTGGGCAGGGCGTCCACCGCAAAGGTCACGGCAATATGCCGCCCGCGCTGAAAGGCCAAGGTGCCCGCCAAAAAGGTGATCCACACCAGCAGAAAGCGAGCGACCTCTTCGGTCCAGCCCACGGCAGTGAACAGCACCCGGGAGACAATCTGTAGGGTAATCACCCCAATCAGTGCCGCCATGCCCGCAAAGACCACGGGCTGGATGATCGCATCCAGCCCGTGCTCAATACGCCGCAGCAGCGTTAACAGCGGTTGCGTCATATTGGTCACTTACTGGAGCGCCTCCTGAATACGCGACAGGTAATCACCGAACTGCTCGCCGTACTTCTCATATACCGGCGCCACGGCCGCCTGGAAGGCTTCCATATCCGGGGTTTCGTTGATTTCCATGCCTGCCTCGCTCAATTCAGCCAGTTGCTCGGCTTCCATAATAGCATTCTGCTCCCTGGCGTGGGCAGAGGCTTCCTTGGCCGCTTCCAGAACGATGCTTTGCAGCTCTTCCTGAAGACCGTTCCAGGCAGGTAGGCTCATTATAAAGATCGCTGGCGCATAAATGTGCCGCGTCATGGTGAGGTAATCTTGGGTTTCCGCCAGATCAAAGGCATGGATGGCATTAACCGGGTTTTCCTGGCCATCAATCGTGCCTTGCTGCAGTGCGGTCAATGCTTCTGTCCACGCCATAGGAACAGCATTGGCACCGAGCTCGCGGAAGGTATCAACGTAGACCTCATTCTCGATAACGCGAAGCCTCAGGCCTTCGAGGTCCTCGGGTGCATTAATCGGGTTTCGGCTATTGGTGATGTTACGAAAGCCGCGTTCAGCGTATGCCAGCCCCTTAAGGTTCACATCTTCCAGTTTGGCCAGTATTTCTTGGCCAATCTCGCCATCCAGTACCGAGTAGGCAGCTTCGGAGGTGGGAAAGAGAAACGGTAGCTCAAAGACTGAAAACTCATCAACGAAGTTGGCCACCGGCCCGTTAGTGATGACGCCCATATCCACGGTGCCGATCTGCATGCCTTCCAGCAAAGTACGCTCATCGCCGAGGGAGGCGTTGGGATAGATCTCAATGGTGACTGCGCCATCAGTCTGTTCGCTGACGAGCTGCTGAAAGCGTTCGGCGGCAATATGGTAAGTATCTTGGGTATTCACGACGGTCGCTAAGCGAAGCGTGGTGGGGGCTATTTCCTCAGCATGGACAGCCAGGGGCGTGCTTAGCAGACCCGCGCAAGCCAGCGTTAAGGTTAACTGTTTAAATTGGCTGGAAGAACCAGTGACGGCACGACGAGTGAAGCGGGCGAGGTTGTTCACATTATCTCCTGTGAGTTAGCTATTGTTATTTTGTTGTGGCGTAGTTTTATTAACTTCTTAGTGTTCATCTATATCACATTAAGCTTATCGGACAAATTACTTATTCTTATTCCTATATTCGCGCTGCTAATCCAAAAAATCTTTATAGATCTAGGGCTTGAGTGATTTGTAAGTTAGCGCTAGCCTGCAAGCGGTTACCTTTGATTGGATGTTCTTGTGTGAAAAGTTTAAAGGAATACAGGGTGGCCGCTTTTTACGACTACTTTTTACTACTAATGGTGTAGCCAGCTAAAACAGGAATAAAAAATGGACAAGTTGCTGAACGACCTTGTAACGATAGTTGGTTCGGCGGGTGTGCTGCTCGGTGACGATGTTTCCCAGCGCAGCGTAGACTGGTTCACAGGAGCGCCTTGTCGCGCCAAGGCGATTGTAAGGCCGCGCAACACTGAACAGCTCAGCAACGTGATGGCCCTATGCTATCAGGCTGACCAGCCCGTCGTGACACACGGCGGAATGACCGGCATTGTGCATGGTGGAGTGGCGAGCCCGGAAGAGCTGGTGGTCTCCCTGGAACTAATGAACCAGATAGAGGAGATCGACCAAGTTGGTTCCACTATCCAAGTACAGGCCGGGGTGACCCTTCAGCAAGTGCAGGAAGCCGCAGGGGAGATCGACATGCAGTTCCCGCTCGATCTCGGTGCCAGGGGCTCTTGCACCATTGGTGGCAACATCGCCACCAATGCGGGCGGCATACGGGTCATCCGTTACGGCATGATGCGCCAGCAAGTACTCGGGCTAGAAGCCGTGCTAAGTGACGGCACGGTGGTGAGCTCGTTGAATAAGATGCTGAAAAACAATGCCGGGTACGACTTGAAACAGCTGTTTATTGGTAGCGAAGGTACCTTGGGCATTGTGACGCGGGCAGTGCTCCGGTTGCAGCCCCATATGCCTAGCGAACAAACCGCCTTGGTCGCGGTGCCCTCGTTTGATGCCTTGACCAAGCTACTAAGCCTTGCCTCCCAAGAGCTTGCCAATAGCCTTAGTGCCTTTGAAGCGCTGTGGAATAACCACTATAAATTGATGACCACCGAGAGCGGCAAGCATGCTCCCCTCTTGGCGGATGACTCCCCCTTTTACGCCATTATTGAAACCTTGGGATTGGATGAAACTCAAGACGCCGAGCACTTCTCGCTGATTCTACAAAAAGCCCTGGAAGCCGGGTTGATAACGGATGCGGTGCTGGCCAGTTCGCGTGCCCAGCGGCAAGGTATCTGGGCGATAAGAGAAGATATCGAAGAGCTGGTGAAAGCGCTTAAACCGATGTTCTCCTACGATGTCAGTCTGCCGATTCCGCATATGAACGCGTATGTGGATATTCTGGAAGAAAAACTCCAGGCGCAGTGGCCTCAAGTAGGCAAAATGGTGGTGTTTGGCCATCTCGGCGATGGCAATCTACATATTATGATCACGGTGCGCGATGACAGCCCACAAAGCCGTCGCCAGGTTGAGCAGCTGGTTTATTCGCCGTTAAAAGAGTACGGCGGCTCCATTTCTGCTGAGCATGGTATTGGGCTGGAAAAGCGGGATTATTTGAGTATTTCCCGTACCAGTGAAGAGATCGCACTAATGAAACGCTTAAAAACCGCCCTTGATCCCAAGTGGTTGTTGAACCCTGGCAAGGTGGTAGCGCTGGATTGAAGTTAGTTATGCCCCCTGGGAGCTGGCGTTAATAGCTCCCTGATTAGCTGCCTTAGCCAGTGGATGCCTGAGTCGTGATCCTTCCGTTCATCCCAGCAAAGGCACACTTTGAAGGCCGGTACGTCCAGGGGAAGGGAGTAGAACTTTAATGTGTTATTACGGCAGATCACCTTGGCTGCACTCTCTGTCACCACGCAGAGCAGGTTCGTCGACACCAATATCTCCTGAAGGGGATTGATATAGGGGGTCTTGGCGACGATTTTCCGCTCTAACCCCAGCTTCCTCAATCTTTCGTTAATCAGCAGTGGACTGTCCTCGCGATGGGATAAGGCTATTTGCGGGGCGCTCAAGAACGCATCAAGGGTGATAGCGCTATTCTCACCATGAAACTTGGCGTCACCGACACAGCCGATAACATCATCAAACAGGTACTCATGATGGGAGGTAAGGGGCAAGGTCTCTAGCTGCACCATCGCCAGGTCGATATCGTGCTCCTGCAGGGCCTGTTGAGCACCTTCAGCGCTGGCAATGCGGTTTGATAGCATGTTGAAAGATAAGTCTGGCGCGTGCGCTAAACAGTGCTGGATAAGCTTAGGCTGCAGCTGTTGGCTGACATAATCCACCAAGCTGACGCGGAATTCTCGTTTCGACGTGGCGGGTGAAAACTCGCTGTTGCTATAAATCGCCTGATCAAAGTAGAACAGCCCTTTTGCCACCGCCGCATCCATCTGCCGAGCAAGTGGAGTTGGCTGCATGCCATCCAGCCCCTTGATGAACAGCGGGTCGTCCATTAACAGACGCAGCTTTTTCAACGAGTGGCTGACGGCCGGTTGAGTCAGGCAGAGCGCTTCCGCGGTAAGCGTCAAACTCCGTTTCCAATAGAGGGTGTGAAAAACCAACAATAAATTGAGATTTACCTTATTGAGCCTTGCCGTCAGTTTTATATTAGTGGTTTCAGCCATCAGGCATGCCTCTTGTTCATAACGGCCGTTCAAGCGTGGTATTCACCACGCGAGAACAGCCGCCAGCCGCTTCTATAAAAGCAGTTTACCTTACCTGGGCGTGCCTTGATGGAAGGCGAGTTACTGAAGCGCCTCCTGAATGCGCGACAGGTAATCACCGAACTGCTCGCCGTACTTCTCATATACCGGCGCCACGGCCGCCTGGAAGGCTTCCATATCCGGGGTTTCGTTGATCTCCATGCCTGCTTCGCGCAGCGCAGCCAACTGCTCGGCTTCCATCTCTGCGTTTACCTGGCGCTCATGCTCGGCGGCTTCCTGGGCGGCTGCTAACAGTACCTCTTGGGCGTGTTCCGGCAGTTGGTTCCAGGCGGGCATACCCATCACAAAAATCGCCGGGGCGTAGGTGTGGCGGGAAAGCGTCATGTAGCTCTGGGTTTCATCCAGGTTGAACGAGTGGATCACGTTCACCGGGTTTTCCTGGCCGTCGATGGTGCCTTGCTGCATGGCGGTGAGCGCTTCGGTCCATGCCATGGGGATCGCATTAGCACCCAGCTCGCGGAAGGTATCGGTGTAAACCGGGTTCTCCATCACGCGGATGCGCAGACCGTCTAAATCGCTAGGCGTATTAATTGCCCGCTCGCTGTTGGTCAGGTTGCGGAAACCGCGCTCGGCGTAGGCCATGCCCTTCAGGTTAACTTCTGACAGCTTATCAAGCAGCTCCTGGCCGATGGGGCCATCAAGCACTTCATAAGCGGCTTCCGGGGAGGGGAACAGGAACGGCAGTTCAAATACCGCCATCTCTTCCACAAAGTTGGCCACCGGCCCGTTGGTAATCACGCCCATATCCACCGTGCCGATCTGCATGCCTTCCAGCAGCGTGCGTTCGTCACCCAGTGTGGCGTTGGGGTAGATATCAATGGTGACCTTGCCGTCGGTGCGCTCTTCCACCAACTCTTCAAACTTGGTGGCGGCGATATGGAAACCATCCTGCTCATTGACCACGTGGGCCAAGCGCAGGGTAACGGGGTCCATATCAGCAAAATCGTTGGCGTTCGCGGCGCTGACCAGCGCCAGTGAGATGCCCAGTACCAGCGTGCTACGTGCAAATGTTTTCATTTTATTATGTTCCCAATGGACGAAGGTGCAGAAATGCTCCCAAAGCATGCACCACACCAGGGAAAACGGTCAATTGACTAAAGGTACTCAAGCGCCATACGGCTGGACACATCGCCCCCGCACGGTTACGATACGCACCCACAAGCGCCCGTAGCTCAGTTGGATAGAGTATCGGCCTCCGAAGCCGAGGGTCGCAGGTTCAAATCCTGCCGGGCGCGCCAAATTGTGAAAAAAGGGCCTGCGAGAAATCGTAGGCTTTTTTTTGGTTTTGGCTGTTATCGGCCAAGAGCGGATGTTAAGGAGTTTTCAGATTAATGATGTTCACAACATCTAT
>NZ_REBQ01000227.1 GCF_007692655.1 Halomonas sp.
AGGAAGTGCTCGGTACAGCCACCATTCGTGCCCAGGCGGGCGCTAATGAGGCTTACTACACCTACCGACAGGAAACGCTGATTCACGCCTCGCAGCAGCTCAATGTGCGCCGCGAGGTGCAGACGTTAGCACTCTCCCATGAAGTCTCGGATGCCACCCTGCTGTGCGCGTTTTCGCTTAATCCTCGTTATAAAGGCACCAGCGCAGAGAGTCTTTTACGTCGGGCGCGGCTGATGTTTATTGCCCAGTACCCGGAGCGTTTTTCAGCTATCTTAGCGGTCGCATTTCCCGGTTATTTAGATCAGCAGAATGAGTCACCCTTTTGGGAAAGCGTAGGGCAGCACTTTTTTGCCCGTAGTTTTCACGAAATGAACCACATTGCAGGGGTACGCTCGAAAAGTTTTATCGCTGAAGTAATGCCCCAGTTCCCGCTCTATTTGCCGCTGCTTACGCCCCAGGCGCGGGCCGCGATTGGCCGCGAACACCCGGCCCATGAAGAGGCGCTGGAGGAGATGCTGGCGGAAGGCTTCGTGCGTTCGCGCCACGTGGATATTTTCGATGCTGGTCCCATTGTCAAAGCCGAGCGTGAAAGGTTGGCAACCTTCCGCAGTGCAGCCTGGCACCCGGTGCGCATTCGACCTGAACACGCCCTGCCGGATGCGGAGCCTGCCCTGGTTGCCAATCAAAAGCTAGGTAACTTCCGCTGTATCGTCGCGCGTTACGCCTTGTCACCAACAGGTCAGTTGATGCTATCGGCAGAGCACGCCGAACGACTGGGCGTCTCGGAGGGGCGGGCGGTGCTCGCCGCGCCGCTGACGCTGCCTACTGCGGTAGACGCCCTTGATGAAGGAGAAATGTAATGCGCATTCGCCCCATTGCTCGTGGTGATTTAGATGGGCTTCAGGCGCTTGCGCAACAGGCAGGGGTAGGGTTTACCTCATTGCCGGATAACCGCGAGTTTCTGGCCGGTAAAATTGAGGCCGCCGCCAGTGCCTTTGAAGAGCGCACCCCGGTAGACGACCGGCTCTACTTTTTTGTGCTGGAAGATGAAGCGAGTGGCGAGCTGGCAGGCTGCTGTGCCATTGAAGGTCAGGTAGGCCGCGAAGTGCCGTTTTACAATTACCGGTTGGGCACCCTGGCTCACTCCTCGGTTCAGTTGGATCTACATCGCACCATCGATACGCTGTTTTTAAGCTCCGACCATACCGGTGACGCCGAAGTGTGTTCGCTGTTTCTGCGTCCCGAGTACCGTGGCGAAGCCAATCGTCATTTACGTAATGGGGCGCTGCTTTCTAAAGCCCGCTGGCTGTTTATGGCCCAGTTTCGTGATCGCTTCCCCGATAAAGTATTGGCAGAAATGCGCGGTGTGTTTGATGAGAATAACACCAGCCCCTTTTGGGAAAGCCTGGGTAAGCATTTTTTTCCCATGGATTTTAACGAAGCGGATCGCTTGACGGGGCTGGGTCAAAAAAGCTTTATCGGCGAGCTCATGCCCAAGTTTCCCATCTACACCACCTTTATGGCCGAAGAGGCGCGAGCCTGTATTGGACAGGTGCATCGGCACACCCGACCAGCGCTGGAAATGCTCAAAAAAGAGGGGCTGCGTTGGGAGGGCTATATCGATATTTTCGATGGTGGCCCCACGGTAGAAGCCTACATTGACGATGTACGGGCCATTCGTAATTCACGACTTTATCAGGTGGAAGTATCCAGCAGCGCGGCGGAAGAGAGTGTCAGCCGCTGGTTGGCCGCCACGACCACGATGTTGAGCTTTACCGCAAGCTGGGTAGGCCGCGCACCCACCGACGACAACACCATTGTGCTGAGCGACGCTGAAGCACAGCGACTTGGGGTCACCACCGGCGACCATGTTCGCCTACTGGAAACCTAGGCCCTTACGTAAATGGGAAGGAGAGAATAATGCACGCCCAACAGCAGCAACTGATCAACGGCGCCTGGGTAGCAGGCGAAGCAGACACTTTTTCCAAGTATGATCCCATTTCTGCCCAGCTGCTTTGGCAGGGAGCGTCGGCTTCCAGCGACCAGGTCGCTGCCGCTATCAACGCTGCTCGCACTGCATTTCCCGCCTGGGCGCGCACCCCCTTTGCCGAGCGCCAAGCGCTGGTAGAACGGTTTGCCGAGGTGCTGAAAGCACGCAGTGAAGCGCTGGCCGTGGCTATTGCTTCTGAAACCGGCAAGCCACTTTGGGAAGCGCGTACCGAGGCGGGGGCGATGGTGGGCAAGGTGGCGCTCTCTGTTAAGGCGTATAACGAGCGCACCGGCGAACGTGAAAAGGAGGTTGGCAGCGCTAAAGCCGTGCTGCGCCACCGCCCCCATGGCGTCATGGCGGTATTTGGCCCTTACAACTTCCCCGGCCACTTGCCTAACGGGCATATGGTGCCTGCGCTGCTGGCAGGGAACTGCGTGGTGTTTAAACCCAGTGATCAAACACCGCTTACCGCTGACTTAACGCTTCAGTGTTGGGTAGAGGCCGGCCTGCCCGCAGGCGTGATTAATCTGGTGCAGGGGGGCGTGGCAGTTGGCCAGGCCTTAGCAGGCAACCCTGACATTGATGGCCTGCTGTTTACCGGCAGCGCCAAGGTGGGCGGTATGCTGCACCAGCAGTTTGCCGGGCAGCTGGATAAAATTTTGGCCCTTGAACTGGGCGGCAACAACCCGCTGGTAATTAAAGATGTACCCGATCAGCGCGCAGCGGTGCTAGCGATTTTGCAGTCGGCATTCCTTTCCGGCGGCCAGCGCTGTACTTGCGCTCGCCGCTTGATGGTGCCGAGGGGCGAGGTGGGTGACCGGCTGATTGATGCACTCTCTGACGCGATCGCCAAGCTGCATGTGGCCGGGCAGTTCGAGGAAGCCCCTGCGCCGTTTTATGGCGGTCTGGTGAGCGTGTCCGCCGCGGATGGCTTGCTTAAGGCTCAAGAAGCGCTGGAGGCCATGGGCGGCACGGTGATCAATCGTATGCAGCGCCTGCAAGAAAACACCAGTCTGTTAAGCCCTGCACTGATCGATGTGACCGGCCTGGATGTGCCCGACGAGGAGCACTTCGGCCCGCTTTTGAAAATCCACCGCTACAGTGACTGGGATGAAGCGCTAACGCTAGCCAATAACACCCGCTACGGACTTTCTGCTGGACTGATCGGTGGTGATCAAGCCGACTGGGACGATTTTTTGTTGAGGATCCGCGCTGGCATCGTCAATTGGAACCGTCAGACTACCGGTGCCTCTGGCGATGCGCCTTTCGGCGGCGTGGGAGACAGCGGCAATCACCGCCCCAGTGCTTTTTACGCGGCAGACTACTGCGCCTATCCGGTGGCCTCTATGGAAGCCGACAGCCTGGAGATGCCTGATTCCCTGCCGCCGGGGGTAACACTATGAGCGCTATCCCTATAAGCACCGTTCGCGAAGTCAATTTCGATGGGCTGGTTGGCCCTACCCACAACTACTCTGGGCTAGCGTTGGGCAATGTAGCGTCCATGAGCCACGGCGGGCTAGTATCCAACCCCAAGGAAGGGGCGCTGCAGGGACTGCTGAAGATGAAGTCGTTGATGGAGGCGGGCTATGCTCAGGGCGTGCTGCCGCCCCAACAGCGGCCAGATATTGGCGCGCTGCGGGATCTAGGTTTTAGCGGCAGCAATAGCGAGGTGCTCGCCCGTGCTGCCGCTGAG
This sequence comes from Halomonas sp., assembly GCF_007692655.1. GTDB lineage: Bacteria > Pseudomonadota > Gammaproteobacteria > Pseudomonadales > Halomonadaceae > Vreelandella. Next base: position 3,684 of record NZ_REBQ01000227.1, read on the forward strand.
GCCCCGCAATTGCTACGGGCGGTATGCTCGGCTTCCAGCATGTGGACAGCGAATGCGGGCACAATTACCCCCAGCGTTGATACACCAGATGGCCGGGTGCACTTCACCCCAGCCAATCTGCAGTCGAGCTTCCACCGCTACCTGGAGCCGCACACTACTGGCCGCGTCTTGCAGGCGATTTTCCGTGACCAGCAGCACTTTGCTCACCACCCGGTGCTGCCTGCGACGCCCGCCTTTTCCGATGAAGGCGCCGCTAATCACACTCGATTATGCGGTGAACACGGTGAGCCCGGCGTTCACCTGTTTGTTTATGGCCGCCAAGCGTTTGGTGACGTGCGAAGCGGCGAGCGGGAGCCAGCACGCTTCCCCGCCAGGCAGACCCTGGAAGCCAGCCAAGCCGTAGCCCGTCAACATGGGTTATCGGCGTCGCAAACGGTATTTGCTCAACAGCATCCGGATGCCATCGACGCGGGCGTGTTCCATAACGACGTGATTGCCGTAGGTAACGGCCCCGTGCTGCTCTACCACGAAATGGCGTTTCTGGATGAAGAGGGCACACTGGATGAGCTGCGCGCCAAAATGGCCACGCCGTTGATTCCCGTGCGGGTGCCTTTGGAAGCAGTCAGCCTGGAAGATGCGGTAGCGTCTTATCTCTTCAACTCACAACTGCTCTCCAACCCCGATGGCACCATGACGCTGGTCGTGCCCGGCGAATGCCAGGAGCGCGAAGCAGTGTGGCGCACGATTCACGATCACTTGTTAGCGGGCAATAACCCCATCAGCGAAGTGATCGTCAAAGACGTCAAGCAGAGTATGCGCAACGGCGGCGGCCCCGCCTGCCTGCGCCTGCGGGTGGTGCTGACGGAGGCCGAACGCGCAGCGCTCACCGGCCGTGTACTGCTCAGCGATGCGCTCTATGATGACCTAACCGCTTGGGTAAATCGCCATTATCGCGACCGGCTCGCCCCCGATGATCTGGCCGACCCACGGCTGGCGGAGGAGTCACTCGCTGCCCTGGATGAGCTGACCCAGTTGCTAAAGATTGGGTCGGTTTACCCGTTTCAGTTGGGGTAGGGGTTACGCTAAGCTAGAAATCAAAACGCCAAGGCACAGCCTTGGCGTTTTGTATTTTAAATGCGTATTTATCCTATTAGGAATAGAGAGATGAAACTCATCATTCGACCAGCTACCGATAAGGCATTTGCGGAAACCTTAACGCGCCAAAATATGTCGGCCTACTACGCGCAGCTAGATATGCGCTGGGATGAAGCACTATTCGAAAAGGGTTGGAGAGAGTTAGATAACTACGAGTTAGTCGTCGATGGCTCTACAGTGGGTATATTACGTTTGAGTCGCGATGAAAACGCCTACTATATTCGTGAACTACAAATTCAACAGCAGTGGCAGTGCTATGGTTTAGGCTCACAGGCGATCCGCTTCGCCATCGAAAGTACACAACAAGCAAATATTAAGCTACTCCGGCTCCGTGTGTTTTGCACAAACCCTGCACGCGCTTTATACGAGCGTATGGGATTTCGTATTCGCAAAACTGAAGGTGGGATGCACTATATGGAAAGGAGCGTTTGCTAAACCAGGAGAAGGTGAGCAGTTAAGGGAAGTTGGTGGGGCCATCCAGCTTAAAAAATTTACTCTTGAGAACGACCCTGGTGTAAAGGCCCTGCCTAATTAAATGGTAGGGGAGCCCACTCTTTTCGATACGGCAATTGCTTATTGATTTTCTGCGCTGTAGTGAATTAACGCTCTGCAGTGAGTTATCCAAGGCTGCGAATACCCTCCGTTATAGCCTCCATAAAAGCCTTGATTCTCGCCACGTAGCGCAAGTCGGGATGGGTGAGCAGCCATAGCTGTGTGCTTAGCTCTTCAATAGGGTCGCTAAGACGTAACAGCGCTTCGTCTTTGTCGGCCAAGTAGCAGGGCAGTACAGCTATGCCTCCCCCCTGTCTCACTGCCAATTGCATTCCCAGCATACTATCCAGTCGGTAGTTGGCGTGTTTACCCATCATCCACTTTTCAAGGGCTGCGTCGCCTAGATGAACATCCGGGCCTATCCAGCTTTCCGTTGACAATGATGCTGGATCAAGTGGCAGAGAGCTATTTTGCCAATGCTCTTTTTGGCCATAAATCGATTGGGTGATGTCGCTTACCTTCCGGCCAACTAGCGTCTCGGGCGGCTTACGGGTGGGGCGGATGGCGATATCCGCCTCACGCCGCGACAGGCTGTGAAGCTGATTGGAAATAATGACTTCCAGCGCTATGGTTGGGTAGTCTTGTCGGAATTTTGCCAACAGTGGCGAAAGCAGCCCCGCGAAAAGTGTATCGGTAGTCGTCACGCGAATGCTGCCGGTGAGTTTCAAATCCTGCCCAATAACGCGGCGCTCTGCGCCAGTGATTTCGCTCTGCACGCGTTTGGCGGTAGCCGCCAAGTCGTCCCCTGTTAACGTGGGGGTATACCCACTCCGGCTGCGTTCGAAAAGGGTAGTCCCAAGCCCGCGCTCCATCTCGCTTAAGCGCCTAAATACGGTGGCATGGCTGACACCTAGCTGTCGGCTAGCGCCCGACAAAGAACCTGTTTGGGCAATCGCTAGCACGATTTGTAAGTCATCCCATCTTATCTGCTGTTCATTCATGCAAAGCTGGCTCTTGTTTTTGGGGAATGTTTGATCGCATGCGAACAGACTAATCTGTTGTTGAACCAATCGAAAGAGGGGATACAGCATGAATGTGTTGATCGTATTGGCCCATCCTGAACGACAGTCGTTTAATGGGGGCTTAGTGGATGTAGCGCTACAGCAATTGGCGGAGACAGGGTGTTCCGTCGAAGTGGATGACCTTTATGCCGAGCAGTTTGATCCAGTTGAGCGATCTGAACGCTATCCCCACCCAGCAGTAGATGCCGGATATTTTTATCCCCTAAACGAGCAGCGGGCTCATTACGAGCAACACTCTTTACCGCTGGATGTTCAACGTGAGCTGGCACGCTTGGAGTGGGCTGATTTGGTTATTTTCCAGTTTCCCTTATGGTGGCACGCTCAGCCAGCCATCTTGAAAGGGTGGTTTGATCGCGTCATGGTGTATGGCGGACGCTACTCAAGCCGTATGCGTTATGACCATGGCTACTATCGCGGCAAGCGAGCACTGCTATCGGTTTCGACGGGGTCGCCGGAGCAAGCTTTTCAGCCCTTTGGTCGTGCCGGCAATATGGTGCACTGGTTATGGCCCATGCTCTCATCGCTTTACTACGTTGGCTTTGATGTGCTTGCCCCACAGGTCAGCTACGGGATTCAGGGCGGCGGCATTCGCTATCAAGAGGAGTCCGCTATTACGGGCCACCTAGAGAGATGTAAAGAGGCTTGGTTTGAGCGCCTGAGTAGCTTGAGTGCTGAACTGCCGATTCCTTTTGCCGGTTGGGACGACTGGGACGAGCATGGTGTTCTGCGCCATACGGCCCCACTGCGATGGCGACTGGGTTAACCTGACGCTATAAGTTTAGTCTGTGTCTAGCAGTGTGTTGACGATTGCGTAAATAGACGAGCATTAACGCTGTTTATGGTTACGGCGCTGGTTCTTATCCTTATACATACGCTTATCTGCCAGTATCAGCACTTCCTCGGCGGGTGCTTCGGTGGAGCTGGCGCAACCGAGGCTCAAGCGAAGTTCCAATTCCACGCTCTCACCTATTGCGGTGGTGATGGTACGCCGTTGGCCTTCCAGTTCTGTCTTGATGATATTGGTCAGACGATTTGCAGCTGATAGGTCCGCTGAGGGGAAAAGGATGACAAACTCGTCACCGCCATAGCGAGCAAGTATGTCTCCCTCACGGCAGTGAGGTTGTAGCTGTTCGGCGACATTAGTGATGAGCTGATCCCCTGCCACGTGCCCATATTGATCGTTTACCCTCTTAAGACCATCGACATCTATCATTAGCAAGGCAAAATCCAGGTTAGGTGTTAGTGTTTTGCCTTGAATACTTATCTTCAATGCCGCTTCGAGAAAGCCCCTGTTATAAAGGCCGGTAAGGCCATCGCGCTCTGCTGTTTCCCTCAACGCAAGGTGCAAGAGCTTATTTTCGGTGGTTGCCGCCAATTGGTCGACGAAGAGCGGCAGCATCCGCTCCAAGGTACTATTGAGCTGAGGAGCCCGCACGATCAACCAACCCTTATAAAGGCTTAGCAAGCCCCCCATTGAAATGGCATACAGTTGCTGGCCTTCACTCTTTTCAGGCAGTCTGATTGTTTCCCCTTGGGGTGTATCAAAACTGGCTAATAAGTGGCTCAGGTTAGCCTCATCTACCGCGCCGAGCCCGATGACAGCGGAGTATCTTGTTACGTCGAGGCGATGTTGGTCCTGCAAGAAAACGGCAAAGCCATACTCAGGGAAATTACTATGCAGATGGCTTAGAGAGTCATCCAGAAGCGTATGAATATTTGTTGCACGGTTAGCAATGACACCGATCCCTAACAGGGCTTGAAAGACCCGGTTTCGAAACTTTATTTCACCAATGTTTTGACCGATCTGGCGGTTTTGATCGTAGGTTACCCTGCCAATGGTTAAAAAATAGACCACAGCGCCTGCCCATTGGTAGATGTCTAAACTTGTACTCACATTAGGGCGAAAATCGAAGCCTGTTACTACACTTGCACCCAGTGCCGCAGACGTAAAGAGAGAAGCAGAAATAAACAACTGCTTCATTCCTCCGACCACTAAATTATTCATTAAACAAGCAAGTAAAATAGTGATAGTGGCTAAAACATAAAAATCTAGCACGCTGCACCAAAAACCAAATAGCAGGCTGTCGCAGAGGAGGTTTCTGAACTCGGCGAGTTTAGAGTTGCGTGCGAGTGTTGCGTAAGCGTATGCCACTCCAGGCCATAATAGCAGTAAAAGCCCTGGTAGAATCAGGGACCAGCCACTGCCCTCTACTACTGCTATCCAAACGGTTAGCCCGAAGGTATGGGAAAAAGCAAAAATGCGCGGAGCCAGCGTCGCCAGAGCAAGACGATGGGGGCGTCTAAAGGACTTCTGCATGTATTAGTCTGTGTTGATAGTTGTTTGATAAACAGACTAACACCTGATGAGCTAACAAGTCTTACCATAGATTAAGATTAAGAGCGTTGGTGCCCCCGGTTCCTACGAGTCTCGATTGCGTATCATATAACGCTTGCTGACGCCGAAGGGGACTCACAGCTTGCCAGTAAATGATTGGCATGCTCGCGCAAGGCATCTTTCAGGCCATCTGGTTCGAGGATAGTGAAGCGGAACGGGAGCTGTGCCAGCCAACAGGCAAACCACTCGAAGCTGTCGGTTCGGGTGTTCAGCAATAGCCCATCTTCGATCTGTTCGATCTTTTCCACACAGCCTACTTGGAAATCAAAGAGGGTATTAGCAACGTTTAAGTCAGTGTGCAGTATTAACGTCACCTCGTGGGATGGCCCCCAGGACGACAGACTTTCGCTCAAAAAATCCGCCGCATCGAAATTGGCAGGTCTTATAAATGTATCGGTGAGTAGGTGAACGCTGCTGATACGATCCAGCCGAAACGATCGCATCGCCTTCCGGAGGTGGCAAAAGCCAGTGACGTACCATCGCCCCTGTTGGAAAACCAATCCGTAGGGATCAACCTTGCGTTCTATCGTACCGTGTTGTGGTGAGTGGTAGATAAAGCCAACACTACATGCGACTTCAGCGGCCTTGGTGAGCGTTTCAAGTGCACGGTTATCCAGGCTAGGTTCGCGCTGGGGCAAAATCACTCGGGTGTTATCACTCACACCCCGCACGCGACTTTTAAGATTGGCGGGCATTACACGCTCTAGTTTTGCCTGCACACTGGCAATCGCGGGCGCGGCATCCGCAAGCCCAAGCTGGCGGGCGGCCAGTAACCCCAAGGAGATGGCGAGGGTCTCCTCGTTGTTAAACATCATCGGCGGCAGCTTAAACCCAGCGACTAAGCGGTAGCCTCCATAGCGGCCCTGTTCGGTCAGCACCGGGACGCCCATGTCCTCAAGCAGCATAATGTAACGCCGGATGGTGCGCCGATTGACGCCTAAGCGTTCGGCCAGCTCTGCACCGCCCATTTGGCCATGAGCCTGTAATAACTCAAGCACAGCAAGTACGCGTATGGTGGGACCTGCCATAGCCGACTTCTCCTTGGCACCAATTCATAAACCTTGCAGAAAAAAGTGGATTGCTTTGTTTATTTAGGACAAGTTCTCACCTATTTACAAATTAGTCTGGTCTCGCAGTCCCTAGTATCACCTTAACCATTGACTGAACAAGGAGATCGGCATGTCAGAACTGACGTTTTATACTCACCCCATGTCCCGCGGACGTGTAGTACGTTGGATGCTAGAAGAGTTGGGTGTTTCCTACACGGTAAAGGCCCTGGAATACGGCGCGGAGATGAAAGCTCCAGAGTACCTAGCCATTAATCCTATGGGTAAGGTGCCTGCCATCCAGCATGGCAATACAGTCGTGACCGAAGTGGCAGCCATTTGCGCCTATTTAGCGGATCAGTTTCCAGATAAGCAACTGGCCCCTCCACCAGGTTCCTTTCAGCGTGGGGAGTACTATCGGTGGCTGTTTTTCATGGCAGGCCCCTTTGAGATGGCGACCAGCGCTAAGGCTTACGGTTGGAATATCGATGACAATAACGCACAGGCCGTCGGCTGTGGTCGCTTGGGAGACAGTATCAAGACCCTGGAAAGGGCATTGGAACAGAGTCCGTTCATCTGCGGCGAACAATTCAGCGCAGCGGACGTGCTGGTCAGCAGCTACCTCTGGTGGGAAATGATGCAGGAAAATATCCCGCCAAATGAGGTGTTCAAGGAGTACACGGAACGCACAGAAAGCAGAGCAGCTGCCAAGCGCGCGAATGAGCTGGACGATGA
>NZ_REBQ01000221.1 GCF_007692655.1 Halomonas sp.
GGCTGGTAGGCGATCTGTTTGAGCTGCTGCCGGAGCTTGAGAGCAAGCTGTAAGCACCTGATTGATCATAAGGTGTGAGCCGGCTTCGCCAGAAGTCGGCTTTTTTGTGCCTGATGCATTAGGTAAACTGGCTATAGTTGACTAAAGTACTGGGGCAATGGATAAGAAAAACCACCTCGGTGGTTGAAATGCTGCGGAGTGACCGCACATAAGTAGTTGAAAGCAACGAAAGCCACTCAAGGAGATGATGATATGGCACATACATTACCCGAACTGCCGTACGCATATGACGCTCTCGAGCCACATATCGATGCAATGACGATGGAAATTCACCACTCTCGTCACCATCAAACTTACATCAACAACCTGAATGCGACGCTGGAAGGCACAGGGCTTGAAGATGTTCCTGTTGAAGAGCTGGTTGCTAATCTGGACCGTGTTCCAGAAGCTAAGCGCCAAGCGGTTATCAATAACGGCGGCGGTCATGCTAACCACTCCATGTTCTGGCAGATGATGTCGCCAAACGGCGGTGGAAACCCCCAGGGCGATGTAGCCAAGGCTATCGACGCTGAGCTGGGCGGCTTGGATGCTTTTAAAGAAGAGTTTAAAAAAGCGGCCGTAGGTCGTTTTGGTAGCGGCTGGGCATGGCTCTCCGTTACCCCTGAGAAGAAGTTAGTAGTAGAAAACACGCTTAACCAAGACAGCCCGCTGATGCACGGCAATACGCCGCTGCTAGGTTTGGACGTTTGGGAGCATGCCTACTACCTGAAGTATCAAAACAAACGTCCTGACTACATTGCAGCGTTCTTTAACGTTGTTAATTGGGAAGACGTTGAGCGTCGTTACCAGGCTGCGATTGCCTGATATTGCTGTAATGCCTTAGCGGCGCCGCTGTACGGCGCTGTATAAAACCGCCCACTTTTTTGTGGGCGGTTTTTTCGTTTGTGGGGATAGTATTGGGCACTTGCTGTCAATAACCTGTGGATGAAAAATACCACATATGCGTGAATTGATTTTCTGATGGTCTATATATAGTATGCGTTGTATATTCTAGAGAGGCAGAGCACTACATGTGCTCTACCTGAAAAACGCCGCTATGAAAAGGAAAAACGGTCATGGAAATTCAAATTTATAGCAAGCCAGCTTGCGTTCAGTGCACCGCTACCTACCGTGCTTTAGACAAGCAAGGGCTTGAATATAGAGTTATTGATATTACCGCTGAGTCCGGTGCTCAAGAGCAAGTGGAAGCGCTTGGCTATCGTCAGCTTCCGGTTGTCGTGGTAGGCGAAGATCACTGGTCTGGCTTCCGCCCAGATCGCATCCAAGCCCTGGCGTAAGCCAATATAATGCTGGCGAGTTATCAAGTAACACCCGTGGCCAGCAGCTTGGTTTACTTTTCTACTAAATCAGGTAATACCCATCGTTTTGTAGAAAAGCTTGGTTTCGCTGCGACCCGGCTGCCGCTAGGCCGAGATGAGCCTGTCTTACGTGCCACACAGCCCTATATTTTAATGACTCCCACCTATGGTGGGGGCAGTGTCCAGGGTGCGGTACCCAAGCAGGTGATTCATTTTCTCAACGATACGCATAACCGGAGTCTCCTGCGGGGAGTGATTGCCGCGGGAAATACCAATTTTGGGGATGCGTATGGTCTTGCTGGGCGCATCATCGCGAAAAAGTGCAGCGTGCCGCTGCTGTATCGATTTGAACTGTTGGGCACCGATGACGATGTCGCCAATGTTCGCAAAGGAGTAGAAGAGTTTTGGAAACGACAAACGTAGCCACTAACAACGTAGCCGCGAGCAACTCAGCCACAAAAAATGTTGAGGCAAAACGGCCTGCGGCGACTTCTGAAGCGCGTACATTGGATTATCATGCGCTGAACGCCATGCTTAATCTGTACGGTGCCGATGGCAAACTACAGCTGGATAAAGATCGTGAAGCGGCGCGCCAGTACTTCTTGCAGCACGTGAACCAGAACACGGTGTTCTTTCACTCGCTCGAAGAGAAGCTCGATTACCTGGTGGAAGAGCAGTATTACGAAGCTGAAATGCTGGCTCAGTACAGTTTTGCCTTCGTAAAGTCGCTATTTGAACAGGCCTATGCGTATAAATTTCGTTTCCCGAGCTTTCTTGGCGCCTTTAAGTATTACACCAGCTATACGCTCAAGACCTTTGACGGCAAACGCTATTTAGAGCGTTATGAAGACCGTGTGTGCATGGTGGCATTGGCGCTTGCCCGTGGCGATGAAACCCTCGCCAAATCATTAGTCGATGAAATTATCAGCGGGCGCTTCCAGCCGGCGACGCCGACTTTTTTGAACTGCGGCAAGCGGCAGCGTGGGGAGCTGGTGTCGTGCTTCTTACTGCGTATTGAAGACAATATGGAGTCCATTGGTCGAGCGATTAACTCTGCCTTGCAACTCTCCAAACGTGGCGGCGGCGTTGCGTTCCTGTTGACCAATATTCGTGAGTCCGGTGCGCCTATCAAGCGTATTGAGAACCAGTCATCGGGCATTATCCCGATTATGAAGCTGCTGGAAGATGCGTTCTCCTACGCTAACCAGTTGGGAGCTCGTCAGGGTGCAGGGGCGGTATATCTAAACGCTCACCACCCGGATATTCTGCGTTTTCTGGACACCAAACGGGAAAACGCCGACGAGAAAGTGCGCATCAAAACGCTTTCATTGGGCGTGACGATTCCAGACATTACCTTTGAGCTCGCCAAGCGCAACGATGATATGTACCTGTTCTCACCTTACGATGTGGAGCGCGTTTATGGCGTCCCGTTTGGTGATATCAGCGTTACCGAGAAGTATCAGGAAATGGTAGCGGATGCGCGCATTCGCAAGCACAAGATCAATGCGCGAGCATTTTTCCAAGTGTTGGCCGAGCTGCAGTTTGAATCGGGCTACCCGTACATTATGTTTGAAGACACGGTTAATCGTGCCAACCCGATCGCCGGCCGTATCAATATGAGCAACCTTTGCTCTGAGATTCTGCAGGTCAACACGCCTACCGAATACGATGAAGACCTTGGCTACCGCCATGTGGGCCAGGATATCTCCTGTAACCTGGGCTCCATGAATATTGCCAAGGTAATGGATTCAGGGGATATCGGTACCAGCGTGGAAATTGCCATTCGCGGCCTAACGGCGGTGTCGGAAATGAGTAACCTGCGCAGCGTGCCCTCCATTGCTGAAGGCAATGCGCAGTCTCGGGCGATTGGCTTGGGACAGATGAACCTGCACGGCTACCTGGCACGAGAGCATATCCACTACGGTTCTGACGAAGGCCTGGATTTTACCAATCTCTACTTCTACTGTGTGGCGTTCCATGCAATCCGTGCGTCTAACCGCTTGGCTATCGAGCATAGCGATACGTTTGCAGGTTTCGCGGATTCTACTTATGCCTCGGGCGCCTTCTTTGATAAGTACACCGACCAGGCGTGGCTGCCGCGTACCGATAAAGTGCGTGAGCTATTTGAGCGTAGCGGTATTGCGTTGCCTACTCAGCAGGATTGGCAGGAGCTCAAAGCTTCGGTCATGGCCCATGGTCTGTATAACCGTAACCTACAGGCGGTTCCTCCGACTGGCTCGATCTCTTACATCAATAATTCCACGTCTAGCATTCACCCCGTGGCGGCGAGAATTGAGATCCGTAAGGAAGGTAAATTAGGGCGCGTTTATTACCCAGCGCCATTCCTGGATGAAGCGAATTTCGATTATTTCCAGGATGCCTATGAAATTGGCCCAGAGAAAATCATCGATACCTATGCGGAAGCGTCGCAACACGTCGACCAGGGCCTATCGCTGACCCTGTTCTTCCCGGATACCGCCAGTACGCGGGATATCAATAAAGCGCAGATTTACGCCTGGCGGAAGGGCATTAAAACCCTTTATTACATCCGCCTGCGCCAAAGTGCGCTAGAAGGCACCGAAGTGGAAGGCTGTGTGTCGTGCACGCTGTAATCCGCCAAGCGTCTTATCTTCGTGTCTGTTATTGAATGTCCAGTTTTGAGAGTAATGCCATGAATACAATGCAACGTTTATCGCGTGTTAACGCGATTAACTGGAATCGGCTTCAGGACGATAAAGATCTGGAAGTGTGGAACCGTCTGACCAGCAATTTCTGGCTGCCTGAAAAAGTGCCGCTGTCTAACGATATCCAGTCGTGGAATACGCTGACCCAGCAAGAAAAAAAGCTGACTATTCGCGTATTTACCGGTTTAACGTTGCTGGATACGATTCAGAGCAGCGTCGGCGCGCCGGTGTTGATGGAAGATGCCCGTACGCCCCATGAAGAAGCGGTCTATACCAATATTGCCTTTATGGAGTCGGTGCATGCGCGCTCCTATAGCTCGATTTTCTCCACGCTCTGCGCAACCCGCGATGTAGACGATGCGTTCCGCTGGAGCGAAGAGAACCCCACGCTACAGGCAAAATCGCGGCTTATTTTAGAGCGCTACCACTCAGATGATCCGCTGATGCGCAAAGTTGCCAGCGTATTCCTGGAGTCGTTTCTGTTCTATTCTGGCTTTTACCTACCGATGTACTGGTCAAGCCATGCGAAGCTGACTAACACCGCCGACCTGATCCGTTTGATCATTCGCGATGAGGCAGTGCACGGCTACTACGTTGGTTACAAATTCCAGCTGGCGTTAGCGGAAGCTACGCCTGAGCGTCAGCAAGAGGTCAAAGACTACGCCTACGAGCTGCTGCTGGAGCTTTATGACAACGAAGTGCGCTACACCGAATCGCTATATGACGAGGTGGGGCTAACTGAAGACGTTAAGAAATTCCTGCACTATAACGCTAACAAGGCGCTGATGAACCTTGGTTACGAACCGCTGTTCCCCAGCAGTGTGACCGACGTTGACCCCACCATTATGGCGGCGCTTTCGCCCAATGCCGATGAGAACCATGACTTCTTCTCTGGCTCCGGTTCTTCCTACGTTATCGGCAAAGCGGTTGCCACTGAAGATGACGACTGGGCGTTTTAATCTCATGACGAGTTAGTGGTGCTAGAGTTAAGCGGGCGTCTTCAAGGAGAGATTATGTCAGACAGTGCAGCAAGCGTTTTAAAAATTGCCGCTGCTGTGGTGAGTGACCCTGATGGGCGTTTGCTATTGGTGCGTAAGCGAGACACATCCTTCTTTATGCAACCAGGTGGCAAGATCGACGCGGGTGAAACTGCATTAGAAGCGCTTTGCCGCGAACTAAAGGAGGAGTTGGGCTTGAGTGTAAATAGCGACCAGCTCTCTCCGTTAGGTATGCGCAGTGCGCCAGCGGCCAATGAGCCGGGGGTGATGCTTGAGGCGTATCTGTTTAGTCTTGTGATTGATGAGCCTGTTGAAGCGGCAGCTGAAATTGCTGAAGCAAGATGGCTCACTCGTGAAGAGGCTTGGCAGCTTCCGCTGGCGCCGCTGACAAAAGAGTACATCGCCGTTAGTAATTAACACCGATAATAATGAAGTGACAAGGGGCGCCGATGGGCGCCTTTTTTTATTTCCACAAAAGACAAAATAGTTTGTTAGTTAATGATAAGTATTGTCATTTATTATTTTAATGGTAGGCTATGGAGCGTAAATGATAAACGCAAATCGTTCTTATACCTACTTAGATTCTAGCGACCAGTGGCTACTGGCCGCTATCAGTGACGGAGTGTTGACGTGCTGAAAAGGCCTTTCTTTGCCTTGCGTGGGGGGTGCCTAGCCGGAGTGCTGGTCGCTGCCTCGCTGCTGGTAAGTGAACAAGCAGTAGCTCAAGCGACTCAAAGCGTGGAAGCCCAACAAATTCAAGCGGCGCTACAGGAGCAAATTGATGCTGCCGACGAGCAAACGCGTGCTCAGTTGGAAGAGTTGCGCCGTTTAGAGCGGGATACTCGTCAATTGCAGGCTGATAATGCCTCTTTAACCGCGCGCCTGGCCGATGAGGCTGAGCGTCAGCACCGTCTAGACACTGCATTAAATACGCTGGAAGAGACCCGTGCAGCGCTGCCGTTGATTGAACAGAATATGGCTGCACAGCTTACCCATTGGATTGAGCGTGACCTGCCTTTTCTACGCGAGGAGCGTCTAGCACGGGTTGAACGCCAGCCGGATGAGCAGGGCGAAAACACTATCGAGCGTATTAGTGGGTTGCTCGAAGCGTGGCGTGTTGAGCTCGACTATGGACGGGATATCGACAGCTGGCGCGGGCGCCTGCGTCAAGAGGAGCGTACACGAGAGGTGGATTTCCTGCGTATCGGTCGTATTGGCTTTTATTATCTCACTCCCGATGGTCGCCAAGGCGGTGTGTGGAGCGCTGAAGAGGGTGAGTGGCAGCCGCTGGCAGATAACTACCTGCGTGAAGTGCGCAATGGCTTACGTATAGCGGAAGATCAGCGCGCCCCAGAGCTATTAACCTTGCCGCTCTCGATTAGTGCCAATGACTTGCAGGGAGAGCAACCATGAGCCGTTATTGCGCAATGGTACGTCGTTTGGGGTATGTCAGTGCTCTGCTGGGGATGGTGGCGATCAGTGGTTTGTCCATGGCGCAAACAGATAGCTCGATGTCACTACGGGAAGCGCGTGAAGCTGCACAAGTGCGCGATCAACAGCGTTTAATGGGGTTTCTTGATGATCAGCAGGCGCTAGAAGCCGCCCTTGAGCAGGCACGTGCAGAGCATGAAGATGCTCAGCAGCAGTATGAAGCATTACAGGCTCAGCAGGCAGAGCAAGCCTTGCAGGCGAGCGAACTAACCGAACGCCAAGCCGAGCAGGGCGAAGCACTGTCAGGTTTGCTGGCGAGCCTTGCTCGGCATAGCTCAGAGCTTCGCAATGCCTTAGGTGTCGAGAGTTTGTTAACTCTCAGTGAAGACGCGCTTCCTCCGCGCCTGGATGACGTAGAAGTGCTTGAGCGCTATCAGCTGGAGGACGTGGTGGATCGCCTGGCGGCATTAACCGCCAGCACCGGCCGTGCCGAGCGGCTCACACTGCCCGTCGCCGATGCTAATGGCGAGGTGGAGCCGCAGGAGTTGGTTCGGCTCGGTGATTTTGCTGCCTTTACCGAGAGAGCACTTTTAGAACGCGGTGACGATGGTGGCCTAGCGGTGTTGCCCCGTACTCCCCAGGAAATTGGCGCACTGCTGCCCGACTACTATCAGGGTGAAAGCCGTGTGTTTGCCGTCGACCCCACCCAAGGTAGCGTATTGCGAGCATTGGCTCAGCGCCCCAGCCTGTGGGAGCGATTCCACCAGGGTGGCTATGTGGGGTACGTGGTCGTGGCGCTGGGTATATTGGGGATGATTGTCGGGCTGGGGCAGTATCTTTATTTAGTGTTAGTCAGCGTTCGGGTAAATCGTCAACGGCAATCGCTAAACCAATTGCAGGCTAATAATCCGCTGGGGCGTGTTTTACTGCGCTTTGAAGGCATGGATAAGCATCAAACGCCTGAGGCCTTGGAGGCGCGGTTGGATGAGGCCGTTTTGGCGGAGTTGCCAAGGTTGGAGCGCAGTCAGCCGATCGTCAAACTGCTGGCGGCCATTGCACCGCTGCTCGGCTTGCTTGGTACGGTGACCGGCATGATCGTTACTTTCCAGGCCATTACAGTCTTTGGCACCGGTGATCCGCAGCTGATGGCGGGAGGTATTAGCCAAGCATTGGTCACAACGGTATTGGGGTTGATTACAGCTGTTCCGTTGCTGTTTGTGCAGACCGCGCTGGCAGGCCGGAGTCGTTATTTGACCCATGTTATTGAGGGGCAGGCGAGCGCGACATTAGCGGATCATTTGGAGTCGCACTCTTCCGCTCCCACGCCTGTTGATACGCCCGTGGTGAATTAAAATGCTTGAACTTCCTCTTTGGCTTGAGCCGGTTGAGCGTTTAGTCGAGGCGGGTGGCGCCGTGCTGGTGGTGCTGGCAGTGGTGGCCGTGCTGGTCTTCGCTATGGCCATGGAGCGCTGGTGGTACTACCGGATTACGTGGCGCATTGCCCGTCGCCAGCTGTTGCATCGCTGGGCAGCGCGCAGTGACCACCGCAGTTGGAGCGCCCGTACGCTACGCCAGGTCTGGGCGGAGGCGCTGGTGGCTAAACTGCGCAAGCCGCTGCCGTGGCTCAAGCTTTTGGTAGCGCTTTGTCCGTTACTGGGTTTGCTAGGTACGGTGACCGGGATGATCAGTGTGTTCGATAGCCTGTCACTGAGCGAGACCCATCAGGCCCGCGCCATGGCCGATGGGGTTGCCCGGGCAACCCTGCCGACCTTGACGGGTATGGCCATTGCGGTGGTAGGGCTTTTATTTATCAGTCGTTTAGAGCACGTAATTCGTCGTGAAGACCAGCGGCTACATGATCGATTGGCGCGGGCAGTGGAGGAAAGTGATGCGTAGACGCCGTTCTATAGATGCGACCGCTGAGAGTAATGAGGTGAACCTTACGCCGATGCTCGACGTAGTGTTTATCATGCTGATTTTCTTTATCGTGACCACCAGCTTTGTCAAAGAGAGTGGAGTGGAGATTGATCGCCCGGAATCCAGCGCTGCGACGCCGCGCCCGGACGCTCAGGTGCTGGTAGCGGTTTCCCCTGAAGGTGCGGTATGGGTAGATGGAAGCCCGGTGGACGTGCATCGGGTAGGAGAGCAGGTCGCTGGCATGTTAAGCGAGGATGGCTCAGTGGTGATTCAGGCGGATCGTGAGTCCACCACGGGGCTGCTGATTGAAGTCATGGATCGTCTGCGTGAGGCGGGGGTTGACCAGATCGCGGTGGCGGCGAGTCGGAGTGCGCCATGATCCGTCATACGCTGTCGCTATTGGGAGGTATTGTACTGGCAGTGGGGCTCTTTTGGCTGCTAGCGCAACTGGTAGCGCCGCCTGAGCAACAGCCTGAAGAGCTGACCATGAGCATGGCAATGACTATGGTGGAAGCCCCTGAGGTGGCGCCTGAACAGGAGGCGCCTGCGCCTCAACCTGCCGAGGTAGCGCCGCAGCAAGCCCCGCCGCCCATGCCGGTGCCAGAGCCTCCGCCTGTGTCAGACAGTGCGATTAGCATGCCGGAAGTGGAGCTGCCGGATGATCCCATTGAGCCGATTGAAATGGATAGTGAGCTGCCGGAGTTAACCGAAGTGACTCCTGAGCCTACCCCTGAGCCAGCACCAGAGCCTGCGCCGACACCGGAGCCAGCGCCGCAAGAACGTCCGGCTGAACCCACGCCAAGTGCTTCTAGCACAACCGACGCGGTGAGTGCTGAGCGTGAGGCCGCACCAGAACCTCAGCCAGCGCCTTCAAATGAGCCGGTAAGTGTTGGTCAAGCCACGCCGACTAGCCGTGTTGATCCAACGTACCCAACGCGAGCGCAGCGACGCGGAATGGAAGGCTTTGTAGAAGTGACGTTTATGATTCGTCGCGATGGTAGCGTGGATCCTTCCTCTATTCAGGTGACGAATGCACAGCCGCGTCGTGTGTTTGAAGAAGCTGCCCAGGAAGCGATTGCCAAATGGCAATTTGAGCCCAGTGATCAGTTGCGCAATGCCACCCAGCGGATCGAGTTTCAGTTGAGGTAGCGCTATGAAGCATCTTTTAACGATTTTATTATTAAGCGTCTGGCCGTTATTGGCGCAAGCCAGCCCTGCGCTCCGGAGCGATGTTATTGCTGATCTCAACGCGTTGCAGGCCCAGCTCCAGGAGGGCGCATTAGCCAGTGTCGTTGAGCGGGCAACCGCCCAGGCTGAGCGATTGTCAGGTGGCAATCAAGCTGACCGCTGGGCCAGCGCGCTTTACCAGCAGTTAGCGGCAGGTGCCCTGGTTCGTCAGGAGCAGCCTGGCGCGGCGGCAGACCGGTTGGCGATTGCCCGTCAATTGAGCGGTGTTGATAGTTCCCAAGCCTCCCGGTGGCTGCGTGAAGAAGCTTCGTTACGGCGTGCCGCCGGACAGCGAGATGAGGCCATTGAGCTGTTTACTCAATGGCTTGACGGCGCCCCAGCAGGCGACCAAGCACACACTGCTATGTGGCAGTTGACTCGCTTGTTGGCCCAGCAGGAGCGCTGGGAGGAGGCCGCCAGCTGGCTTGATCAAGCGCTCGAACCAATATCTGAGTCTAATGAAGCGCTAAGCGAAGAGCAGCAAACCCTGGTGATGGTGGTTTACCGTAATGCAGGGCAAAGTGATCAGGCGCTGGCTCACTTATTAGAGGGGTTGGATGTTAACAGTGACGCCTCGGATTGGCGCCAGGCGGCTGGGCTCGCCCAGCAGGCGGGTCAAGCGGGTATTGCCGCTGGCCTATGGGAGATGGCATGGCAGTTGGGGAAATTAACCCAGTCCGAAGATCGCTGGCTGTTGATTCAGCTGCATTTGGCTGGCGGAACACCGGCACGGGCGGCAGAGCATCTTGACCAAGCGCTACAGGCAGGTGATGTGGTGCGCGATGAGTCAAATTTGCGCTTACTAGCGAGCGCTTGGCAGCAGGCGAAGCACGTGGAGAATGCGCTGAATGCCTGGCACGCTGTCGCCTTGTACACGCAGTCACCGGCTGATTGGCGCGTTTATGGCCAGCTTGCTTACGCTTGGGGGGAGGAGGAGCAAGCCAAGCAAGCATTTGCCCGCGCCTCTGAACTGGGTGACGATGAGGCGGAGGCGTGGCTGGCCAGCTTTAATTAGTTTGGCAGTTAAGGTTTAAGGGGAATATCAAAATCACTCCAGACTGGCGCGTGGTCAGAAGGGCGCTCCATGCCGCGCAGGTCGTAATCGATACCTGCGCCGGTGACCCCTTCGGCCAGCGTTTTGGTCACTAGAATATAGTCAATACGCAGGCCACGCTTAGGGTCTTGGTTAAAGCCCTTGGAGCGATAATCAAACCAGCTAAAGCGATCATCGCTGTGCGGATAGCAGAGACGATAGCTGTCGGTCAGGCCCCAGGCTTTAATCCCTTCAAGCCATTCGCGCTCGATGGGTTGAAAGCTGGTTTTGCCTTCGCGCAGCCAGCGCTTCCGATTAGCTTCACCGATGCCGATATCTTGGTCTTCAGGTGAAATATTAAAATCACCCATGATTGCCAACCGCTCATCAGGGCGATGCTGATCCTTAAGCAGGCGTGCTAACTGGCCGTAAAAGCGCTCTTTATGAGGGAATTTAGTCGGATGAGCGACGTTTTCACCCTGAGGGAAGTAGCCGTTCCATACCGTAACGGTGTCGCCATCTTCGGCCAGTAGCCGAACGCCTATCATGCGGCGCTGGGCATCTTCGTCATCGTCGGGGAAACCGTAGAAGACGTCTTGAGGCGCCTGGCGGCACATTAAGGCAACGCCGTAGTGGCCTTTCTGGCCATGATAAAAGACGTGGTAGCCCATGGCTTCCACGTCGGCGAGAGGAAACTCGCTATCCTGTACCTTGGTTTCCTGCAGCCCAATCACGTCAGGCTGCTGGGTGTCGATCAATGCCTGTAGCTGGTGAAGACGTGCCCGGATGCCATTAATGTTGAATGAGACCAAACGCATTACGAGTCGTCCCCCCGGTGGCTATCACTGCTGTTACTAGGTTGATCAGGATGAATTGCTATCTCTTGGCCGCTCTGCTGACGAGCAAGCTTTCGCACCGCCTGAAGCTTGCGCTGCTGCTGTTTTTTAGCTACAAAACGGCGCGATGGGGCAACTTGATCAGGGTTGTCATGGCGCCATTTTTTATAATCCTTGCGCCGACCGGTACGAATAGTCACCTTGTCGGCCAGTGAACGAGTTTTTTTCTTACGCGTCATGTCGCGCTCCTTACGTCAATTTGACGGCTATTCTAACAGGCCTTGGGACTCCTTCGACAGCAGGACGCGCTCTTATCGCCAAGCCCTGGTACAATGCGCACTTCGTGATGCCTAACCTCCACAGCAATGGACAGATAGACAGCCTATGAGCGAGTCGGAACAGACCACAGCACCGGCCCAGAACCGCAAGCCAAAACGTCGCCGTCGGAAACCGCGTCGTCGCCAGTCGAGCTGGGATCTTCGTCAGTTTCAGGTGCCCGCCGTGGCCGGCAAGTGGCGCTTTCATGACTTTGATCTGCCGCTGCCATTAATGCGCGCTATTCATGCCCAAGGGTTTGAATACTGCACGCCTATACAAGCTGAGGCCCTGCGCCAAACGCTTTTAGGTGGCGATATTGTCGGCAAAGCGCAAACGGGAACCGGTAAAACCGCGGCTTTTTTGATCTCGGTGATGGCGTACTTTTTGGAAGAGCCAACACCCAGCGGTCAAAAGCCAGGTGCGCCACGGGCGCTGATTATTGCCCCAACCCGCGAGCTGGCACTGCAGATTGAAAAAGATGCCAAAGCGTTATCGCGCTTTACCCAGCTCAATGTCGCTAGCGTCGTTGGTGGCATGGACTATCAAAAGCAGCGTGAAAGCCTGGGTAGCAAAATCGATATTCTGGTGGCAACGCCAGGGCGCCTGCTGGATTTCCATCAGAAGCGCGATATCGATCTCAGCGAAGTCGAAGTGCTGGTACTGGATGAAGCCGATCGTATGCTATCGATGGGCTTTATTCCTGATGTGAAGCGGATAATTCGCTACACGCCGAAAAAAGAGGAGCGTCAAACCTTCCTTTTCTCAGCGACCTTTACTGACGACATCTTAAGTCTTGCTAGCCAATGGACCCTTGATCCTGCCCACGTTGAAATTGAAGTCACGGTTGAAAACCAGGCGGATATCGATCAGCGGGTTTACCTGGTGTCCGATGATGACAAGCAGCGGTTGCTGGTCAATTTGTTGCAGCAGGAAAGCTTTGAGCGCGTCATGGTGTTTGGTAACCGTCGTGATTTAGTGCGCAAGCTGGATGATTTGTTGAGGAAGGCGGGGGTGAGCGTTGCCATGCTATCGGGCGATGTTCCTCAGAATCAGCGTATCAAAACCCTGGAAAGCTTCCGTGAAGGGGAGATTCAGGTGCTGGTTGCCACTGATGTTGCTGGCCGTGGGATTCATATTGAAGATGTGAGCCACGTCATCAATTACACCCTGCCTGAAGACCCGGAAGACTACGTGCACCGCATTGGCCGTACTGGCCGCGCAGGAGCGAAAGGGGTCTCAATTAGCTTCGTCGGTGAAGAGGATGCGTTCTCGTTGCCGGAAATTGAACGCTATGTTAACGACAAGTTACCCTGCGTGCATCCGCCAGAAGGTATGCTCTAAACCGCATGCTGGATACAGCCCTTAAAAGCGAAATTCAAACTGCTTATCGTCGCGTGGTGGAAACCCTTGAGCTAACACCACGCTACGGACAGCGTATGATGATCGCTGAAATTGCACGTACGCTCGGCAATATCGAAAGCGACAGCGAAGGCAAGCGCGTCAGCGATACCCATGTGTGTGTGCTTGAAGCAGGCACAGGCACGGGTAAAACACTGGCGTACCTGATCGCGGCCTTGCCGATTGCTAAAGCCCGTGGAAAGCGACTGATCATTTCAACGGCAACGGTGGCGCTGCAAGAGCAGGTGCTTAATCAGGACTTGCCTTCCTTGGCTAGCCACAGCGGTATTGCTTTTCGCTATGCATTAGCCAAAGGGCGCGGACGCTATGTTTGCGTAGCACGCCTGGATCAGGCGCTGGAAGGAACTGAGCCCAACCCAACGCTCTCGCTGTTTGAGCAGTCGCTGCAAACCCAAAGCAGTGACTTTACCGTGATTGCCAGCGATATGGCGCAAGCCTATGGGCAGGGCGAATGGGAGGGTGATCGCGATAATTGGTCAGAAGCAATAGACGATGCCCACTGGCGGCGGCTGACGGTGGACCATCGTCAGTGCACCGGCAGACGCTGCGGCCACTTTGGTGCCTGCGCGTTTTTTCGCTCCCGCCGTGAGCTTGAAAATGCAGATGTGATCGTCGCCAATCACGACCTTGTGTTGGCCGATTTGGCCTTGGGCGGCGGTGCTATTTTGCCTGATCCGGCAGACTGTATTTTTGTCTTTGATGAAGGGCATCACCTGCCGGAAAAAGCGCTTTCCCATTTTGCTCATCGCTTTGCGGTGCACGGCTGCTTGCGCTGGCTAAAAACCCTGAAAAGCAGTTTGACCGACCTTCATCAAGGGTTGGCGGCTCAGCCCACGGTGGCTCGTTTGTTGGTGAGTTTGCCAGAGCTGATTCATGGCTTGGAGCCTGCGCTCGGTGATGTGTTTAGCATGGGACATCAATTGGCAGGGCGGTCAAACGGTCTAGCCGACGAAGAAGCCACCCATCAATCGCGCTTTGAGAAAGGCCAGGTGCCCGATGCCCTGCGTGAGCAGGCGCAGCAGCTGTTGGTGATGTTCGCTTCGCTATCACGCTGCCTGGAAAGCATCAGCGATATTCTGCGTGAAAGTCTTGATCCCGATAAACAGACCGGTCTTGAGCGTGAGCAGGCAGAAGCCTGGCTGCCTTTGGTGGCGCTACTTCACGGGCGTTCATTAGAGGCACACGCGCTTTGGCAGGCGTTTAGCGAGCAGGATGTAGCCAATGAAGCGCCTAGCGCCCGTTGGATTACATTGAGCCGTGTGGCGGGAGAGCCGGAAATTGAGTTTTCAGCAAGCCCGGTGTCAGCCGCACATACCCTGGCTAAGCACTTATGGGGCCGCTGCCACGGTGCCGTCGTGACCTCGGCGACGTTGACCGCTTTGGGGCGCTTTGAGCGTCTTCAGGAGCGGGCAGGCTTGGCTAATCGCTACCGTTATCAGGCGCTGCCTAGTCCATTTGATTACGCCAATGCGGTACTGCGGGTGCCTAAAGAGGCTACCGACCCAGGAGACAGAGACGCCCACGAGCAAGCGATTGTTACGTTCGTGTCGCAGCTGGCTGATCAAGAAGCGGTGCTGGTACTATTCTCTTCCCGTGCCCAGCTGCGGGCGGTGGATAAAGCGTTGCCCTCGAGTGTGAAATCACGCGTGCTTGCTCAGGATGCGCTGCCTAAGCGTGAGCTTATTGAACGTCACCGGGCGGCGGTGGATAGAGGCGATGGCAGCATTATTTTTGGCTTGGCCAGTTTTGCTGAGGGTATTGATTTACCCGGCGATTACTTAACCCATGTGGTGATTACGCGACTGCCTTTTGCGGTACCCGACGACCCGGTAGGCGCTACGTTAGCGGAGTGGATTGAGAGTCAGGGCGGGAATGCGTTTATGCGCATTAGTGTGCCGGATGCCTCGATTAAACTGGTCCAGGCCTGCGGGCGCCTAATACGTAAAGAGAGTGACCGAGGAACCATTACGTTATTGGATAAGCGTGTGATAACACGCCGCTATGGGCAAGCGTTATTGGATGCGCTGCCACCTTTTCGGCGCGAGATTGGCCAGTAAGCGTTGATACAGTAAGGGTGGTGGCCGCCTAACGCATAAAAACCCCGCCGTGGCGGGGTTTTTGTCATCGTTGTTAGCTACTTGGCGATACGTTTTGCGAGGGTGGCGGCTAGCTTCTCGTTCATGTGTGTAAACGTTTTTACTGTGGTGTCCCAGTCTATGCAGGCATCGGTAATGGAGACGCCATACTGCAGCTGGCTAAGGTCTTGTGGCAGCTTTTGATTGCCCCAGCCAATATTGGATTCAACCATAAGTCCGATAATGGAGGTGTTGCCTTCTAATATTTGGTTGGTAACGTTTTCCAGGACCAGCGGTTGAAGTGCCGCGTCTTTGTTAGAGTTAGCGTGTGAGCAATCGATCATGATGTTGGGCGACAGCTTGGCTTTGCTAAGTTCTTTCTCGGCCAGTGCAACACTTACGCTATCATAATTGGGCTTGCCATTACCGCCGCGCAATACCGCGTGACCATAGGCATTGCCACGGGTGCGAATGATCGCCACCTGGCCTGCTTGGTTAATGCCCAGGAAATTGTGTGGACTGGCGACTGACTCTAGTGCGTTAATCGCCACATCCAAGCTGCCATCGGTGCCGTTTTTAAAGCCGACCGGGCAGGATAGGCCTGATGCCATTTCCCGGTGGGTCTGTGACTCAGTGGTGCGCGCACCAATCGCTGACCAGCTAATACAGTCCTGCAGGTACTGAGGAGAGATGGGGTCAAGCGCTTCAGTGGCCAGTGGTAATCCCATTTCCGAGAGATCGACAAGCAGCTTGCGAGCAATGTGCAAGCCTTCGTCTATCTCAAAAGAGCCGTTTAGGTGCGGGTCATTGATAAGGCCTTTCCAGCCGACGGTGGTGCGGGGCTTCTCAAAGTAGACGCGCATCACAATGTAGAGGCTGTCGCTGACTTGATCTGCCAGCGTGCGGAGACGGCGAGCATAATCAAGCGCAGCGTCTACGTCGTGAATCGAGCAAGGGCCAACCACGACAAGCAGCCTTGGGTCGTTGCCATCCAGGATGTTCTGAATGGTGTTGCGGCCTTCTATGACGCTGCGTTCTGCCGCTTCAGTAAGTGGGACGGCATTTTTCAGTGCTTCTGGCGTGGTGAGAACATCTTGAGCTAGGACGTTAAGGTTATTAACCTGCTGTTCTGACATCTTGCTACCTGTGCTTGCGTAATGGCTGAGAAAGTGAGGGGACGATTAAAGTGGCTTCTACTATGGCTTGCTGAAGCACTAAAAATCAATTGCTGCGGAACTATTAGTGCATGAAAAATGTCAGCCGCTGGGTTTTGCGGATAGCAGGTAAGCGCTTGATGCGCTGCAAAGAACGCGTAACACTAGCCACTGCTGAAGAGCCTTGTTGTGAAAACCTGGCTGTGAAAACTTGTCGTGAAAAATGCGCTCGTTAAAAAATGTCATTAAAAGCTGTCGATAGAAATTGTCATTAGAATCGGTTGATAGAAATAGAATCTGAGGCACCGCAATAAAATATAGCGTTGCCATTGAATGTAGCAACGGGTTAGGGCGATACATTCGCCTTTGATTTCATTCTTTTATTAATTAATGCCCAAGGGACGCTATGCTGCTCGCTGTGAACGCCCGCATGTTAGGGCTACTAGAATTGGGGCTCGGCGCTTGCCGTACGAGCTTGAGGAGCGTGTGAA
This sequence comes from Halomonas sp., assembly GCF_007692655.1. GTDB lineage: Bacteria > Pseudomonadota > Gammaproteobacteria > Pseudomonadales > Halomonadaceae > Vreelandella. The sequence continues at coordinate 16,942 of NZ_REBQ01000221.1, forward strand.
TGGGCACCCGGGAAACAGACCAACAGCTTGTTGAACGTGCTCAAAAAGGCGATACGCGCGCTTTCGATCTGCTGGTAAAAAAATACCAGCATAAAATTATTGGCCTCATTAGCCGTTATGTTCATGATCACTCTGAAGTTCAAGATGTGGCGCAGGAGGCTTTCATAAAGGCGTATCGCGCCTTGGGCAAATTTCGTGCGGAAAGTGCCTTTTACACATGGATGTACCGTATTGCTATTAACACGGCAAAGAATCATCTGGTGTCACGAGGGAGGCGCCCTCCTGGCAGTGATTTAGATATCGTGGATGCTGAAATTATCGATCAAAGCGGACGGTTAGCAGACTCTGAGTCGCCAGAGGCAGCCATCGCTAGGGATCAGTTGGAGGCGGCGGTGTACCAAGCTATCGAAAACTTGCCCGATGATTTGCGTACCGCTATTACCTTGCGTGAGCTGGATGGCTTAGCTTACGAAGATATTGCACAGATAATGCAGTGCCCGGTGGGTACCGTTCGCTCCCGGATATTTCGTGCTCGCGAGGCCGTAGATGAACATATTCGTCCACTTGTATCGACGGCGCGGAACAGTCGTGATGAGTGACGGTCTGAGCGAATAGTCGATAAGGCTGTAGAGGAATGGCGCCGTCAGCGATTAAGGTTTTATTTTTTGTGAACTGTCTGGCGAGTACGGCGTCATAGAACCAGACTATCTCGTTTAACACGCTGAACGTGTTAAATATGCTAAACGCCATGAGCCCAACACTTGTAGATCTGGTGTTAGCTGACGTAGGGCTTGCAAACCTGCAACTCTAAACGTTTGCAGTAAGCTCATGGCCTGTGAAGTCGTTGGAGTGATGCTGTACGCAACAAGCGTGAGTTACTTCAGTACTTCTTTTAAACAGTGTGAGGGTGTGAAGTATGAGTCAAAACACACGGGAATCACTTTCGGTGTTAATGGATGGCGAAAGTGATGAGCTTGAGCTGCGCCGAGTGTTAAAGGCACTGCCTAATGATAGTGACGCCGCTGACACCTGGCGGCGCTACCACTTGGCGCGCAGTATGATGCAGCGTGACAAGGAAGTAGATATAAGTGTCGATCTTTCTGCTGGCATTATGGCGCGACTACGTGATGAGCCTTCGCCTTCAATGTTTGAGGAAGATCATGTCCATGTTGCGACTCGTTCTGGCGGGATCTCTTTTGCTAGGGGCGCTGGCGTAGCGGCTGCTGTATCGCTAATGGTGATTACCGGCGTTCAGTTCTTCGGCAATGATTCGACGGCCACGCAAAGCGGCGGGGACATGGCCACATCTGCTCCCAGCATGAATGGCACTTCGCAAGTGCAGCCTGTCAACCTCGGTTCTCAACCGGCGGTTGCTTCTCGCTCTGAAATGCCCATGTTCGAGCCGACGCCTTTTCGTGTCAGCGGTCAGTCAGCACAAAGCGGTCTGATGAACGTTAGCGAGGCAGGTTTTTCTACCCAAACGCCTCAAGGTGTCTCTGCTACGCAGGGAACCAATATTGATGTTGATCAGATTCGTTTGCTTCAATCTTACTTAGAGCAGCACACTCAAAGTGCCGCTTACGGTAGTGGCGATAGCTGGATGCCGTTAATGCGCTCTTCTGCAGTGACTGAGCCTCTGGGCCAGCGCTAATTGCGGAAACGTTAAACCTGGGCGTGGCTAACACTAGCGATTGATTTAGCGGGGGCGTGCTTGATGCGCAGGATGTGCTCAGTATGGGAATGTGCAAAACTGAAATGCGCAAATTAATAGCGTTTGGGCGAGTTAAGTCCCTCGGAGTAACAGCACTGGCTATTGGTATGGTGGCATTTCAAGCGAAGGCTGAAGATGCTGAAAACCATTCAAATAGCCAAGAGGGCTATGAGTGTTTCGCTCCCCCGCAGGCCGCTGAGCCGGTCACCCACATGCAATGGCTTGAGCGAGGTTTATGGGCAAGCCATTGCTACGCTTTTCAAGCAAGGGCGGTCGCCATTGATTCTGTAGGCGTTCGCACCCTGGCGCTTTCGCATCGTATTGAAGACGGTATTCGCCAACAGGTCGTCCAATATTTGGACGGGCCCTCAGTCAGTATTGAGCGTCGCTCTCCAGTGGGCAGTTTGGCCTGGACCGAAGATAATAATATTGATGGCGATCTTCCTTCCCCCGCCAAATGGGCAGCTCACCTCGAGAAATTCTATACGATAGAGTTAGAAGAAAACGCCCGTGTGGCCGGTCGTGATGCTGTTAAACTTGATTTCGAGCCTCATGATCAATGGCGTTTTGCCCATGAATGGTGGCTAGATCGAGACACAGGACTGCTGCTTAAACAAGTACTCAATGACCGGCATGGCCAGGTGATTGAAACCTTCCAAATTACCCAATTGCAGTCACCGGAAAAGTATACCGGCAGTTTGCGCGCTTATCCTCCGAATGTTGTGCTTAATACCTCCTGGCGTGCTACCTGGTTACCGGATGGCTTTGTTGCCCAACCGATTACCTTTTCCGGAGACGAAGTTGAGCAGCGGGTGTACAGCGATGGACTGGCCACCGTCAGTGTTTTTGTAGAGCCGCTCTCCTCAGAGAGTGCTGCAGACCTCCAAGAAGGTGTGCAACAGCTTGGCGTTTCTGCTGTGGCCATTGAGCATTACGTCACCGACCAAGGTCGTTGGCAGCTTGTCGCTATTGGTGAGTTACCTGTTGAGACTCTTCAGCGTATCGTTAGCTTAATCACGTTTGATGAGCATGATATTGAAGACGCGGATCAAAGCGTGAGTGGAAACGATCAGTAAGGCGCGTCAGTGCGCTTGGGAAATCCAATGACATCGCCCAACCCCTGTGGTTCTTTATTACGTACTGGTAGTGTTGTCGATTACACTCCCGATGGTCTGATTGTTGAAATTGCGACCCAGGAGGGCTGTGAGCAGTGTGCTCAGGGACGTGGCTGCGGAGTGGGGCTGTTGGCGCGTCGGCGTCGTCAGCGTATTATTGTGACTTCATCGTTTATGCCTTCCTTGATGAAGCAGCATTACCCTCTTGGCAGTAGTGTTGTGGTTAGTTTACCCCGTGCCTCGATCACATTGCTGGCCTTTTGTATTTACGCGCTCCCGCTACTTATCGCGATGTTACTATCGGGTCTGGCTTCATATGCTAATGATCCAGTTTGGCTGGCGCCTTTGGTGTTTTTTGCTGCCTTAGCTGGCGGTGCCTTAAGCGTTAAATATCTATTGCGTGGGCAAATTGAACGCTTTCGCCCCCGCTTGGTCAATTAGGACTCTCGCACCTCATTTATGAGTTGCACTGCCTTTGATTGCTACTATCACCTTGAGTAGGAGCTCTTGCATGAAACGCTTGATTCTCCCTTCCACGCTATGGTTATGCATCGCTGTGGTGCTAACCCTAGGGCAAACTGCCAACGCACAGAGCTTGCCTGATTTTACCGAGTTGGTTGAAGAGGCTGCCCCTGGGGTGGTTAATATTTCTACCACTAGGACAGTTCAGCGTAGTAGAGCTCCTGGACTTGAAGGCTTTGGCGGTCAGGAAATTCCCGAAATTTTCCGCCACTTCTTCGGCGACAGTTTTCCTTCGCCTCCTGGCCGTGGACAAGGGGGTGGTGGTAGTGAAGAGCGCCAGTCATTAGGATCGGGCTTTATCATCAGTGAAGATGGCTACGTCATGACCAACGCACATGTTGTTCAGGACGCGGATGAAATACTGGTTCGGCTGAATGATCGCCGTGAGTTAAGCGCAGAACTCATTGGCAGTGATGCGCAAACAGACGTTGCTTTGCTGAAAATCGATGCAAGCGATCTGCCCACGCTGACCTTGGGCGACTCAGATGCGTTAAGGGTGGGGGAGTGGGTAGCCGCCATTGGATCACCTTTTGGCTTTGATCACTCTGTGACGGCAGGCATTGTCAGCGCGATTAATCGTACTTTGCCCCGTGATGCTTACGTGCCCTTTATCCAAACTGACGTAGCCATTAATCCAGGTAATTCGGGAGGCCCGCTATTCAACCTGGACGGTGAAGTGGTAGGCATTAATTCGCAAATCTTTACCCGTAGCGGCGGCTTCATGGGCGTTTCGTTTGCGATCCCTATCAACGTTGCCATGGATGTAGCCGAGCAATTACGTGATGATGGACGCGTAAATCGTGGGTGGTTGGGCGTAATGATTCAGCCAGTGTCACGAGACTTGGCAGAATCTTTTGGTATGGAAGAGGCGATTGGTGCCTTAATCGCTGACCTTGATCCAGAGGGCCCGGCAGCCAGAGGAGGATTGCAAGCAGGTGACGTAATTCTTGCGGTGAATGGTGAAGAGGTTGAGCGTTCTAGCACGTTGCCGCGCTTGATTGGCCGAGGTATGCCGGGCAGTGACGTTGAACTCACGCTAATGCGAGACGGCGAAGAAATTTTTGAATCCGTCGAGTTAGGTAGCTGGCCGGATGCCGAGCAGCAGCCTGAGCAAGCCAGAAGCGATAGCCAAGTGCGTTTGGGCGTGATGGTGGCAGAAATTGACGATGCCATACGCGAGCAGTTGAATATCTCTGGCGGCGTTGAAGTTCGCCAGGTAGAGCCTGGCAGTGTAGCCGCAGAGGCTGGCATTCAACCTGGCGATGTACTCGTCAGCATTGATCATCGCAGCGTATCCTCTTCGGATGAACTGCTAGAGATCGTCGAAGAGTTACCCACGGACCGTGCTATTCCGATACGTCTATTCCGTGAAGGACGCTCGCTCTTCGTGGCGCTTCGTCTAGAATAACCTGCCTTTTTTTACTTCCAGTCCGGCGGTTCTCGCCGGACTGCTGTTCCTATCCTGCGCATATCGCTACAATGGCGGTTATCTTTTTGTCGAAAATGGCCTCTTAGTTTGAACGGCAGCTGTTTTCGAGCGTTGAATTCTCGAAGCGGCCTGCTGTTAAAGCCGCTTGCGTACCACTAAGGCAGAACAGACTCGATGTCCCAAGACGTTCCCAACGGAAAGCTTAAGCACATACGTAATTTCTCTATCATCGCCCACATCGACCACGGTAAATCGACGCTCTCTGATCGTTTGATCCAGACCTGCGAAGGATTAACCGAGCGTGAGCTTAAAGAGCAAGTGCTCGATTCCATGGACATTGAGCGCGAACGTGGGATTACCATCAAGGCGCAGTCGGTCACGCTGGATTACACAGCAGCCGATGGGCAGGTTTATCAGCTCAACTTTATCGATACGCCAGGGCACGTTGACTTCTCTTACGAAGTGTCTCGCTCGCTTTACGCCTGTGAAGGCGCACTGCTGGTTGTGGATGCCGCTCAAGGCGTAGAAGCCCAGTCGGTAGCCAACTGCTATACCGCTATCGAACAGGGGCTAGAAGTTCTGCCGGTACTCAACAAAATCGATTTACCCCAGGCAGATTGCGACAAGGTGGCCCAGGAGATCGAAGAGATTATCGGCCTGGATGCCACCGATGCCTGCCAAGTCTCAGCCAAAAGTGGGATTGGTATTGATGCGCTGCTTGAGCGCTTGGTGAGGGATATTCCGCCCCCCAAAGGCGACCCCGATGCCCCGCTGCAAGCGCTAATTATCGACTCCTGGTTTGATAACTATTTGGGGGTTGTATCGCTGGTTCGGTTATTTGATGGAACGCTGCGTAAAGGCGATAAGATTCGCATTAAATCCACAGGCCGCGATTGGGGGGCCACGGAAGTGGGTATTTTCACCCCAGCGCGTAAACAGACCGATATCCTGCGTGCCGGTGAAGTAGGCTTTATTGTCGCCGGTATCAAAGAGATTCACGGGGCGCCGGTGGGCGATACGATTACCCACACTAAAACGCCCGATGTACCACGTTTGCCTGGCTTCCAAAAAGTGAAGCCCCAGGTGTACGCGGGTATGTTCCCGGTGAGTGCGGATGATTACGAAGATTTTCGTGATGCGCTTGAAAAACTTGCCCTTAACGACGCCTCACTTGAATATGTGCCAGAGAATTCCGACGCCCTTGGCTTCGGGTTCCGGGTAGGTTTTCTCGGCACGCTGCATATGGAGATCGTTCAGGAGCGTCTGGAGCGTGAGTATGATATCGACCTGCTCACTACCGCACCGACGGTTGTCTATGAGTTGGCGATGAAAAATGGCGACCTTAATTATGTCTCCAACCCCTCCAAGCTGCCCGATATGGCCGATGTGGATGAGATGCGTGAGCCGATCGTGCGCGCGAGCATTCTGGTGCCTCAAGAGTATGTGGGCAACGTGATTGCCGAGTGTGAACAGCGTCGTGGCACGCAGCGGGATATGCAGTTTTTGGGTAACCAAATCCAACTGGCCTACGAGCTGCCCATGTCAGAAGTGGTGATGGACTTCTTTGATCGCCTGAAGTCTATCTCCAAAGGGTACGCTTCGCTTGAGTACAACTTCGAGCGTTTTGAGGTGGCCAAGTTGGTGCGCCTGGATGTATTGATTAACGGCGACAAGGTAGACGCGCTAGCGGTCATTATTCACCGCGATCACGCCCACCATCGTGGCCGGTTGTTAGTAGAAAAAATGAAAGAGCTGATCCCACGGCAAATGTTTGACGTGGCAATCCAGGCCGCCATTGGGGGCCAGGTGGTGGCACGTTCCACCGTTAAGGCGCTGCGTAAAAATGTAACGGCTAAGTGTTACGGTGGCGATGTCAGCCGTAAGAAAAAGCTGCTCGAAAAACAGAAAGCGGGTAAGAAACGCATGAAACAAGTGGGGCGTGTGGAAATTCCCCAGGATGCCTTCCTTGCTGTGCTCAAGGTTAACGACTAGGAAAGAACACCACCCATGGATTTTTCATTACTTTTGGTAATCGCCGTTGCGCTCTCGGGAGCCATTTACCTGCTGGATGTGCTGTTACTGAAGCCCAAACGTCGCCAGCGTGTAGCAACGGCTGAGGCCAACACTCAGGAGGGGTTAGATGCACCCACTCGGGAAAAGCTGCTTAAAGAGCCGTGGCCGGTGGATTACGCGCGTTCATTCTTTCCTGTGCTACTGGTGGTCTTGGTCGTGCGCAGTTTTATCATTGAGCCCTTCCAGATTCCTTCTGGTTCAATGCGTCCGACGCTGGAAGTAGGCGACTTTATTTTAGTGAATAAGTTTGCTTACGGACTACGGCTACCCGTGGTGAATACCCGTTTTCTCGAGGTGGATGACCCAGAGCGCGGTGATGTGATGGTGTTTCGCTTCCCTGATGAACCGTCGGTGAATTTCATCAAACGCGTCGTTGGCATGCCGGGTGATCGTATCCGCTATGAAGGTAAGCAGCTATACGTTAACGGTGAGCCGGTGGTTAAAGAATTAATTGAAGAGGGGCCTGAGGGCTCTCCCCAGCAGCTATTGTTAGAAGAGCGTATGGGTAACTCTGTCCACTTGATCTATAACAACCCCCGTGACCCTGGCCCGCAAATGCGTGAGATTGAAGTGCCCGAAGGACACTATTTCACCATGGGCGATAATCGGGACCACTCCAACGACAGCCGCTTCTGGGGCTTTGTTCCCGAAGAGAATATTGTCGGTCGTGCCTTTGCGGTATGGATGCATTGGGATGGTGGTCTGCCGAGTTTCACCAGCGTGCGGCGAATTGAATGAAGCATCCGCTTACGTGGTATTTAGCCAGTCGTGTCACTTTAGTTAACGTCATTGACGTAGGAGAGCTGTGAGTAATTCCTTAAACGCTTTTTGCCGACGAATCGGCTATACCTTTGGTGATGATGCGCTATTGGAATTGGCCTTGACCCATCGGAGCTTCGGTGGGCGTAACAATGAGCGCCTGGAGTTTCTAGGTGATTCCATTGTCAATTTTGTGATTGCTGAAGCGCTGTTCCAACGTTTTCCCCAGGCTCGCGAAGGGCAACTTTCCAGATTGCGTGCACGGCTTGTCAAAGGCCAAACACTGGCTGAACTAGCCCGTGAAATGGAGTTTGGTGAATGTTTACGATTAGGCTCCGGTGAGATGAAAAGCGGCGGGCATCGTCGCGAATCTATCTTGGCTGATGCGGTTGAAGCCGTCATTGGCGCTATTTATTTAGACACGGGTATGGACGTGGTGCGTGATCGCGTACTGGACTGGTATGCCGAGCGGCTAGAAAACATCTCACTTCAAGATACTCAAAAAGATCCTAAAACGCGGTTGCAAGAGTTTCTGCAGTCACGCCAATCCGCGTTACCGCGCTATGAAGTTGTCTGCGTAAAGGGAGAGGCGCATGCCCAGACTTTTACCGTGGAGTGCTACATCGACCTGTTAACTGAGCATACCACTGGTAAAGGCCCTAGTCGTCGTCACGCTGAACAGCAAGCGGCGGAAGAAGCGCTGTTGTACCTTGAAAAAAGCCCTGGAGACAAATCATGAGCCAAACCTGCGGATTCGTTGCCATCGTCGGCCGTCCCAACGTTGGTAAGTCCACCCTCATGAACCGCATTCTGGGGCAGAAGGTATCGATCACCTCGCGGCGTCCGCAAACCACACGCCATCAGGTGATGGGCATTAAAACGGTTGAAGAAACGCAGTTCATCTATGTGGATACCCCTGGCATGCATATCATGACCAAGGATCGCAATAAGGCCATCAACCGCTTTATGAACCAGGCTGCCACCCAGGCGCTGCGTGATGTCGATTGTGTGGTGTTCATTATCGACCGCACCCGTTGGACTGAGGAAGATCAGGCCGTTCTGAAGCGGCTTGAGCATGTTCAAGCGCCCGTCATTCTCGCGGTTAATAAAGTCGATCGCTTGGGCGAAAAAGGCGACCTGTTGCCGTGGTTGGCGGAAGTCGGTGCGCGTCGCGACTTTGCCGCCATCGTGCCTATTTCTGCCAAACATGGCACGCAAGTAGACACTCTGGAAGAGGAAGTGGCCAAGCACCTTCCAGAGAGTGTGCATTTCTTCCCTGAAGACCAGATCACCGACAAAAGCCTACGCTTTATGGCGGCGGAAATGGTGCGTGAGAAAGTCATGCGTCAATTGGGTGATGAGCTGCCTTATCAGATGACCGTCGAAATTGAAGAGTTTCGTGAAACCGAACGCGTCACCCATATCAGCGCATTGATTTTGGTGGAGCGCCAAGGGCAAAAAGTTATTTTGATTGGTGACAATGGCGATCGAATTAAAAGTATTGGACGCGAAGCGCGGTTAGACATGGAGCGTGCGCTGGACACAAAAGTCATGTTGAACTTATGGGTGAAAGTGAAGCGCGGCTGGTCGGATGATGAACGTGCGCTGAAGAGTCTGGGATACGACCTCGATTGAGCGTAGCGATGTCACCGGAGCCGGCGTTTTTGCTTCACCGCCGTCCCTATCGCGAGACCAGTGCGTTGGTGGATTTATTAACGCTGAATCACGGTAGAATTCGCGCCGTTGCTCATGGTGGACAACGGCCCGGTTCAAAATCGCGCCAGCGGCTTCAGCCTTTTACGCCGCTGTTTGTTAGCTGGCAAGGCAGTCGAGACTTAAAGCGCCTCACGTTAATGGAGTCTCGTGGGCAAACGGCATTACTGGTTGGCGAAGGGTTGCTTTGTGGGCTCTATGCCAATGAAATAGCCACTCGTCTACTGCCGTTGGAGCTGCCAGCGCCTGATGTCTTTGCGTTTTACACCGCACTGCTAGAAGCGCTGCCGGCGCCGTCCGAACGAGCGTTATCGCTGCGTCGCTATGAATGGGCAATGCTGGAAACACTAGAGGCTACTCCCAGGTTTACAGCTCCAGATGGCAGCGCTTTGGATCCCCAGCTACGTTATCGCTTTGATGCGGCGTCGCGGGCTTTTACCGTCGCGGATCGCGGGTTGGATGGTCGTACGTTGCGCTATATTGACCAGGGCGATTGGCAGCATGAAGGGCTGGCCAACGCACTGAAAGCAGTGATGCGCGCAGCGCTGGCCCCCCATCTCGGTACGACAGTTTTACGTTCGAGAGAGCTTATGCTCGATTTAGCACGACGCCGCCATCGGCCGTAATGTTGTGTGTATGTTATCGAAATCTTCTTATTCTATCGTTGCGCTGGAGACACTCTATGCACCCCCCTCGGATTCTGTTGGGCGTCAATATTGACCACATTGCGACACTTCGCCAAGCCCGAGGCACGCGCTACCCTGACCCTATTCAAGCAGCGCTACTGGCCGAAGAGGCGGGTGCTGATGGCATCACCGTGCATCTACGCGAGGATCGTCGCCATATTCAGCCCCGCGACGTGCGTATTCTTGCTGAGGTGCTGAATACGCGTATGAATTTGGAAATGGCTGTTACTGAAGAAATGCTGGCCTTGGCCGAAGATATACGTCCAGCACATGTTTGTCTGGTGCCTGAAAAACGCGAAGAGCTGACCACCGAAGGGGGACTGGATGTGGTCGCAGGTTTTGACGCCATTGCCAGTGCCAGCCAGCGTCTAAAGGCGGCGGGCTGCGACGTGTCGCTGTTTATCGACCCTGATATTGAACAGATTGACGCTGCCCAGCGTGCCGGTGCGCCAACCATCGAGCTGCATACAGGGGCTTACGCAGAAGCACGCCCCGGTAGTGAGGCGGCTAACGCCGAATATCAGCGCTTAACCGCTGCTGCTACCCACGCAATCTCGCTTGGACTGGTGGTGAACGCGGGTCATGGCCTGCACTACCATAACGTGGAAGCAATTGCCGCGCTGCCGGGTATCAATGAGCTGAATATCGGCCACGCGATTATCGCTCGCGCACTCTTTGTTGGCTTAAAAGAAGCCGTGCAGGAGATGAAGCGTTTGGTGATTGCTGGCCAGGAGGCTGGTTTGATGGCCGCCATTGATGCTCATGAGTATGACCATGATCACACCCATGCTGAAGGTGCTGACCATGTTCATAATGGTTGTTGCGGGCACTGATCAGGGGCTGCCTATTCAGAGGGTGTTCAGGCGATGATTGTAGGGATTGGCTCTGATATAGCCCGTATTGAGCGCTTCACAAGGGCTGTGGAGCGGCATGGCCCTCGTTTTGCCCAGCGTATTTTAGGCCCTGACGAACATGCAGTGTGGCGGCAGAAGTCTCAGCCCGCTGCCTTTTTAGCCAAACGCTTTGCGGCGAAAGAAGCGTTTGTTAAAGCGCTTGGCTTGGGGCTGCGTGAAGGCATGCAGTGGTGCGATATTCAGGTGCTAAACGACGCCTTGGGTAAACCGTACTTTTTGCTTAGCGGCGAGGCTGAACGGCTCTTTCAAGCGGCAGGTGTCACGGCCAGCCATATAACCTTAAGCGATGAAGCCGATTATGCCGTTGCTTTTGTAATATTGGAGCGCTAGCTGTCCGCTGATTGTCTAAGAAGCAGTGGCCGCTGTGCTCGCAGGCGCTCCATGGCTCTATAGAGCTCTTCAAGCAGCACTTCAACATGGTCCAGGCCGCCGGTACGCAGGCGTGTTTCCAGGGTTTCAACCAACAGTGCCAGTTCAGGCGCACCGCAGTAGCGGCTTGCCCCGTTGAGTCCATGTACCCAGTCCAGCAAGGTAGGCAGATTCTCCTGCGCATACGCTTCGCGCATGTGCCGTTCGCTCTCCTGAAGACCGTCGATTAGTCGCTTTAGCTGTTCGCGCGCCAAGTACTCTTTGCCGCCTGCCAAACGCGTTCCAATGGCAAGATCCATCACCGGCAGGGTAGCGGGTGCCGTATCAGCATGGCTGGGGAGCACGCTCGCCGTAGCGCTATCGGGCGAAGGGGGTGTATGCGGATCGTCCGTGTGAACATGATCCGTGTAAACATGGCCCGTATGTATATGGTCTGTAGTGATAGGGTCTTGAGGGATACCGTCTGTTTGCTGGGGCAGGTCTAAAAAGCGCCTCAGCAGCTGCTGTAATATGGCTTCATCAATTGGTTTGATAAGCACGTCGTCTAGCCCTTCTGCCAGCCACTTTTGGCGTTCGCTACTAAGGACATGGGCAGTGACGGCAATAATGGGGCAGCGCGCCCAGGTGCTGCTGATTCGTCTTAATGCCTGGGTGGTTTGTACGCCATCCATGCCGGGCATGCGAATATCCATAAGCGTCATATCCACGGTATTCTTTTTTGCAAATTCTATCGCCTGCTGGCCGCTTTCTACTGTCGTGATATGTATTTGCGGCGTCTCGAGCATGGCTTTTAGCAGTGCTCGGTTGGGGGCGTTGTCGTCGACAATCAGCAGTTTCAGAGTGTGTGACAGCGTGGTAATAGGGAGGGATGCACTCTCTTCGGTGTCTGGCACAAAGGCTGGCGACAATAGTTTTGTTAACGAGGCGACTAACTGAGCCCGCGAGAAGGGCTTGTAAAGGGTTTCTCCACCTTGGGTTAACTGCAATGCCGGTAAATCAAAGCTGTTACCGTTTGCCAATACCAGGACGGGGCAGGGTGTTTGATCAATGACAGCCTGCCAGTGGGCATGACGTTCTGGGGTGAAATCGCTAGGTTCCAGTCCTAATATCAGTAATTGAGCTTTTTCAGGAGCGTCTAGCGCAATGGGGGTCGCATCCCAGCGCTTAAGCAGATGTTCCAGCAAATGCCGGGTAGGGGGATGCTCTTCATGCAAACGAATAGACGGGTTGTCCAAGCTCATTTCAGGCGGACGTTCAGCCGCTTTGTGGGCAAGCATGGGCAGAGTAAATGAGAAAGTCGTTCCTTTACCCAGTTCACTTTCAACCGTGATTTCGCCGCCCATGCGTTCGATAAGCTGCCGACAAATCGTCAGTCCTAGGCCGCTACCGCCAAATTGACGAGAATGACTGGGTTCCGCTTGTGAGAAGGCGCTGAATAAGGTTTGCTGATGAGCGTCGCTTAAGCCAATGCCCGTGTCACTGACGCTTAGATTGAGTACTACGTGCTGGCCTTCGTGGTTATCCAGCATGACGCGCACAATAACATCGCCCTGGTGAGTAAACTTGAGCGCGTTGCTGATTAGATTATTCAACACCTGATGAATACGAAGCGGGTCACCGCATAGCGGTGTGGGTACATCGTCGTATACCATCGCGACCAGGTTCAGTTGTTTGTTCTGGGCTTCTGGCGCATGTAGGCCGACCACTTCATCGATCAGCGCGACGATATCGATGTCAGTTTCTTCAAGGGTCAGGCGATTGGCCTCGAGCTTAGAAAAGTCGAGTACATCGTTTACCAGCATCAGTAGATTATCGCAGGCGCGATGCACGTGCTGCAGCCACTCCTGCTGACGAATATCAAGCGATGAGCGTCCCAGCAGTCGACAAAACCCTATGATACCGTTCAGGGGCGTGCGAATCTCATGGCTCATATTGGCCAGAAACTCTGACTTGACAGCATTAGCCTGCAGCGCGCTGCGATGAGCTAAATCGAGCTTTATATTTTGCTCTTCAATGGTTTCCATTGACTCTTGCAATTCGCTAGTTGCTTGCTCTATTTGCGTTTGCATATCACGCTGAGCTTGCTGAAAGTGCTCCGCCAGAACGTTGACATGGGTGGCGAGGTGGCGTAGCTCCTTCGCCCGGTGGGAGGCTAGGCGCAGTCGATAATCACCCCGGGACAAGCGGTATAGCGCCTGATTGGCTTCTTCGATGGGGCGAGAGGTGTAGCGGCTGATCGCAAAGGCGACTAAAAACATCAGTAATCCGAGCAGCATGCCACCTAAACTAAGACTTGCAATCAGCTTATAACGTCCAAGGATCAGCTCTCGAGTGTCCATTTCCGCATCTAGCCAACCGACGTTGTTTCCGCTCCCGTGGGCCATGTTTAGCGGTAAACGCAAGCGTAAAACGTCCTCATTCATCGTGAGCTGGCGGTGTGTGGGGGCACTAAGCGGCGCCGGTTCAGATTGACCCAGCAAAACAAGTTGATTGCCCTGAGCGTCAAACAGCGCGACAGAGCGCATTCCTTCTAAATTCACTAATTGACGCGCCAATGCTTCCAGGCGCTGAGAGTCGGAAGCTGTGATGGCATCGCTCAGGCCGGGGGCTAAAAGAGTTCCCGCACTCTCCAAGCGCTCTTTCTTCATGACGAAGGCTTCCGCATCGCTCTGAAACACAAAGAAAATGCTCATCATGGCGTACACCAGGAGCGGGAAACCGAGTAAGGCAAACAGAAGACGCGTATTCAAAGACATGTAAAGAAGCTCGCTGATTCAATGAGGTTACCTGTCCAGCCCAAGGCAGCACCGATATAATGCAACATAATGGTTATGATAAGGAACGTATGATGAATTATCCCACCCTGGAAGATGTAGTAGGCAATACGCCGCTAGTGCGACTTAAACGCATCAGTGCAGGCCGCAACAACACATTATTGGCGAAGCTCGAAGGCAACAATCCCGCAGGGTCGGTGAAAGACCGCCCTGCGATTTCGATGCTTAGCGAAGCAGAAGCTCGTGGTGACATTACGCCTGGTGACACGCTAATTGAAGCGACATCTGGCAATACCGGTATTGCGCTGGCCATGGCCGCTGCGATTAAAGGGTACAACATGGTGCTGGTCATGCCGGAGAACGCGTCGGAAGAGCGTAAGCAGGCGATGGCGGCTTACGGCGCTAAATTAATTTCCGCCAGTAAAACCGGTGGCATGGAAGAGGCTCGTGATATCGCTGGGGAGATGATTGCCCGCGGTGAGGGCAAGCCGCTTAATCAATTTGCCAACCCCGACAACCCGCTAGCCCATTATCGCACCACCGGCCCTGAAGTGTGGCAGCAAACAGGCGGTGAGGTGACTCATTTCATCAGTTCCATGGGCACCACGGGTACGATCATGGGCGTGTCGCGCTACCTAAAAGAGCAAAATCCGGCGATTCAGATTGTGGGGTTACAGCCAGCCGATGGCGCCAGTATACCGGGCATACGTCGCTGGCCTAAAGAGTATCTGCCGGCTATTTTTGAAGCCCCTAGAGTGGATGTCACGCTGGATATTGGTCAACAGGAGGCTGAAGAGCATATGCGTCGCCTTGCCCGTGAAGAGGGCATCTTAGCTGGCGTTTCATCGGGGGGAAGCTTGGCTGGCGCACTGCGTATTGCCGAGCAAACCGAAAACGCTGTTATCGTTTTTATCGTCTGTGACCGCGGCGACCGCTATCTCTCCACTGGCCTATTTGCCCCAGGAGTATAACCATGGCCATGTTGGGAAAGCGGCGGCCGCCAAGGCCTGCGTCGGGACATTCCGGGCTGGCGCGTACGCCAAGCGACAACGCACCGCGTGTCACTAGTGAGGATACGTCGCCTTTGGTCATAGAGCGTTTGGCCCACGATGGGCGAGGCGTTGCGCATGCTGCGAACGGTAAGACGGTCTTTGTTGATCAAGCGTTGCCGGGTGAGCAGGTCGAGGTGGCGGTTCATCTGACGCGCAAACGCTTTGATGAAGCGCATATCAAAACGCTTATGACAACCTCAGAGCAGCGAGTCACGCCTCCTTGTGCGCATTTTGGCCATTGCGGTGGCTGCGATTTGCAGCATTTGAACGTCGATGCTCAGCGCACCCATAAGCGTGAGGTGGTGCGGGACTTATTTGCCCGTCAAGGCATAACGCTTGCTGAGATTGGCTCAATTCAAGGCAGCGAACAGGGCTATCGGCGTCGTGCTCGCCTAGGGGTGAAAGTGGATGGTCAAGGCAATACCCGCCTTGGCTTTCGTGCGCCTCATAGCCACCGTTTAGTGGATATTGAGCGCTGCCCAGTACTGTTAGAGTCGTTACAACGGCTGTTAGCTCCTCTGCGTGAGCTGTTAGCAAGTTTAGAGGCCCCGCGCCTGGTGGGGCATATTGAGCTACTCGCAACCGAAGCCACGCAGGTGGTGCTGGTACGCCAATTAAAAGCCCATGGTCAGGATGCTGAGCGCTGGGAAACCTTCGCGCAACAACAGCAGGTGGCACTAGGCACTTGGCTGGGGCGTGAAGCACCTGTTCTGCACTGGCATGGTGCGCCTCCAGTGCTGGAGGATACGCTGGCGCTTGAAGGAGTGCCGCCGTTAACACTGAATTTTGAGCCGGGCGATTTTTTGCAGGTGAATGCCCAGGTGAATCAGCAAATGATTGCCCAGGTCCTAGCATGGCTGGCGCCCGCGCCTGGGCATCAATTACTCGATCTGTTTGCGGGTATCGGTAATTTCAGTTTGCCGATGGCAGCAGCGGGTGCCGCTGTGCATGCTGTTGAAGGCAACCCCACCATGGTGGAGCGCATTGGGACGAATGCTGAGCGCAATCAACTGACCATTACTGGTCAACAAGCTGATTTGAACGACCCTGATAGCGTTAAAGCGCTGTTAAAAGCTCACCATAATATTGATGCGCTGGTGCTAGACCCACCGCGTAATGGGGGAGAAGTCATTTGTCAGGCGTTGGCCCATCATCCAGTGCCGTTAGTGGTCTATATTTCCTGTGACCCAGCAACGCTTGCCAGAGATGCGGCACACCTTGTGCATGCGGGCTATAAGATTAAGCAAGTAGCAGTGGCGGATATGTTCCTTCACACTGCCCATATGGAAACGCTGGTGCTGTTTGAATCTGATGCTAGAAGCTGATCGTTTTTGAACAACAGGCTTGTCATTTGCCTTTCGCATCAAGCCACGGTGACGGCCGTGTAAAGACCGTCCCCTAGAATGGATGAGTAATAGTCATGGTGAAAGTGCGTGAAGACCAACCGCTAACCGCAAGTGGAAAGGTGGACATACAGCAATGGTTAACGCGCCTACAAGAAGATGTGCGCTTACCTGACCCTGAGCGCTTAGTACAAGCGTGCGAGCTTGCTGAAACGCTGGAACTGGAAGCCCCACGTACCCATCGGATATGGCTTTCGCCGGGCTCCAGCTTCCGCATGGGGCTGGAAATGGCGGATATTCTTGGTGAGCTAAAATTGGATCAAGCCACGCTGGAAGCCGCCGTTCTCTATCGTGCGGTTCGGGAGGGGTTGCTGAGCCTTGAAGCCGTGGCAAAACGCTTTGGCGAGGAAGTGGCCAGCCTGATTGATGGCGTGCTGCAAATGGCAGCTATCAGCTACCCGTTGGCACCAGACCATGGCATGGGTCAGCACAACCAGCAGGAAAATTTACGCAAAATGCTGGTCAATATGGTCGGCGACGTGCGCGTCGCATTGATCAAGATTGCTGAACGAACCTGCGCGCTCCGCCAGGTAAAAGATGCACCTCGGGATAAGTCCTTACAGGTGGCCCGTGAGGTTGCTGATATATACGCACCATTGGCCCATCGCCTAGGCATTGGGCAGCTTAAATGGGAGCTTGAAGATCTCTCTTTTCGCTACCTCCACGAAGATGAATATAAGGCCATTGCCAAGCTGCTGGCAGAAAAGCGGCTTGATCGTGACCGCTATATTCATGAGGTGGTCGAAACCATCAAGGGCTTGATGGAGGCCCAGCATATCCATCGCTACGATGTGGATGGCCGTGCCAAGCATATCTATTCGATCTGGCGCAAAATGAAGCGTAAGCGGATCGACTTTTCCCAGGTTCACGACGTGCGCGCAGTGCGTATCCTGGTGCCCGAAGTGACCGACTGTTACACCGTGTTGGGGATTATCCACTCCCGTTGGCACCACGTGCCCAACGAGTTTGACGACTATATCGCCAATCCTAAAAAAAATGGCTATCAGTCGCTGCACACCGCCGTGATGGGGCCGGAAAACAAAGTACTTGAAATCCAAATTCGCACCTTTGCCATGCACGATGAGGCGGAGCTGGGCGTTTGTGCTCACTGGCGTTATAAAGGTCATGACACCAACGCGAAAAGCCGTAGCTACGAGGAAAAAATTGCCTGGCTGCGGCAAGTACTTGAGTGGCAGGATGAAGTGGGTGGTTTTGGCGATCTGCGCGAGGGGCTTTCGAGCGATGTTGCGCCTGATCGTATCTACGTATTTACCCCTGACGGGCACGTTATCGACTTGCCGCGCGTTGCAACGCCTATCGATTTTGCCTACCGGGTACACACGGAAATTGGTCATCTCTGCCGTGGCGCCAAGATTAATGGTCGTATCGTACCGCTCACCTATAAATTAAAAACGGGCCAGCAGGTGGAGATTCTCACTGCCACCAAAGGTGGGCCAAGCCGGGATTGGTTAAACCCCAGTTTAGGTTACGTGCGTACCTCCCGGGCGCGGGCCAAAATTCAGGCATGGTTTAAACACCAGGCGCGGGATCAAAATCTGGAGGAAGGGCGCGCGCTGTTTGAACGGGAGATGCGCCGCCT
>NZ_REBQ01000182.1 GCF_007692655.1 Halomonas sp.
CATTAAGTAAGGAGAGCGCCCTACCGACGCTTCCTTCCTGAATAGATTGCACCGTCTTCATTTACGAAAGGTCGTGTTGATAGTACTTAGCTTGGCGGCTAAATAAATCGTGATAAATCCCCCCCAACTCAAATAAAGACTCATGGGTACCAGCTTCTTTAATCTCCCCACCATCCATGACATAAATATAATCCGCTAAGCGAATCGTTGAAAGCCGATGGCTGATCACCAATGCAGAACGATGGTTGATGCGTTCGCGGAAATTTTCAAACAGCTCAGATTCCGCAACAGGATCCATGGCGCTGGTGGGTTCATCCAAGATGACAATGTTAGACTTCAACATGAAGGCACGAGCAAGCGCAATTTTTTGCCACTGCCCGACGCTGAGCTCTTTGCCATTGTCGAATAAGCGGGTGAGCATGGTGTCATATTTATCATCTAATTGGTCAATAAAGGCAGCAGCACCTGAGTTTTCCGCCGCCCAAGGCACCGTCTGCTCAGCGTCGCTACCGTTAATATGACCAAAGCGGATATTTTCATGAACAGATTCCGCATAGTGCGAATAATCTTGAAATATAACGCTGAACAGTTCTCGGTACTCGTCAATATCGCAGTCCTGAGCATCAATCCCGTTAATCTTAACACTCCCCTTCGTAGGGTCATAAAGGCGTGTCATCAGCTTGATCAGCGATGTTTTACCGGAACCATTGGCGCCCACTAAAGCGACTATTTGCCCTGGTTTTATTTCTAAATTAACATTTTTAATGACTTCCTTATCAGTACCCGGATAAGAAAAACAGACATTCTCTAGTTTTAAAGCCGCTTTTTCACCATTGTCAATTGCTACAGGGTCCGTGGTTCTAAATACCGTGTGCTGCATATCAATAAACTCAAACAGCATACCCATGTATAAATGATCTTCGTAAAGCTTTGAAAGCTGTTGAACCAACTCCTGGCCCATCGCCTGGGCACGTTGGAATATTAATAGAAACAGGACTAAATCACCGACACTGTTCTCCCCTTGCGCGGTATTCCAGGCCAAGTAGCCGAGGGATGTAAAAAATATCAAAGATGCAACAGAGGCCACAATTGATTCAACAGTGGTGCGCTTACGGCTAATGGCAAGTTTCTCTTCACGAATATTATGGCGTATGCCTTTATATTTTGTTCTTAAATAATCTCCTAACTGATTTAGGCGTAGCTCTTTCGCATGGATATCAGACGTCATTAAGAAGTCTAGATATCCAGCCCGACGCTCCATCTGTGTTCTGCGACGCTGCCACTCATACAAAATACGGGTAAAGTAGATTCTAGCGATTAATGCCGGGACAATTGCGAACAGAATAATAGGCAGCAAGCGCCAGTTAATCGTCGCTATCATGATCACCACGGCTGCCAGCATCAGTGCATTTTTGCCTAACAGCATCAAGTTGCTTGCCACCTGGGCTGGTCGCTGACTACCGGACTGCCGTGCCCTATCCAACGTATCGTGGTAAAGCGGACTTTCATAAAAAGCAAGATCGACGATGATCGCTTTTTCTTGAACTAAATTATCAACATAGTCTGCCACAAACATACCTTGGGTTTCCCGTGCAAGGCCTGCTAATGCCCGAGAAATCACATAACCCAATGTACCAAGACCGGTCAGCATCACATAGTATAAAACAGAGCCAACGTTTTCAGTCGCCTCAGGTTCTGCCAGCACGCTGGTAACCACATCTACCATTTGCTTTAGTAGGTAAAGCACTGCCAGCCCTGAGACAATTTCAAGGCCTATAAACAGAGTGCTCAATAGTGTCCATTTCCGGGTACTTTTCCAAGAAATAGAGAGGATTCTGACTAATGCAAGAAACGACGTAAAAAGCTTCCTAAAAATTGACATATTCCAACACCACCCAATTGATCAGTTGTTTCTTTTTTGGTCAAAGCGAATATAAGCTTCATTGAATGGCCGGATTAGACGGTATATCCATTGCCATCTTTTAGTCAGGGGCCAAGCGATGTAGTTATCGTAGGTAGGTCGAAAAATACGCTTCCACCCTAGCAGCTTCCATTGCCATATATGCGCATTGGACGTTTGCCAAGCAAATGAGAAATCTGGGGTGGGCTTTTTGCGGCTGAGCGAGTGTTCAAACTCAACGTCGCCATGCATTGCTAATATAGAGGTGCGCACTAACTCACGCGTATTGGGCGTTAAATCTTCAATACTGTTTTGCGTAGGGGCACTGAAGTAATCCATCATTTCCAAGCAAGAACGCACCGTGCTACCTAAGGCATACTCCTCAGCACATGCCAGCACTTCCTCAAGCTTAAAATCTTGGTGATTTCTTATAGCCGTAATATCAACCAGCCAATGCAGCCGAGACCAGTAGTGCTTGGTATGATGCCAGCATAAGTAGACAAAAAGCTCGTTGATGGGCATCACCCAGGTATTCACGCCGTTAATAGACGTAGGCTGACGCTTTTCAAGCATCTGCGCCGCCCTGAAGACCGATCCAGTATTATCAATTTTGGTATGGAACTCTATGGCCACGTTGCGCGGTGACAAAAGAGTAACGACTTTCTGATGGCTGGCGATAAAGGCAAGGCTTTCCTCACTTGAGGTCAACTCTTCTGGATCATAGGGCTGATAGCCATTACTCAACGCATAGTGCAAAACTTTTGGTAAATCTTTCTGTGACACCAAGATATCCACATCTCGGCAGAGGCGCTGGGAAGGCTCACTATAATATTGAAAGGCGAGCGAGGGGCCTTTAAAACACAAATGAGGAACCTGAAGAGGCAATAATACATCTCTGACTGTATGCTGAAATTCTGATGTAATATTTAAGTTATGTAGAATCGAATGAAAAGCTTGAAGCTTCATTAGGTCAATGTGTGGCTCCGGCACCTGTTGCTTCCACCGCTTGCTTAGGTGGCTGTGAACAATCGGCAACACGAAACGTTCTGACGCTTGGCGAGTAAATCTCTCCCAGTCATCTATAAGGGGTATAAGACTGCTAACCGCCTGAATTTGCTCATCGCTTAATTCCAACCTAGATAACAGCAACAAAAGCTGAAAGCTTGAGTCAGTCATGTATTGATCGGGACTATCAGGCATCATTCGCTCTTTCATATTCTTGAAATATTCCAACCTTGGATAACAACAGTTGGTCCCTTTTCCCACTAACTCTTTGTTTTTGCTAGAAGCACATCGTCTTTAGCTATGCTCATCACATCGAAAATAGATTTTTCTTCCGCAACGTGACCGGCACACGCTTTCAGCATAGTGACGTGTTGAAGCAGATCTTCTTGCTTACTAGTGCTTTTTTACTAGAGCAGCCATACCATTTGTTGCATCTATTTTGCGTTAGGGGTTATGACCTTTCACGCTTAATTTGACTAATATCTTTACATTTTATGTTACCTTATGTAAACAGAATTTATATTTCAGCCATACAACGCCCATTGGCTCGGTGGGCCGAGCGCCACAGGCGTCCATCCGAGCGCAACGAATGACCTTTGGGGGTCGTTAGCATTGGACAATCAGTTTGACTAAGGGAATGCTCATCGCTGCCATGACAACCTATACGCCTGAACTAGATACAAAATGTAACGCTCAAGATGTTTTTGATGTGTCGATGCCATGGGATATACCCGCCTTCTCTCAGCCTGAAGAGCATGTTCCCGAACAAGACCCCCAATTTCATTTTGTTGAGAGTGCAACGCGCGCTATTTTGATGGGTTTTGCCAAAAATCGTCGCGTCTATCTATATGGTCCTCACGGCAGTGGCAAGTCGTCGCATATTGAGCAAATTGCTGCCCGCCTGAACTGGCCATGTATCCGAATTAACCTGGATGGTCACATCACCCGTGCCGACCTTATAGGTCGAGATATGGTTGTTATTCGTGATGGCAAACAGGTGACCGAATTTGTGCCCGGCATGTTGGTATGGGCCATGCAGCGACCCATTGCCCTCATTCTTGATGAGTATGATGCAGGCCGCCCCGATGTCATGTTTGTGATTCAAAGGGTACTGGAAACACAGGGCAAGTTAACCCTGCTTGATCAAAACCAAGTTATTACCCCGCATCCTTGCTTTCGTCTTTTTGCCACCGCTAATACCGCTGGCCAGGGGGATGCTTCAGGCCTCTATGTGGGCACCCAGGCACTCAACCAGGCACAACTTGACCGCTGGCACGTGACGGCGGAGCTTGGCTATATGTCGGCAGAAGCAGAAACCCAGCTGCTGCAAGGAAAATTGCCAGAGCTACCCTCGGAACAAGTTGAACGTATGGTCACCTGCGCTGGCCTTCTTCGCCAGGCATTTGCGCAGGGCGACGTGACCACGCTTATATCGCTACGCACGCTGATTGCATGGGGAGAAAACAGCTTATTGCTGAATGACCCCCATGAAGCCATGCGACTGAGCTTTTTTAATCGCTGCGATGAAGTTGAGCGCTCTTTGGTGTCTGAAATCTACCAACGCTGTTTTGATGTTGAGCTGATATGAGGACCGAGTAATGCCATTCCGCCAACCTCAAGAGCACGCGCTTATAGAAGCATGGACACGCACCTATGCTTCCGGCCGTGTGACGCCTGCTCTTTTGGCAAGCGCCCAACCCGCCGCCATGAAAGATAGGGGAGCTGCCGATGCGCTGGCTGCCTGGCGGCGTTGGCATGATTCAAAACAGCAGACTAAGTTTACCGATAGCGAGCAGTGCTGGTATAGCCTGCTTGAGCGCGCGCGCGTAGAAACACTTGCTTGCCGGGAGCTACCCGGCATAGCGCATAATTTAGCGGACCCTGTCACGACAGCGCCAGCCAATAACGAAATGGCAACCCTTTACCAAGCGGCTCGTCTGGCTTTTCAAGGCTTGCCCGTTGATCACGACATTCTGCCAGCGTCAGTAGCGCTGGATGCTCCCTCAAATTTATTAAAACGGGCCTTGAAGCAAATACTGGGGCAGACATCCCCTGTTCAGGCTCCAGCGACCATTAACGATGAAGAACTAAAAGAGGGGCTACGCTTAGCCGCTCATCACTTGCAAGACAGCAGTGCTTTCGCCACCCATGTGGCTCCCATGGTTCAACAGCTTGCGCTATTTTTCACGCCAAGCCAGGCACCCCGCTCGCTGACGATTAGCCAAGAGGTAGCTGATCACCAGGATAGAGAGGAAGACGAGCCTCATGATGATGAGCTAGCCGAATCGGGGTTAGCCAATGAGCTTGCTGAGCGAGATGACCAAAAGCAGCACTACGCCGTCTTTTCACGCCATTGGGACACCACCCAGCCTGCCAGCTATTGGTTGCAGCCCAGTGATTTAGAAGCACTCAAAGAGCTTCATCAGTTGGATCAGCGACGTATAAAACAGCTCGCGCATCGCTTACAAAGACGTCTGCTAGTGGCCAGTCAACGTCGCTGGCTATTCGACCAAGAAGATGGAAGGTTAGATAACCGACGCTTAGCTAGGTTGTTGGACGACAAGCCCACTCAGCGTGTTTTTCGTATTGAAAAAGAGGCGCTGATGCCAGAAGCCTGCGTCACACTGTTGGTCGACCAATCAGGCTCGATGAATGTAAAGCGTCGGCAGATGGCCGCCTTAGCGATTGAGCTTGCTGTACACACGCTGGAAACCTGCAAAATTCGCTGTGAAGTGCTGGGCTTTACTACCCGCTATACCGCCGACAATCCGGTCTTCCAACGCTGGCAGCAGCTTGGAAAACCAGAGCAGCCCGGGCGCCTTAATGCCCTTCAGCATATTATTTATAAAACCCCGGAGCAGCCCTGGCGACGCACCAAGCAGCACCTGGGCCTACTGTTACGCCAGATGCCAGGGCACGAAAACATTGACGGCGAGGCGCTTCATTGGGCAGCCAGCCGGCTCAGCCGCCAGCCGCAGCCACGCAAGATAATGATCGTCATATCCGATGGCGCTCCCTACGACAAGGCCACCACTCAGGCCAACGGGCGAGAGTTTTTGGAGCGTCATCTGCGACATATCATTAAGGATATTGAAAAAAGCCCCATCCAACTGGCAGCTATTGGCACTGGGCAAGATGTTGCTCGCTTTTATAACAACGCCTTGACCGTTCGCAGCCCCGAAGCAGTAGCAGAAAGGCTATTTGAGCAGTTGGGCGGTTTACTTGTGCCAGCGCAAACCATTGAGGGTTCACCATGAGCGCCATTGCAGGACTGATTCATCTAGATAGTAGCGCTGTTGATCGCGACACCCTGCATCGCATGCAAATGCTGTTAACCCCCTATGGTCGTGACGCCCAACATAGCTGGCACCAGCAAAATGCGGGCCTGAGCCGTACCTTACTGCGCACCACCCCCGAGGACAGCCTCGACCAACAGCCCCTCTGGCGAGGGTCAGATAAGCTAGCAGTGGTGTTTGATGGCCGAATAGACAACCGGGAAGAGCTTTGTGAAAAGCTAGGAATAGAACCGGCGCAGGCAGTGCAGTTGGCAGATAGCGAGCTGGTCTATCGCGCCTGCCTTCAGTGGGATAGTGACGCCCCAAAGCATCTTCTCGGAGACTTTGCAGTCGCTTGCTGGCAACCCCAACGGCAGCGCTTGTGGCTGGCTCGCGACCCCATGGGAGTTCGTCCGCTGTTCTGGTATAAGCGTGACAACCTGTTTGCGTTTGCCACAATGCCTAAAGCGCTGTTCGCTATTCCCGGTCTTACCAAAGCAATATGTGAAGAGCAATTGCATGACTATCTATGCCTGCTCCCCATGACCGGTCCCTCCTCGTTCTTCCAAGATGTGTATCGCGTCGAGCCCGGGCATACCCTGGTGCTAGACGAGGGGGAAGTGAGTGTGCAGCGCTACCATCGATTTGATCCAAACCGCAAGATTCACTTCGATACCGACGAGGAGTACGTTGAAGCGCTGAGGGAACATTTGAACCGCGCGATCGCTTGTCGGCTTCGCGCGGTGGGGCCTATAGCCACTCACTTAAGCTCAGGAAAGGACAGCACGACTGTTACTGCCTGCGCGGCTCAGTTGCTAAATCAGCGACAGCAACCACTGATCGCCTATACCGCGGTTCCTCGTGAGAACTTCAATGGCCCGGTACCCACTGGCCGTCATGCCGATGAAGGCCCTGCCGCTCGCAGCGTTGCTGAGCGCTTCGACAACGTCAAGCATGTATTAATCAGCACTGATGGCACGTCTCCACTGGATAACCTGCACGAAACCACCGAAATGCTTGATAGAGCACCGCTCAATGCCTGTAACGTGGCCTGGGCGGCAGCAATTCGCAAAGACGCTGCCTCCCGCGGCGTGAAGGCGCTGCTTTGCGGAGACAGGGGCAATGTGAGCATCTCCTATGACGGCATGCCTTATTTACCCTATCTATTACGCACAGGGAGCTGGCGAACCCTGCGGCAAGTCTACAAGAGTATGAAGCGCCACTACCCCACCATGACCTGGCGCCAGATGGTTAAATTCGCAGCCGCCCCTTTAATACCTCGCTCGGTGTGGCAAGCGTTTGAAAAATACCGCGACAGGGCGTGGGAGCTCAACAACCACTCGGCCATCAGCCCCACGTTTTCAAGCAATGTGAATACCCGCAAGCGTGCTAGGGACCTGGATGTTGACTTAACCTATCAACCCCCAGCCGATGGGCGTAAGTACCGCATCGATATTCTTAATCTCAATGACACCGGTGAATACAACGCCGCAGCCAACATAGACGGGGTCGAATATCGCGACCCAACCGGCGACGTGCGACTGATGGAGTTCTGCTTGGCCGTACCTGAAACCCAGTATCTCGGTGATGGCCAACCCCAGTGGCTCCTGAAGCGGCTTATGAACGGCATCCTCCCGGACGAGATCCTGCACGCCAAAACGCGAGGTCTCCAGTCGGCAGATTGGTATGAGCAAACTGAGCGCGCCTTGCCCGAGTTACGCCTGGAGCTAGAGCGTCTAAAGGCCCACGGCAGTGCCGGGGACTACCTCGACCTGGAAGAGCTGGAGAAGACCCTTGATGAGTGGCCTGATAGTGGATGGGCGTCACCTGACGTCGAAAGACGTTATCGATACAAGCTGCTTAGGGGTCTATCGGTCGGCACCTTCATTCGTTACGCAGATGAAAGCAATGAGTAACCAATTGTAATGAAAATAGGTGGAGTAGTATCAAACCTCTCGCTATACTAAAAATGTTGTCACTAAATCCGGCAACGCAACCAAAGGATATATCCTATGACAAATATGGATCGTAAGCCCTATGTAAGCCCTTCCGTCCAGGAACTGGGCGCACTAAAAGACATCACCAAGCAAGGTGGACGCCCGGATGCAGATACTGAGGGCGGCGAGGACGGCAGTGCGTTCAAGCCGGGCTCTTAAGCTCCGCTTACGCTGATGTCTAGCTAAATAGCCGCATATTGCTATTGCGATAGGATATGCGGCTTTTGCTGACTAGATGAACCACAGGTTAAGCGACTATTATTAGCCCCCTATCGGTAATCGATGCCCTTACACCACTAATTGAGCATGAAAAAATGTCATCCCTTATGATTTCTTCTACGACTCTACTCAAGCGTAAACCTGACATGGTTGGCGCCAACATCGACGGTGATATTGTGATGATGGGCGTGGATCAAGGTCAGTATTATGGCATCACCGGCGTAGGGTCACGGGTCTGGGAACTGCTGGAAGAGCCGACCACGATCAATAGCATCACAGAGACCATCTGCCGTGAATATGACACTGAGAAGGCAACATGCCACGATGATATGTCAACGTTCATTAATGACTTAATCAAAATCGACTTGGTCGAAGTTGTAGAATAGGGCTATGCCCCGTGCACTCCTCACTTCAGACCTCACAGATGGGTAAATTGAAGAAGGTTCAGCGCAAAGCCATCAGTTTTTGGCAACAGCCAAGCTTTGCCAAGCGGTGGTTACCTTTGCTGTGGGTAATATTAGGGCTGAGCAGAATGGCAATACTCTGCTTCTCCTTTCGAAAGCTAGCGCCACATCTTGGTCATCCGGTAGGTATAGCGTCTTACATCCCGCTTATTACACCGAAGCAAGAGGCTAAAGCGGCTCAGATCGGCCAGGCCATTAGGCTAGCCGCTCGCTACACGCCATGGGTATCAAACTGCTTTCCCCAAGCTATCACGGCACGCTTAATCCTAGGCCTGTATGGTATTCCCTACACCTTCTATTTTGGTGTAATGAGAGAAGCCAACACAACAAACTATAAAGCCCATGCCTGGGTAGCCACCGGACGAGTCGCCGTCACCGGCGGCAATGGTTTTAGCCATTTCACCGTGGTGGGCTGCTACTCCTCATATTCTCAAAAAAACCTCTAACTAACAGTACTTTTTCTCTTGGTCCTTCTTTTACAACGCCTGCATATGCGGCGCCTGAAACACTTGGGCCACTGAGCAGGCTGGCTACATTTTTTATATGGGATCACGTGAGAAATAGCCGATCAGCCATTGGCATGTGCCGCTCTCATCCCTTCTTATCACCCCCAACTCACTAAACGTAACAATTTATTACATTACATATTAATACCCTAGGCATGAAAAACACTTATTTTATCTAACAATAAAATTGTTTCATATAAATCAATTGCTTACAAAAACAACTAAATACTTCTCCCCTACAAAAAAAGCTCCCTTTGTCAAAATTAGTGCTATAGTTGCTTTAAGAATGTAACACGATGTATCTGGAAGGTAACGGTGCATTCTGACCACCCGTAAAGAGCAACAGGATTTAAGATCCGCTTTAGGCAATTATGTCTAAAGCATCAAGGAGTAACCGCATGAAAAACATCATTAAAAAAGCATATGTAGCACCGGCTGTTGCAACGCTAGGTTCCCTTGCTGAGATCACTGAGGCTGGTGACCGCCCCAATGCAGACACGCATCGGGGCCAAGATGGCACGGCGTTTAAACCAGGCTCTTGATAGCGTTGACATTAACGCAAAGTAATTCTTAGGTAAGCGTGCGTACTATAAGGCAAGTATTGCCGACACTGTCGGCAATATGGATGGCAACAGACATCCGCTTTATAGTGCGCAATTAACAGCTAGCCATGCATTGTTGCTGTACTTAATGAATGAGAAATCCTTGGCATGTCCGTCAACGATAAGCTCTCTATCTCTATCCCCTCGCTAGCGACCAACCTGCTCTCCTCCCGACTACACTCAAAACTATCTGCTCTCAAGAGCATCTATTCTCAGAACTACCTATTTACACAAAAACTGCCTGCCTTCTACTGTGGCACAAGGCGAAACACCTTATACATATTTAAAAACAATAACTTATATACAAATCATTAGTGAAAATTATTTAAATTTAGACGTAGAAAAAAGTCTTATATTGTTACCATTGGTGATAGAATTGACCTGCGGATGTAACCCAATGTATCTCATGAGAAATGAGGTATTGTAAGCATCCGTGCAGGACTTAAAGGATTGAAAACAGCAATAGGCAATTACGCCTAACGCACTAAGGAGTAAC
>NZ_REBQ01000101.1 GCF_007692655.1 Halomonas sp.
CGACGTGCAAAACGTTTACCACAGTGGAGAGCTACCTGAATCCACCGAGGCCTAGGCATCTCCAACTCTATCTCAAGCGTCATTGGCAATAGGGCTTATATAACGAACGAACTTATAGTTTAAAGTAGGGTCTCGGTAAACAGTAGCTAGCCGATTTAAAGGATTAACGTTTATTGCAGGCATCAAAGGAGAGAGTGATGAGTGTCGTTCATGTAAGCCAAGAAGAGTTGCACGAAAAACTGTCCAAGTGCATTGCTGGGGAGCGGTTATTGATTGAGCATGAAGGGGATCGATTTAGCGCCAGGATCCAGCATGTTGGCATGATGGGGGTAAAGGTTATTCCTGAAACGGTGATAAAAAACAGTCATAAGGAGCCTGGCGACGTTGAAGGCGTCACTGTGCCTTATGAAGATATTCTAGAGCTTGAAGTGAAAGGCGTCGTTTATAGCAGGCTTATTGATTAAGCAGCTCTCCCTAGCCCTTCCCTTCAGTTTTCCCTTACCTTATGCAGGCACTTGCGGGCTCTCTGCTAGTGCCCTGGCAACCCGCTCTAGCACCAGCGTTTCCCGATGAATGGAAATACCCATTTTGGCAGGACGCTGCTGTATCACATGTCGGTTGTGAGCCAATGCATCCTCAAGGCTTACCCAAGCGGCAGACATACCGTTAGCCACTTCGTAATCTTCAAAGCGTGTCTCCCCTAACATCTGGCCCACCTCGCAGCTAAACCAGTGCGAAGTTTGATGCATCACGTCCCAGCCAGCTTTAAACGTAGGTGCGTACTCAGTGACGTAGCCAAAGTGTGAGAGGATCTCGATCTGGTTAGCGCCTGTCTCTTCGTGAAGTTCACGGTGCAGACCATCCTCTGGGCTTTCGCCTGGATCGATACCGCCACCGGGAAAGCTAAAATCATCGTAACGCTCTGTGTAAAGCAACAAAATTTTATCGCCACGAGTGACAATGGCTCTGGCCGCCTCACGTTTCAATATTCGTAAACGCTCAATGTCGAGCGGCTGGGCTAATGATTCATGCACCAAGTGAGCTAACCGTTGCATAGGTACCTTGTGTAATTTACGTAGAAATAACAGCCAACGAAAAAGCGGCCATTCTACGCGAATGGCCGCTTATCGTCAGGTTACTGTTCGCTTGAATCGCTTACATCGTTAAGCAAATTTTGCCAAAGTGCTTACCGGACTCCTGATGGCGGAAAGCGTCCGCGATCTCCGCAAGCGGAAATTCACGGTCAACGACCGGATGCATATCCAGGGTTTCAAGGGCGCGAATCATCTCCATTTGCTGACGACGACTGCCCACAATCAAGCCCTTCAAGTTCGCCTGCTTGGCCATTAACTTGGCCGTAGGCAACTCACCTTCACGGCCGGTAAGTATGCCAATGAGCGCGATATGCCCACCGATTTTGATCGCATCAAACGATTGCGGCAGCGTACCAGGGCCACCCACTTCGACAATATGATCGACGCCTTCGCCGTTAGTAAGTTCTTTTACGCGCTTGCCCCAATCAGGCGTCTCTTTATAGTTGATGGTGTGCTCGGCACCCATCTCACGCAGTCGCGCCAGCTTCTCATTAGAAGAAGAGGTCGCAATGACCCGGGCGCCCATCATCCGAGCAAACTGCAGCGCAAAAATCGATACGCCGCCAGTGCCGAGTACCAGCACGCTGTCACCGGCTTTAATACCCCCATCGACAACCAGCGCGCGCCAGGCCGTTAAGCCCGCAGTGGTTAAGGTTGCCGATTCAGCGTGGCTGTAGCCCTTGGGCTGGTGCGTAAACCACTCAAACGGGCGGACCACCTGTTCGCGGGCGTAGCCATCCACGCCGTCGCCAGGGGTGGTACGGAAATCACCCACACGGGCCGGGCCTTCCAGCCAATGCGGAAAGAAGGTTGAGACCACGTGGTCGCCCACCGCGAACTCACTTACCCCCTCGCCAACCGCTTCAACCACCCCGGCGCCATCAGACATGGGAATGCGGTTTTCTTCTGTAGGAATCATGCCAGCGACCACGGCGTAGTCGTGGAAGTTCAAGGAACTCGCATGAAGGCGTACTTTAATTTCGCCAGGGCCTGGCTCGCCTGGGGCCGCTAGTTCAACGACCTCTAGCTTGTCTAAACCACCGGGATTTCGAAGCTGAATGGCTTGCATCACTACCTCCTATTGAACGCATGTCGTTAAAAGCGACTGGTCTATTTATTATGAGATGAGGGCATTATCTTCGAGATCAAGGTCGAGACCTAAAAAACCACCGGACTGACGCTGCCACAGGCTGGCATAGATTCCCCC
Organism: Halomonas sp.; assembly: GCF_007692655.1. GTDB lineage: Bacteria > Pseudomonadota > Gammaproteobacteria > Pseudomonadales > Halomonadaceae > Vreelandella. Next base: position 2,302 of record NZ_REBQ01000101.1, read on the forward strand.
TTTCGCCAGTAACTCCTGGTGAGAGCCGGTTTCAACGATGCGTCCCTCATCCACCACGATCAGTCGGTCAAGCATAGCAATGGTGGAGAGTCGATGGGCAATGGCAATCACTGTTTTACCCTCCATGAGCGTATCGAGCTGCTCTTGAATGGCGGCTTCCACTTCTGAGTCCAGCGCAGAGGTGGCTTCATCCAGCACAAGAATAGGCGCATTTTTAAGCAGCACCCGGGCAATGGCGATCCGCTGCCGTTGGCCGCCGGAAAGCTTAACGCCCCGCTCGCCAACGTGGGCATCCAAACCACGCCGCCCTTTCGGATCCACTAATTCATCAATAAAAGTGTCGGCATGGGCGCGGCGTACAGCGTTCCAAACATCCTCATCCGTAGCATGTGGGCTACCGTAGCGGATATTGTCGCGTAGCGAGCGGTGAAGCAGTGAGGTATCTTGAGTCACCATACCAATTTGGTGGCGCAAAGAGGTCTGGGTCACCTCGGCAATATTCTGCCCATCAATCAGAATGCGCCCACCCTGCACGTCATAAAAGCGTAGTAGCAGGTTGGCGAGCGTCGATTTTCCTGCGCCAGAACGCCCTATCAAACCAATTTTTTCACCCGGCGCAATGGTCAGATTTAAGCCATCAAACACAGTTTTGTTTTCACCTTTAGCCTGAGCATAACCAAAGCGCATGGCGTCAAAACGGATTTCCCCCCGAGGCACGCTCAAAGGCTGTGCATCGGGCGCATCTCGCACGGTAGGCTGCTGTGCAATGGTGTTCATGCCATCTTGTACCGTGCCGATATTCTCAAACAGCCCCGCCACTTCCCATAAAATCCAGTCAGACATAAAGCGAATCCGCATCACTAGCGCAATGGCGATTGCCAAAATACCCAGCGAAATTGCCTCCGTGTACCAAGCGCTAATGGCCATCGCCGCCGTGCCTACCAATAGCCCAGTGTTCAGCAGCGTTAGGCCAACGCTCATAATCGTCACCAAGCGCATCTGGCGGTGTACGGTGACCATAAAGCCTTCCATGGCGTCTTTGGCGTAGCGCTGCTCGCGCTCGGTGTCAGCAAACAATTTAATAGTTTGAATATTGCTGTAGCTATCCACTACGCGACCGGTCATCTGGGCGCGCGCATCCGCCTGGGCCATGGACACATCACGCAGGCGTGGCACGAAGTAGCGCATTATCGCTAGGTAACCCACCAACCACAGCCCAAGCGGAATCAGCAGTAACAAATCTGCCCGGCCCAGCAAATAGGCAGCGCCGGTGAAATAGACGATAGCGTACACCAGTAGGTCCATCACTTTGGTGACGGTTTCACGGATGGCTAGCGCCGTTTGCATGACTTTCTGCGATACCCGCCCGGCAAACTCATCCTGATAAAACGCCAGGCTCTGGCTCAGCATATGGCGATGGGAGAGCCAGCGACCGATCATCGGGTAGTTACCAAAAATACTCTGGTGAGTCACCAGTGATTGCGCCAACACCAATAGCGGCAGCCCCACCAGCATCAATAGCCCCAGGCCAGCTAGCCAAAGCCCGTTTTCGGACCAAAAGCCTGCCCGCTCAACATTGCTCAACCAATCAACGAGCTGACCCATGTAACTGAAGAAAACCACCTCCGCAGCTGACACAAGCGCCGTAAATAGCGTCATCAGCAGTAGCAGCGGCAGCATGGGACGCGAGAAGTGGACAATAAAAGGTATTAACCCCTGAGGCGGCGTTTCCACTTCGCCTTCGGGGTAGGGGTTAACCCGCGTTTCGAAGTAACGAAATAGTGGCTGTAAAACACGCGATAGCATGAGGCTTCCTTCAGAACTGGCGTTGGTATTGACGGTCTTTGAATAGTTTTATAATGAGCTTGAATGGTTTGAATCTTAAGCGCTAGAGCGACGCAGTAGCCAGCGGGCCCAGAATGGCGCAATGATCATAAGCGTAACCATGCGCAGCAGGTGGTGGAAAGCGACGAATACCGGGTCGATGTTTAGTGCTACTGCAAGGATTGCCATCTCGCCGATGCCGCCGGGTGCCAGTGCAAGCAGCGCCACATCCCGTCCCACCCCCAACAGCTGATGTATCAGCTCAGCAAACAGTGCCAGCACCAGCAGAGCTAATAGCGTAGCAACGCCCGACTGCCATAAGTAGCGGCCCAAAAGCTGGCGCGTCATGCCCTGAAAGCGCGAACCAATGGCGCTCCCCAACACCCAGAGCATTACGTTCATGCCCCATTCAGGCAGAGTAAGGCTGGCAATATCAAAACCGGACAGTAGAGCAGCGGCTAACAGAGGCGCCAGCAGCGCGGGGCTAGGGATACGCAGCCAGCGGCCTACCGGCAACAGCAGCGGGATCATCAATAGCATCCAGCCATGTTCAAGCCCGTTTTGCACAGGGCCAACACCCTCGCCGCCGCCCTCATAGAGCCAAAAAAGCGGCGGAAGGAAAAGAATCACCAGGATAATTCGCAGCGATTGCGCCACCGCAATGCGCTGGGGGTCGCCGCCGCACTTTTCACCCAGCAGGATCATTGCGGTCATTGCACCCGGGGCAGCCCCGAACCAGGCGCTAACCGGGTCAAACCCACAGCGTCGGTACCAGGCAGCCGCCACGGTAGTAGAGGCCGCCACCCCGAGTAGCAGAAGTGCTGCAGAAACAGGCCAATCGACGACACGCTGTGCTAGCTGGGGGGTAACCTGACTGCCCAACACCAGGCCCATCAAGGCTAAGAAAACATTCCGTATCGGTTCAGGGACGCCAACGTTAATGCCCTTCGCTGAGACCAGCAGGTTGGCAATTAGCGGGCCAAGCATCCAGGCAAGAGGCAGACCGGTCAATTGAAACAGTGTGCCGCCCACTGCACCAATGGCTAGCGATGCTGCCAGCGCTTTTGCGCTCCCTGACATCCGTCCCTGTGTAATGCCCCTCACACTCGCTCCTCGACTTAGCAATCGCTTTCAATGGCAGGCTTCTCACTCACTGGTCACCCAATATCGGGCTGCCAGAAGCCGTTATCTTGCTAAGGATATCGATTTACGCCGTCGATGACTATCGACCGGGGCTATCTAACAGGGCTTATCTAACAGAGCTTATCTAACAGAGCTTATCTAACAGAGCTCATCTATCAGGGCTTATCGACTGAACCGTGTCAGTATGGCTGAGGAATTTCGCCATCGTCATCGTCGTCATCGCGCATGCGCGCTTGACGGTCGGCTTCTTCCTCTTTGGCATCGTCGATTATTTCCATTAACTCATCGACGTTAGCGATATGAGTGTCGGCATCGAAGTGACCAGTGAGCTTGCTGTCGGGATGTAGCTCGCCTGTTTCATACAGCGCCCACATCTCTTTGCCATACTCAGTAGCGAGAAGCGCGGGTGCGAACTGGCCGAAGTAGTTGCGCATGTTATCCACATCGCGATAAAGCATCGCCGCCGCGCTGTTATTACCTGCCGCATCGACCGCCTGAGGCAAATCAATAATCACCGGCCCGGAGGCATCCACTAACACGTTAAATTCTGACAAGTCGCCGTGAATCAACCCCGCACATAGCATACGAACCACGTCTTGAATGACTTTGGCGTAATAGGTTTCGGCTTGTTCTGGGGTGAGTGTTACTTCGTCCAGGCGCGGCGCTACGTTACCCTCGGCATCACTGATCATCTCCATCAGCAATACACCATCCACAAAGCCGTGGGGCTCGGGCACCCGAACGCCTACCGAGGCCAGACGATAGAGGGCATCGACTTCGGCATTGAGCCAGGCCTGCTCCTGCTCTTTTTGGCCATAGCGTGTCTTCTTCGCCATGGCGCGTGAGCGACGACTGTTACGCTCCTTCCGCCCCTCCTGATATTGAACGGCCTGCTTAAAGCTACGCTGTTTGGCCTCCTTAAACACCTTGGCACAGCGCACCTCTTCACCACAGCGCACCACATAAACCTGCGCTTCCTTACCACTCATTAACTGCACCAACACCTCGTCGATCATTCCATCATCGACCAGTGGCTGTAATCGCTTGGGGATTTTCATGGTTAGCTGCGTCGGCTCCTCTTTACTCTCTTCATCGTTGCTGTCTTTATCATTGCTATTTTAGCTCAATGATCAGTCGCTTATTAATAACGAATACGGCGAACGCGGAAAGCCCGCCCTTTTAATTTATCGCGTTCGAGTTTGGCCTGGGCTTGTTGAATCACGCTCCGTTCAACGGCCACATAGGCACTGCGCGCCAATACTTTGATTTTACCTACTTGCTCCCCGCGCAGTCCGCCTTCACCCGTTAGCGCGCCAAGAATATCGCCTGGGCGCAGCTTATCCTTCTTGCCACCGGCCAACTGCAGCGTCGCCATGAGCGGTTCGAACGGAACTGAATGCTGGGGCTTAGGTAAGGGTTCCGTTTTAACTGCCTGTTCCAGTAACCCTTCCAACCGTTCCAACCGATAACTCTCTTTAGGCGTCACCAGCGTACAGGCGATACCACTGGCACCGGCACGCCCCGTGCGCCCTACCCGGTGGACATGAACATCCAGCTCACGGGCAATTTGGTAGTTAAACACCGCATCCAGCTGGGCAATGTCCAAGCCACGGGCAGCAACATCCGTGGCCACCAGGATAGAGGCGCTTTGGTTAGCAAATAGAATCAGGATACGATCGCGATCTTTTTGCTCTAAATCACCGTTCAGCGCGACGGCGCTAAACCCTGCCTCGGTCAGCTGTTCAGCTACCGCTTGCGTCTCGCGCTTGGTATTGCAGAACACTACGCTGGTAGCCGGTCGATGTACCAGCAGCAGTTGGCACAGAGCATCAAAACGCGCTTCTTCATTAGCGACACTATAAAAGTGCTGGCGTATGGTACGGGCGTCGTGTAGCTCAGCTATTTTCACGATCACCGGATCACACATTACGCCGCGATTCATTTCAGCCAGGCCACCTGAGGAGCTCTCATCTGGGAAAGTGGCACTGAACAGCAGCGTCTGGCGAGTCGTGGGAGTTTCGGCGATGATCGCATCCAGCGTCGCCTGAAAGCCCATGTCCAGCATGCGGTCAGCTTCATCCAAGACCAGCATCGCAAGCGCCTCTAAGCTAAGCGAGCCCTTGCGTAGATGTTCGTCAATCCGCCCCGGTGTGCCTACGACAATGTGCGCACCATGCTCTAAAGAGCCGAGCTGGGGGCCAAACGGCGCTCCGCCGCATAGCGTCAGTATTTTCACATTGGCCATGCCACGGGCTAACCGGCGCAGCTCTTCCGCTACTTGGTCCGCTAACTCTCTCGTGGGGCATAGCACCAGCCCTTGCACCGCGAAGCTTTCTATCTTCAGTTTAGCCAGCAATGCCAGCCCAAACGCTGCCGTTTTGCCCGAACCGGTTTTCGCCTGGGCCAGCACATCGCGCCCTGACAGCATCGGCGGCAGGCTTTGCGCCTGTACCGGCGACATCTCATGATAGCCAAGGGACGCAAGGTTGCTCAATAAAGCTTTCGGCAACGCCAACGAAGAGAAAGAGGAGTCAGACACGATATTACCTTGCTTGGGCCAGGGGTGGGCGGCCATCGAAAAAACAAGCATGCACTACCTCAAGGGTAAGCGACACACACAAATATTACGGCACCATACCAGAAACTACCTCGGCCTGCGCCGCCATCACATCGACATCACGTGGCCAGTGCCACAAAGGTGGCTTGGCTCAGCTTGGCCAAGTCCCTTGGCGCCAGCTCAATTTCAAGCCCTCGGCGCCCTGCGCTTACATAGATACTGGGGTAAGTGTCGGCAGAGATATCGATAAAAGTCGCCAGCCGCCTCTTTTGCCCCAGCGGGCTAACGCCTCCTAGTACATAACCCGTAGTGCGCTCTACCTCTGTTGGCTCCGCCATCGTGGCCTTTTTTGCCCCTGCAGCTTTAGCTATCTGCTTTAATCCCAACTGGCGATGCACCGGCACAATACCCACTGCCAACTGCTTGCCATCTAGCTTCACCACTAATGTTTTAAATACCTGCTCCACCGCTATGCCTAGCTTCTCCGCCGCTTCTAACCCATAGGATGGCGCTGCTACATCGTGATCATACTCATGAAGCTGGAAGGCAAACCCTGCCTGCTTTGCACTGTTAATAGCCGGTGTCATATCGCTCTCTTAAGGTAAACGTATCAACCAGTGTGAAAACATCGATAGCCACTGCTAATCTTAATAGCGTGGTCGACTAAAGGAAATCAACTGACAGGAGTCTCAAAATGCCAGCCACTTCTAAGGCGCAACAAAAGGCTGCGGGCGCAGCCCTCTCTGCTAAGCGCGGTGACACCAAACCCAGCGAGCTGATAGGCGCATCTAAAGAGATGTATGACTCAATGACAGAAGACGAGCTGGAAGAAATGGCAAGCGCAAAACGCAAAGGCAAGCCGCAAAAAAAAGATGATTGAGCCACTCTCTCTAGCGCAGCACTCTTTACTAAAGCCCCCTCATCAAAACAGTCCTTACCAAAACAGTCCTTACCAAAATAATAACGCCAGCTTAGCTAAGCTGGCGTTATTCATGGTATCGCGACAACCATTATGGTTAGTTGCAAGACACCACTTTACGCAGGGTGTCTTTTGCCCATAGGGTTTGGCCGTCAGGTGTACGACCATGATCGTTCCAACGCTCGGCCGTTTCTAAACAGAACGAACCGGCGCTTTCAACGGTAGTATCGCGATTTGCTGGACGCTCGCCACCAACCCGCATAACGTCAGGGTTGTTGGTGGTGTAACTTGGAGCAATGGTAGAGCTAGCACAACCAGCGACCATAACGGTCAGTAGCAGTGCGGGTAAACAGCGGCGCAATGGCATGTTTTAAAACCCTCAACGGAGCAATATTAGGCCGACACCTATTGCCGGTAGCGCTTAATATCACCGTCTTAACACTAGCGTCAACACTTTTTATGCTTGCATGCTAAGTAACCAAGGTAATGCTGGTAATGGGTCGCAAATTATGTCGTTTGCAATGCTGTTGTACGCTCTCAAAGATCTCTTCAGCATCATGGATCTGCTGTTTATCCAACTGAATATCGACCATTAAAAAGCTACCTACCTGCGCTAGGCGGACATCATCATCGGCGATATCAAAATCCGCCACTTCCTGCACCATTTCCTGGCGCACACTGCCGAGTGGTTCGCCAAACATCAATTCACGCAGCGCACCGCGCACCATCCGGATAGGCATAGGTAGAAAATAGCCAGCAATAATTAGCACCATGACCGGGTCAGCGAAGCGTGCGTAGATAGCATAGGGGGTAAGGGTCAGCCCCCATGTGAGCGCAAAACCTAGCATAACAGCGGCACTCAGCCAGGTATCCATTTGCCATTGACGCAGTTCGGCAGCCAGTAGGGACGAACGCGCTATACGGGCGTAGCGAGCTAACCACCACCAAGTGAGCAAACAACCGACAACGTTAACGGCGCCAAACATCAGGGCGAGATCAAGTGTCACCAATCGCCCACCCTGAGCGAGACTCCAGAGCGCTGAGACCAGGGAGACCAGGCATACCAGTGCTATCACCACGCCTTTGAGCAAAACGGCTAGTGGCTCAACCGTCAGCCGCCCAAAGGGATAGTGATCATCCGCAGGCTTGCGCGCCTGCTGCAGCGCAAACAGAGAAAGCGTCGCCAGTACTAAACTTAATAGCGAATAGCCGCTATCGAATAAAATCGTAATAGAGCCACTAGCCAGCCCGATAACGAGCCCTGCAAGCGCAAATAAACTGGCGGAAACGGCTGAAAACTTGAGCGCTCGACGCTCAGCGATAAAGGGAGACACGCGAATTACTCCAGTAGAATAAGCTAACTGTGAGCTATCATAATGAGACCCTTAACGTTTCACCAATCGCTCAGCGCCAAACTATTTGGCACTGAAAAAGGATTTACCCATGCGCGCAGAGCAGGTTCAGGCCTTTATTGACGTCACCGAACACGGCTCTTTTGCCGCCGCTGCGAGGCATACTGGCATCAAGCGCAGCACACTAAGCGCTGCTGTGAGTGCCTTAGAGGACAGCTTGGGGGTAGCGCTATTTGAACGCTCTGGCAATAGTCTGACGCTTACCCCTGTTGGCGATAGCGTGCTGCCCGACTGCTATCGCCTGTTAACCAGCGCTAGCCGTATTACTAAACACTGCCACCAGCACCAGCAGGGGATTGAAAGTCAGCTCTGCATTGCCCGGGATGACGCCTTGCCCGAGGCATTCTGGCGTCAGGTAATGCACGATTTAAAACAGCAGTTTCCACTAACTGCTATTTCGGTTTACCTGTTACCGCCCCAAGAGCATACCCAGTTCGTACAGCGTCAGACCGTCGATATCGCCTTTGGCCTTTACACAGCGGAAGGCATTGACGCCAACGCGGCAGACCTTGCCCCTGTCAGCATGCGCTTGGTGGCGGCCCCTCACCACCCGCTTAGTAAGCTTCCCAGTGTTACCAGTCACGACCTGGCGCAGTACACACAGGTGTGCTTAACCCATGTGCAAGATGACAAGTTGATCAGCGAAGCGCTGTTTTCAGGTAATTACCTTGGTTTGACGATGTTCGAGGTGATTCGCGATGCCGTTATCAATGCCACCGGCTGGGCTTTATTGCCCTACCCCATGGTCAAAGACGCGCTCGACACCAATGAGCTAAGTTCCCTAAATCATGACCTGGCGCTGGAAAGTCACTACTACCGCTACGTTGAAAGCGATAACCGTGGAGTGGTCGCCACCGCTCTGCTAAATAAAGTGACGCATTTTTTAGCGGCTATGCGCTGAACATAAGTTTCTCAGGCTTTTTCAACACTGCCTGACACATCGTTGAAATAATATAGTTGGCAAAAAACAGCAAAGCCTTCCACGCTATTAAAAAGTACTAAATAAGGAGTTGCCAGGACACGCCACGTAAGGAACACAGGCAAGTGTCATCTAGTCGTAATACGCACCTGCCAGTGTCGATGTTGCCGTCAACCAAGGAGTGATTCCAACGATGGTACGACTCGATAAGAAAGCCACTCGGCTGTACGTGCTGGACACCAATGTCCTCATCCATGACCCCGCCGCGCTCTACCATTTCGATGAGCACGATGTTGTTATCCCCATGACAGTTCTAGAGGAGCTGGACAAGCATAAAAACGGTATTCGTGAAATCGCCCGCACGGCTCGTCAAATCAGCCGTACTCTCTCTGACCTAACTAGCCAAGTGACCTTTGCTGAAATTCAACGCGGCATTCCTATCCCACGCATTAGCGGAGAGTCAGGACGCCTGCACTTTTTATGCTATAACGACTTAAAACTTTTTGACGCCCTTGACGATAGCCCCGATAACCGCATTCTGGCGGAAACATGCCGCCTACGCGAAGAACGCCCGGACGCCTCTGTCATTCTGGTTACTAAAGATATCAACCTGCGGGTTAAAGCCGCCGCGCTGAAAGTGCCGGTCGAGGATTACCTCAACGACCGCGCCTACTCTGACAGCGATGCGATGATTGAAGGCGCGCAGATTTATGCCAGCGCGGGAGAAACAGGCGCTGCACTGTGGGAAGGCCTTAACGTCGATGTTTCCGTTGAGCGCGTTGGTCATCACACTTTCTATCAGCTCAACGGCAAGATGCCACGCCAATGGCATGTGGGCATGCTGGTCTCGGATAGTGAAAACGGCGCAGAGTTTGAAGCCATCATCCGTGAGCTAGGCCCCTCCTCTGCGCGCCTTCAACTACTCACCAATTACCGCCACCACGCCGGTGTATGGGGTGTTCACGCTCATGATAGCCGCCAAAACTTTACCTTAAACCTGTTGATGGACCCCGACATTGATCTTGTTACCATTGCCGGTAATGCAGGCACCGGCAAAACCTTCATGACCCTGGCAGCGGCTTTTCAGCAAACGCTGGATACCAAGCTTTTTGAGCGCATCGTGTTTACCCGCGCGCCGATCCCCATGGGCGAAGACATTGGCTTTCTACCCGGCACCGAAGAGGAGAAGATGTCACCCTGGATGGGGGCTTTCCACGACAATATGGATAACCTGTTGCGTAACGAGGAGGGTGAATCAAGCTGGGATAATGGCGCTACCCGCCAGTTAATTGGATCGCGGGTGCAAATTCGCTCACCAAGCTTCATGCGCGGGCGCACCTTAAACGATACGTTTTTAATTATTGATGAGGCTCAGAATTTCACTCCCAAACAGCTTAAATCGTTGGTCACCCGAGCGGGACGCAATACCAAAATTGTCTGCTTAGGCAACGTTGGTCAGATCGATACACCCTACCTGACGGCGAACACCTGCGGCATGGCAGCGGTAGTTGAGCGCTTTCGCGACTGGCCCCATGCGGGCCATATCACCTTGAAAAGCGTCGAGCGTTCACGCCTGGCTCTGGCTGCGGAAGAGCTGCTATAGCCCGAACACCTCCCACCGCCGAAAGCGGCGGGAGGTGTTTTTTTATCTAACATCTGCGTTACCGCTATTCGGTATCTGGACGCTTTGATGACCCACCCCATGGCTGTGGGCTGCCAACGGTATCGGCCGCAAATGCTTCACGCTCACCTAACGGCCGCTCTTCTCCAATAGTGGTGTCATTGTAAGTTTGTCGTTCCATCTCGCAGTTCACCTCTGCCCCAATCAGTACCACAAAGGCGGAAAGCCAAAACCACATCATCAGTGCCACCACCGCACCTAATGAACCATACAGTTCACTAAAGCTTGTGAAATAGCGCACATACAGTGACAGCCCACCAGAACCCAATAGCCACATCACGGTTGCAAGCAGCGTACCGTAGCTTAGCCAACGCCACTGAGCAGAGCGCCGATAAGGTGCATAACGGTAAAGCAGCGCAATAAGCATGCTCATCAGCACCAGTAGCGCAGGCCAGCGCAGCCACTTGAAGATACTATTGAAGGGCGGCTCAATGGTCAGCGCATCCACCACGATAGGCACGATGGCGATAAAGCCAAGCGATACCAAGGTCATCACAATCAAACCGAACGTTAATGAAACGAGCACGACACCACGATGCAATAGGCTACGTTTTTCGGTTTCTCCGTACACCACATTTAAGCCAATCACCAACACGGAGACGCCTTTGGAGGCGATATACATAGCAATCAAAAGCGCGGCTAGCGCCGTCATCATGCCGCCTGATTCAGCGCTTTCCACTACCTGTTGCGCCTGCTGATCTATCAGTCCGGCAGCATCCGGCGGCATAAAGCGGCTTATTTCATACAGCTGCTGACCCGCCTCATAGGGATCAAACAGTAACCCCCACAGCGAAATCACCGCAGCAATCGTAGGAAATAACGCAAGCAAGGCATAAAAAGCCACTCCGGCGGCCAGCATAGTCACCCGATTGCGTTTCGCTGCGCGCAACACACGCCAAACAATATCTTGCCAGCCCCGCTGGGGAATATCTCCCGGCCCAATGGCATGACGACCACGGGAAAACTTACCCATAGCGAGCGCCTGACACGTAAATTTTTGACAGGAACGTTCCTACTAGACATATCATCGCTGGCCCTCCCACATTAGTAGCGCTGCCAGTAACACGGCTAGCACCATCATCAAACCACTGGCATGGTGGCGCATCCAGGATTCCGCTGCCAACAGGCGCGTTAAGTAACTCATCACTGCCTCTTCCGCTCTTTTCGATGTTGTCACGCTGGCCGCTTTCAGCTTAGCGCACTCCCGACTAACAACAGCCACCGGCACCAGTGCAGCCCCCACAGCCTTTGCGTAGAGCCACCATAAATCACCGGCCGGGGGCACTTTTATGTTGCTACGGCGTAATAGAACCGCGCCCACTGCAACCAATGCCACACCGACAGGAAGCGGCCATATAATCCCCAGCCACTCGCTAGTAGGCGGCATGGCAATAGTGTCGGCGGGCAGTGGTAGCCACAGCGGTGTCAACAGTGCCGCCGCAATAGCGCCCAGCCAAGCCCCACACTGCCAGCCGTTACTGCCCCCCTGTTGGCGTTGCTGCCACTGGCGCCAAAGGGCTACGCTTACCAGCGTCGCTGTACCCACGGCTGCCAGGGTAAGTAGTTTCGTTAGCGAGTCATAATGCATTTCATAGAGTGGGCTTTTCACGCTCCATTTACTGACCATGCCTGCACCAATAGCACCGACTAGCGATATCCCCGGCAGCGCCATCAGGCCCCCTATTAGCGGCAGCGGCCAACGTGGAAGGTGTTCACTGATACTGGTGCCCATAAAGAGTGCGCCCTTGGCAAGTGCGTGATGCGCAGCAAACAGCACAATACCGGGCCACAGCAGCGGCCAAACCTCTGGTGCCGCTAACCCCATGGCGACCAGAGCGGTCAACATGCCCATTTGGCTAATGCTCGAATAGGCCAGCACGGCTTTAGGATGACGCTGGAATACCCCATATAGCGCCGCTGTAAAGGCTGCCACGAGCCCTAGCACCAGCATAGTGTGGCCAAATTGAGACAGTAACGGTGAAATAGCTGCCTCGCCTAACGGTAATACGCTAATCCAACCTAACAGGCCCGCCTTGATCATCGCGCCGCTAAGCACGGCGCTGGCAGGAGCAGGGGCGACTGGATGCGCCAACGGTAGCCAAACGTGAAGACCGATAACGCCTGCTTTAACGCCAAACCCAAGCCATAGCAGGGTCGCCATCCAAACCCCGTGCTCAGCCAGTAAAATACTCTCTCTCACCCCCTGCAGTGTTAGCGTTTCGGCCTCACCCGCTGCCCATAAAAAGCCCCCTAAAATCAGCCCTTCACCAATGACCGCTAGGATCAAATAGGCTTTGCCACCCAATCGCGCTTCACGGGTGCCGCTATGCACTACCAAGGCGTAGGCGGCAAAGGTCATCACTGCAAACCCCAGATAGAAGCTGGCGATATCCTGAGCAATAATTAAGGCTACATTGCCTAGCAACGTTAGCGGCCACAGCAATGACAAGCGCAACAGGCGACGCTGGGCATCTTGATCCCCGGCTTGAGCGTTAACCTGGTCCGCTGCAAAGTATCCCCGAGCATGCACAGCGGCTAAACTCCAGAGCAGTGCGGTAAAGGCAAGCCAAGGACGACTTAGCGAGTTTAGCTCCCATAACCCGCCCAGCATCCAGGCATCAATGACCCACTGTGCTTCACCCGCGTAGGCTAATAATAGAGCGGGCCAAGCAGCGCTCAGCCATAAGATGGAGAAGTAATCACGTTGCGCTTCTGGCGTCCGATAAGAGAGCCATACGGCGCGCCCTGCGATGCATAATGGCCATAACAGCGCCAGCGTTAGCAGCAGCGTCATCATGGCAAATACTCCCCAATGGCGACCCGTGTAGCCCAATCTAGCGGGCTAAAGGGTAGCCCCGCCAACAGTCCTGCGCCTAAACTGGCCATTGCGGTAAACACCATGGGCCAGAGTAACCAGCCATGGGTTTCTAAACGGCCCAAATGCTGTTCGCTGGGCCAGCTACCCTTGCCATGGGATGGCCCAGGACGGAACCACAGCCGGTGGACGATGGGCAGAAAATACATCGCGTTTAGCGTACTGCTCGCGACCAGCACAGCGACTACCCAGTACATGTCAGCCTGAATAGCCCCGATGCCGAGATACCACTTGGTAATAAAGCCTGCCACAGGAGGCAATCCAATCATGCCCATCGCCCCTATCGTAAAGGCAAGACTGGTTAAAGGCATACGTTGGCCAGCGCCGTCCATTTCATCAATACGATGAATGCCAAGCTCTTCAGCATAGTTGCCTGCACAGAAAAACAGCGTTACCTTCATTAAACCTTGATGGAGTAGATGCGCCAGCGCGCCAATCGTGCCGAAAGGGCCAAACAAACACACGCCGAGAATGACATAAGAGACTTGGCTAACCGTGGAAAAGGCTAACCGTGGTTTGAGTTCTACTTGCGCCAACGCGCGCAGCGAGCCGTAAATAATCGTAATAGAGGCCGCCACCGCAAGCACCGTGGTTACCCCCAGCTCTACGCTAAGTTCGATGCCATAAAGGTCATAAATCACTCGCAAAATACCAAAGGCGCCGGCCTTCACCACCGCCACTGCGTGTAATAGTGCACTCACCGGTGCAGGGGCCACCATCGCTCGGGGTAGCCAACCATGGAGCGGCACCATCGCGGCTTTCACTGCAAGCCCGCCAACCAATAGCGCAAAGATCAGTATCAGCAGGCCTCGATGGTCGTTTAGGTAGTTGCCTAAGCCCTCTTCTGAGGAGAACGAATGTTCGCCAGTCAGGCTATACAGCAGCACCGTCCCCAGCAGCAGCACTACCCCCCCAGTGAGCGTATATCGGAGGTAAATTTTTCCGGCATTGAGCGCTTTAGCCGTCCCTGAATGGACCACTAACGGGTACGTAGAAAGCGTCAACATTTCGTAGAAAATCAAGAAAGTAAACAGATTATCGGCTAGCGCTATACCTAAGGTACTGGCGACGCAAAGGCTAAAAAAGCCAAAGAAACGCTTACGATTGACCGAATCTTCTAAATAGCCAATGGCGTAAATGGTGGTACATAGCCATAGCAGCGACGATAACCCGGCAAACATGACCCCTAACGCATCTGCGCGCAGCACAAAATCAACGCCGCCAACTACTTGAAAGCTGAAAACATCTTCGTGCCCGGCGGCCACCCTCCTGATCATCAGGATCACCAGAACAAGTTTAATCACCGCGGCCAGCAAGTTAATGTAGGTACGAAGCTTTCTGGCCTCTTCCGGCAAGGCAAGTATCACAACAGTGACAAATAACGAGGTGGCTAAAGTGGAAAGCGGTAACCACGCGGCATTCATACGCCACCTCCATTCATCAACGCCAAGGGGAAGTGAGCCAACAAGCCGAGTACGATTGCAATAAAGGCCAGCGCCAGGGCAATCAAATCCATACCTGGCGCCAAAGGCTGATAATGGTGGCGGGGCGCCGTTTCATCAAATGAGTAGCGGAATACACGAAATATATAGGCGGCGCTTAACAATGTACCGATCAATAGCGCCGCAACCGCCCACCATTGCTGAGACATTACCATCGCCTGTAACAGCAGCCATTTGGCAGTAAAGCCAGCGCTGGGCGGCAGGCCCATTAACGTAATAGACGCAACACCAAACACTAATAGTGAGAGCGGCAATCGGCGACTACTCCCCGCCAAACCTTTTAGCGTGCTCTCTCCTGTGGCCAAAATCAGGTTGCCAGCCGCCATAAACATGGCTGCTTTAGCAAAGGCATGGCCAATGAGCTGCAGCCAGAACCCGTCCCAGGCCAAGGCGCGCGGCAGTTGAGCAATATCTGGCCCCAGCAATAACGGAAAGGCCACCATTAAGTACCCCAACTGCGCCACCGTTGAAGACGCCACCAGGGTTTTGAGCGAGTCAGTGCGCCATGCCAACAACCCACCCCACACAATCGCCAACATACCTAGCCAGGCGATGACGTGGGGGGCGTAGAACGTATCGGGGAGCAAAATGCTCCATAGTTGAAGCAGTATGAACAGCGAGGCCTTAATAACCAGTGCGGCATGCAGTACGCTCACTGGCGTCCAGGCATTACCATGCACCGGGGAGAGCCAACCGTGGAGCGGAAACAGCGCCGCTTTTAAGGCTAACCCCCCGCCCACCAGTGCAGCCGCAATCCAGGCAACGGGGCCAGGCTCCACCACGCCAGCGAGTCCCTGCAGATCAAGCTGTCCCCAGTGGCCTAAAATCAACGCCACGCCTAATAAGTAAGCCAGCGAACCGACCAGGGCCAATAGCAAATAGCGCATGCCCGCCAGCAGCGCCGTCGCCTTTCCGGATAGCAGTAGCATGCCCACTGCCGCCAGCCCCATCAGCTCCAAAGCAATGTAGAGCGTGAGCAGATCAGTCGCCAACCAAATCAGTGAGAGGGCGCTGATTAATGCCCCCATCAGCGGCCATAACCAGAACCCCAGCGGGCCTACCGACGTTAAACGCATATGACCAGGCGTGTAGAGTGCGGCGGCGAAGCCAATCCACTGGGACATTAACAGCAGCAGCACACTGAGACCGTTTAAGCGCAGCGATACAGTGACACCGACTATTTCCCACTGCCACCGCAACAGTTGCACTTGCTCCACAGCCGCTAACAATACGAGCCCCGAGGCCAAGACCGGCACGCTGGCCAACGCCACTGGCCAAGCCCGTTTAGGGGGGAATAGTAACGCTAGCAAGCCCAGTAGCAGTGGCAACGCCAGCGTAGCCGCCAGGGCCAAATGAGTCGTCATCAAAGGGTCGAAGGTGCTATCAACGAGGCCAAAACGCCAGATCATGTAGCCTTCTCCTTAGGCTCGTCATCACAACCCAGCGCCTCAACTCCTTCCAAATGCACAAGCTGTCTAATCAGCAACGCGCCTAGCATCGAGCCCAGCCACGCGATGCAGAGCCCCACAACAATCAGCGCCTGGGCCGTCGCGGTGGTTCCCGCCAAACCCGCCAGCAGCATAAATACCCCTGAGCCAAGAATATTAAACGCCAGCAGACGACGCAGAAGATGACGATGCAGCGCAAACGCCCCCAACGCACAGGCAATAATGACGATTCCCGCCAATAGCAGGGGGTGCTCTGTGGGTGAATACACCATTTCAGCGATGACGTAGCGAATCGCCGCCCCGACCATCACAAACCAGCCAAGGGCTAATATCAGGCGTGCCACTGCTCTGCCCCAAGGCTCATGGAGCTCATCTCGCCTTAATGCCGGGGAAGCGTCGGGGGAAAAAATGCCAAGCGCATAGAAAAAACAGAGGCCAGTGAGCACGACGCCAAGTAACAGCTCAGCAGCCGCCAGCCAAGGCGCACCCAGCAGCCACCAAGCCAGTGTCATCGCGATGGCAAACACCACAAAAAAACAGCTGGCGCGTACCAAGTGCCTATCAAACAGACATGCCAGTGCCGCTATGGTTAAGCCGATCGCCAGCAGGGTTTCTATTGCATCAAAGGAAGCTATCATTCGCTTTCGCTACGTCCTTGCATCGGTCACGAAAAGGCGCTCACTGTGCCTCCCTTTTGCGCTCTTGTCGACGCAACTTTCAAGCCAGGCGAGCACTCAACCATTTCCCGATATCGCTTACTTGCTGGGGGCACAGCGCATGGGCCATCGGATATTGACGGTAGTTGACCGCGTAACCCATCGCTTTTAAGCGATCAACACCGCTACGCCCCAGGCTTTCAGGCACGATGGGGTCAAAATTACCGTGCTGTACTTCAATGGGTATCTGGCGGTTGGCCTCTGCTAAATCAATGTTGTCAGCGGTGGCAAAATAGGTCGACATGGCCAGCAAACCGCCTAGCGGCGCAGGGAACGAAAGCGCAGCCTGATAGGCAACGGCTCCGCCTTGGGAAAAACCCGCCACAATGATTCGCTGGCTATCAATGCCTTGGTCGATCTGCTCTTGGATCAGCGCTTGGATTCGCTCAGCTGACTTTTTGAGCTGGCCCTCATCCACCCGCCGCCCCAAATCCATGGCTAGAATATCGTACCAAGCAGGCATCACCATGCCACCATTGATGGTCACCGCCAGACGTGGCGCATGAGGCATAATAAAGCGCACATGGGACTCTTTAGGCAGGGTTAGCGCTGGCACCAGCGGTTCAAAATCGTGACCATCGGCGCCTAAGCCGTGAATAATAAATACACACGCATCGGCGGGTTGACCATTTGTCGGTTCAATAATCAGTTCGCCAGGAGCAGTCATGAGTTCCAGTTCCTTAATCTAAAAGCGCTACCGTAGCGCAAACCAGCGTTAACAGCGAGCAGCGACTCGTTTATCAAGCGGGCCCCAGCGTGCTTAGAACGGCCACACTAAGGGAATCAAAGTCAGCGCTATCGCGCCGGTGAGTATATTCAAACCGCTACCCAGGCGCAGAAAATCTCCCACTTTATAGCCACCAGGACCAAACACCATCAGGTTGGTTTGATAGCCTATGGGTGTTAAAAAGCTTGCTGAGGCGGCAAACATAACCGCCACGACAAAAGGCATCGGGCTGACGCCTAAACTTTCTGCCGCACTCATCACCACTGGGAAAATAATCACCGCCGCAGCGTTATTGGTTACTAACTCAGTCAACAGCGCGACTACGCAGTAAGTACCAATCAGCAGTAACAAAGGATTACCCGCCACCAAGGTTAATAACCCTCCAGCAATAACCTCAGCAGCTCCCGAGCTTTGCAGCGCTGCCCCCACGCCAAACGAGGCCGCAATGGTGAGCAATACCTGAGTATCCAGGCCACGTTTAGCGGCGCCCACCGAGCAGCAACCGGTCATTAACACCAGGGCCGCTCCCAACATGGCGGCATTGAGCATGCTCAATGCACCAAAGGCGGCAAGCAGTACAGCACCCAATAAGATACCCCAGGCCAGCGGTGCCTTTTCATGAATTGGCCGCGCGGCGCCGTTCAGTTCGCTAATTAGTAGGAAGTCTTTTGACTGGCGGTGGCGCTCTATAAACGGTGGACGCGCTTCCAGTAACAGAACATCGGCAGGCTGCAGACGCACCTGACCAAGGTTTCCTTTGACCCGCTCCCCTCCGCGACAAATCGCTAACACCGCCGCCCCGTAAAGTGTTCTGAAATGGCCGTCGCGTATTCTCTGGCCAATAAACTGGCACTGGTTAGATACAACGGCCTCTACTAGGCGGCGCTCTTTAAACTCTTTTTCCAAGCTGGACGTACCATCCCGGGAGGGGATCAGGCCTCGAATTTGCTGCAGCTCAACTGCCGCATCGCTGGTGCCGGCAAACACCAGTCGATCACCGCCTTTGAGCCGTTCACCAGGTCCCACGACGCTAACCACGTTACCAGCGCGTTCAATCTCAACCAAAAACAGCTCTTGTAAGTGGCGAAGACCTGCTTCTTCAACGCTACGATCGACAAGAACGCCGTTGGGATCGACCTCCATTTCGATCGTAAACTCGCGCGGGTTGGCAAATGCATTAGCCAACCCTTCCCTGGCAGGTAGCAGACGTGGGCCCAGGATAATAAG
The DNA here is from genome assembly GCF_007692655.1 of Halomonas sp. Classification (GTDB taxonomy): domain Bacteria; phylum Pseudomonadota; class Gammaproteobacteria; order Pseudomonadales; family Halomonadaceae; genus Vreelandella. The sequence goes on from NZ_REBQ01000101.1 coordinate 21,252, forward strand.
GTAGCTAAGCCCTGCAATGGCAACCGGAACTCCCACCCAGGCCAAATCCAATAGGCCCATACCCAGGGTTGGGTAACGCTCAATCAGCAGGCCATGCACCACCAAGTTAGTGCTGGTGCCAAACAGCGTAATGGTGCCACCAAGAATGGAGGCGAAGCTCAACGGCATTAGCAGGCGCTGAGGCGATAAGCGCAGCCGACGGCTCCAGCTCATGACGGCGGGAATATAGGTAGCCACAACAGGCGTGTTATTGACAAAAGCACTGAGAGACGCCACGGGGAGCACTAAACGTAACAGTGCGCCCCTTTCGCTGTCGGGACGCCCCAATACATAGCGAATAATCAAATCAATACCGCCAGTCTCACGAATGCTTGCTACCAGTACATACATAAAAGCAACGGTAAACAGACCGCTATTGGAAAAACCACCCAGCGCCTGTTGAGTATCAATGACACCGAGCGTCATTAAGACAATCACGGCGCCCAGCAGAATAATATCCGGCCCTAGGCGTGAAAACGCCATTAGCGGGAAAATAGTGAGTACCACTCCCACGGCAATCCAAGCATCCAGCGACATCACTACTTCATCCATAGTAAGTAAACATGGCGGTATTGTGAGGCCAATCTTATATTCTAAAAAGTTATTTTTAGAAACATTTAAAGATCAAAATGGAATATACGGAGGCGTGAGGCGTGAGGCGTGAGTATGTCGCAAACGCCTAAAAAACAGAAACAAAAAACCCCGCACTGGGAGGGGTTATCTGGTCAATCAACGCTAAGCGCAGATTGCTAACATCTCAACGTTTAAGCGTTAACTTAAACAACTTTGATGTTAGAAGCCTGAAGGCCTTTTTTACCCTGGGTGACGTCGAAGGAAACCTTCTGGCCGTCTTGCAGAGATTTGAAACCTTCAGACTGAATTTCAGAGAAATGTGCGAACAGGTCGTCGCCATTGTCATCAGGAGAAATGAAGCCGAAGCCTTTAGTGTCGTTAAACCACTTAACTGTGCCAGTTGCCATGATTGAGTTCCTCAATTTAGCTAATTAAAACCGGGTAATACCCGAATTGCAGTGGGTAGAACAAGAGACTTTCACCAGATTTAACGCTTGAGGCGCTTCTATGCTGCTGACAACGTTCGACTTGCTAACCAACTGCAGGCATATTGCGCTAAAGCATTGCGTGCGTCAACACTATGTTACAAACATGCGCTTAAAAACATCCTGGTAGGGCCTCTTCATACATCATTCACGTTCCGCCAATATCCAACTGGCAGCCTTCTCCGCAATCATTAAGGTAGGTGAGTTTGTATTACCGCTGGTGATCGTCGGCATAACGCCCGCATCCGCCACGCGTAGCCCACTTATGCCACGCACTTTCAGCCGTGCATCGACCACGGCCATCTCATCATCCTCACGTCCCATGCGCGTAGTGCCCACCGGATGGAAGATAGTAGTGCCTATATCACCTGCCAAGCGGGCTAGCTCATCGTCGGATTGATACTCAACGCCTGGTTTTACTTCTTCCGGGGCATACTTGGCAAACGCGGGTTGCTCGGCGATACGCCGGGTAACGCGCAGCGAATCCGCGGCCACCTTGCGATCTTCAGGCGTGCTTAGGTAGTTAGGTGAAATGGCCGGTGCCTGGCGCGGATCGCCGCTTTTCAGCCTAACGGTTCCACGGCTCGTGGGATTCAAATTACACACGCTAGCGGTAATCGCCGGGTAAGGGTGTAATGGCTGACCAAAGGCTTCCAGACTCAGCGGCTGCACATGGTATTGAATATTAGGGTGAGTTTGCTCCTCAGCGCTGCGCGTAAAAGCACCAAGCTGCGAGGGAGCCATACTCATCGGCCCAGAGCGCCTAAGTAGATACTCCAAACCGATGCCAGCCTTCCCCCACAGCGTGTTGGCCATGGAGTTGAGGGTTTTGCCATTGTTGATCCGGTAAACCGAACGAATCTGTAGATGATCTTGTAAATTCTCACCCACGCCTGGCAGTTCATGCACTAACTCAACGCCATGTTCTCGTAATAGCTCGGCGGGTCCCACGCCAGAAAGCTGGAGCAGATGCGGTGAGCCAATGGCGCCAGCACAGAGCACGACTTCCCCACTCACTGTGGCGCGCTGGGTTTTACCTTCACGCTCCACTTCCACGCCCGTACATTTAAGTATGTCCGTTTGCTCAGACGCCTGTCTTTCAAGCGGCAACCTATCAAACACCAAGCGATTGACCTGAGTGGAGTGCCAGAGCGTTAAGTTGCTACGCTTCAGCGCAGGCCGCAAAAACGCTTTCGAGGTATTCCAGCGCCACCCAGAGCGCTGGTTAACGTCAAAGTAGGCCACCCCTTCGTTTGAACCGCGATTAAAGTCGTCGGTGCGGGGTATGCCTGCCTGCACGGCCGCCTCGGCAAAGTCATCCAACACCTGCCATTTAAGGCGCTGCTTTTCGACCCGCCACTCGCCACCGTGACCATGAAAATCTCGGTGCTCAGGGTCCGCATCGCCGTCGGGGTCTAGTCGGTAGTGATCTTCATGCTTGATAAAATCAGGCAAACAGTTATCCCAACGCCAAGCCTCATCGCCGGTAACGTCGGCCCAGTGATTATAGTCCCGCGCCTGGCCACGCATATAAATCATGCCGTTAATGCTGGAACAGCCGCCCAGGGTTTTACCTCTTGGATAGATGAGCGATCGGCCATTAAGCCCTTTATCGGGCTCGGTTCGAAATAGCCAATCTGTGCGCGGATTATTAATACAGTAGAGATAACCCACTGGAATATGGATCCAGTAGTAGTTATCGCGACCGCCCGCTTCAATTAACAGCACCTTATTATTAGGGTTAGCGCTTAAACGGTTGGCCAACAGGCACCCTGCGGTGCCTGCGCCAATCACGATATAATCGAAATTGTTATTAGTAGGTTCTGGCATTGGCTGGCTCCCAGAGCGTGGCAGCGTTACTTTGCTGTCGGCATCACAAACTCAGCCCCGGCATCAATCGAGTCCGACCAGCGCTGCATAATTGATTTCTGCTTGGTGTAGAAACGCACACCCTCTTCGCCATATGCATGGGTGTCACCAAACAGCGAGCGCTTCCAGCCACCAAAGCCATGCCATGCCATCGGTACGGGGATGGGCACGTTGATGCCAACCATACCCACCTGAATGCGGCGACCAAACTCTCGCGCCACGCTTCCGCTTTCAGTAAAGCAGCTAACGCCGTTACCGAACTCGTGGTCATTAATTAACTGGATCGCGGTAGCAATATCAGGCACCCGCACGCAGACCAACACCGGGCCAAAAATCTCTTCTTTGTAGATCGTCATCTCAGGGGTGACATTGTCGAAGAGCGTACCGCCCATCCAGAACCCTTCGGCACAGTTTTCCCCGGTCTCTGATGAGTCAAAGTGGCGACCATCGACCACCAACTCAGCCCCTTCAGCTACGCCTTTATCGATGTAGCCGGTAATCCGTTGGTGGGCTTGGCTTGTCACAATCGGGCCCATTTCGGCGTCCAGCTGCATGCCGTCTTTTACCTTAAGCGCTTTGGCGCGCTCGGCCAGCGCTGGGACCACCTTGTCAGCCACATCACCAACCAGCACCGCGACGCTAATCGCCATGCAGCGCTCGCCAGCCGAGCCGTAAGCAGCGCCAATCAGTGCATCAACGGCTTTATCAAGGTTCGCGTCTGGCATCACCACCATGTGGTTTTTCGCCCCGCCCAAGGCTTGAATGCGCTTACCGTTGCGTGCCCCACGCTCATAAATCAAATTGGCGATGGGTGTCGAGCCCACAAACGAGAGCGCCTTAACATCGGGATGGTCGATAAGAGCTTCCACAGAGTCCTTATCGCCCTGCACGACGTTAAAAACGCCATCGGGCAGACCCGCCTGCTTAAGTAGGTCAGCCATCAGTAACGACGCACTGGGGTCAAGCGGGCTTGGCTTTAAAATGAACGTATTGCCAGCGGCAATCGCTACCGGGAACATCCACATCGGCACCATGGCGGGGAAATTAAACGGTGTGATACCGGCGACAACGCCTAACGGTTGACGCAGCGTCCAGTTATCAATCCCGGTGCTCACTTGCTCGGTATAGTCACCTTTTAATAGCTGCGGAATGCCGCAGGCGAATTCAACAATATCGATACCCCGTGCCACTTCCCCCTGGGCATCGGTAAACACCTTACCGTGCTCTTTGGTGATCGCTTCGGCTAGTTCATCTTTATGGACATTCAGTAGCTCTAAAAACTTGAACATTACTCGAGCACGACGAATAGGCGGCGTGTCTGCCCAGGCTGGAAAGGCCGCTTGTGCGGCTTCCACCGCCGTATTCACGTCCGCCGGTGACGCTAGGGAGACGCGACCGGTCACCTGGCCGGTGGCGGGATTAAATACGTCCTGCGCTTGTGAAGATTCACCAGCGGTGACCTGACCATTAATAAAGTGCTGAATCGATGTTGTTGTCATGGGTTTACCTATTATGAAGATTGAGGATGGATGGTGCAGAGCGTTCTGAATAGCGTTTGCTGACATACCGCTTGTTGAAGAGACGTTGAGGAGAGCCCGCTGTAAAAAGGGTAAGCTACCAACGCACTGGTTAAAGCTAGCTTACCGAGCGCTACTAACGGATCAATTGAGTTATTTAAAAGCCAGTTATAAGCTTTGCTTATAACTGCGTTATGCCGTGAGGCCCACCATGCAAGACTACGCTACACTGCGCGCCTTTGTGGCCGTTGCAAGAACCGGTAGCGTGTCACGCGCCGCTGAGCAGTTGCACCTAACACAGCCGGCCATTAGCCTAAAGTTGAAGCAACTGCAGGCAAATTTAGGGCTTACGTTGTTTAGTCGGCGTCCCCAGGGGCTGGCGCTTACGGCCGACGGACATACGCTCCTGCCCGTTGCCGAAAAGGCCTTAGCTAGCGTACAGGTGTTTGAGCAAACCGCCGGTGCGCTGCACAGCACGCTACGCGGCAAACTGGCCATTGGCACCATTGTGGATCCTGAATTCCTTCGTCTAGGCGCCTTTTTGAGCCGCTTGATGGCCCGTGCCCCCCAGTTAGAGACTGAGCTGCATCACGGAATGAGCGGCAGCGTACTCCACCGCGTTGAACAGGGCGATCTGGACGTTGGCTTTTACTTGGCACCGCCCGGCGAGGGTCCTGGTCAAAAGCGTGACGTCCTTGCCTGGCGAGAACTCACTTATTTTGATTATCACGTCATTGCGCCCCCAGGCTGGGAAAGCCGGTTGATTGATACTCGTTGGGAACAATTAGCGGCGCTACCCTGGATAGTGACGCCGCAAGATTCAGCGCACCACCGGTTGCTAAAGCAGGCAATGGCGCCGAGCGGTGCAGTTCCCAATCGGGTGGCTCAGGTTGATCAAGAGGCGTGTATGTTGGATCTGGTTCGGGCGGGGGTCGGCTTAAGCCTGGCCAGGGATGCACTGGCGATGACTGAACGCCAAGAAAGCGGCTTGGCCGTCGCTGAAAACATTCGTCTGCCCTGTGCGTTGAGCTTTATATGGCGCCATGACAGCGCCGCCGAGTCGACGGTCAATGCCGCGCTGAGCATCTTGGATGAGGTTTGGTTACAGCGACTAAGCTAACCCGGCAATGTGTGGGTTTATTTGACACGGCTGTAAGGAAGTAGAAGTGTGAACCACTAACCACCTACACATTACGTGATAAATCCCTCCACTGGAGTGACGTCAATGATCCAACTCCCCCGTTTCCGCCCATTTACACTCACCATGCTGGCGGCTGCTGGCCTCGCCAGCCCGTTGCTTTATGCCCAGACCAGTGCGGTCGCCACCTTCGCCGGCGGCTGCTTTTGGTGCATGGAGCCTCCCTATGATCGCCAAGCAGGTGTTATTTCCACGCTCTCCGGCTATACCGGCGGGGAGCGAGAGAACCCTACTTACCAGGAGATTGGCCGCGGTGACACGGGACATGCCCAAGCCGTTGAAGTGGTTTATAACCCGGAAGAGATCAACTACGAACAGCTCCTGGAAATTTTTTGGCTCAACGTTGATCCTTTTGCAGTGGACCAACAGTTCTGCGACGTTGGCTCACAGTACCGGTCAGCCATTTTTTACCATGATGAAGAGCAGCGTGAGCTTGCCGAAGCCACCAAAGCCGAGGTAGAGCAGCGTTTTGACCGCGAAGTCGCCACGCAAATTGTGCCTGCTAGCGAGTTTTGGGAAGCCGAAGAGTACCATCAGGCGTACTATCAAAAAAATCCGCTGCGCTACCGGTTCTACCGCCACAACTGTGGTCGTGATAACCGCTTAGAAGAGATATGGGGAGAGGAAGCGGGTGGGCCTACTTTTGAGTAAAAACTAATTTTTAACCTCCACGGGGGAACTCATCAAATAAGCTACTGACGAACAAAAAACAATTCATTACGCATGAGCACTCGTTTTGTACTAAAGTGTTCATGTGCTAGAAATAGACCGGTCGACTAAGCGTTCAGGAGCTGGACGTTTTGACCCAAGCGTTGATCTATAGATAGGAGATCTTATGAGCAACAGCATCACGACGATTAATCCCACCAACGGTGAAGCCCTCGAAACCTACGCGCTGATGAGCAGCGCTGAGGCCAAGCAAGTAGTGGATGACTGCTACGCGGCATTTCTCGATTGGCGCCTGGAATCTTTGGAAAGCCGTGCTAAAACGGTAAAAGCGATTGGCCAAGCACTGCAGGAGCACAAAGAAGAGCTTGCAGACCTGATGGTTAAAGAGATGGGGAAGCTGCCCTCTCAGGCCCGCCAGGAAGTGGATCTGTGTACCGGCATCTGTGATTACACCGCGGAACATGGACCCAAGAAACTGGCTGATGAAGAGCGCCAGCCAGGTAATGGTGAGCGTGGCTTTGTGACCTATTCACCGATGGGTGTTATCTACGGCATTCAGCCCTGGAACTTCCCTGCTTATCAAGTAATACGCTACTCGATTGCCAATATCATGGCGGGCAACGGCGTACTGCTTAAGCACGCAGAAAACGTCACGGGTAGCGGTTTACTGCTGGAAAAAATCTATCGTAAAGCAGGCCTTCCGGAAAACGTTTTCCGTACGTTAGTGATTTCTCACGACGTCTCTGATGAGGTCATTGAACACTCTGCCGTGCGTGGCGTAACGCTAACCGGCAGCGACGGTGCAGGTCGTAAGGTGGGCGCTAAAGCCGCTGAGAACCTGAAAAAGACCGTTCTTGAGCTTGGCTCTAACGATGCCTATCTGGTGCTTGATGATGCCGATATGGATGTGGCTATCGACACCTGCGTTCAAGGGCGTGTCTACAATGGCGGGCAGACCTGCGTTGCAGCCAAGCGTTTTGTGGTCACTGAGAAAAACTACGAGACGTTTAAAGAGCGCTACGTAGAGCGGATGCAAGCACTGAAAGCTGGTGACCCGACCAACGAAGATAGCGACCTTGGCCCTATGGCCCGTGTCGATCTTCGCGATGGCCTCCACGAGCAGGTGGAAGAGAGTGTACGTAAGGGCGCAAAGATTCTTTGCGGTGGTGAAAAACCATCAGGTAAGGGCGCGTTTTACCCGGTCACCGTGTTGGATAACGTCACACCTGGTCAGCCCGCTTATGACGACGAGCTGTTTGGCCCCGTCGCTGCGCTGATTCGCGCTAAAGATGACGAAGACGCCATGCGCATCGCCAATGACAGCCGTTACGGACTTGGCGGCGGCATTATTTCCAAGGACGTTAAGCGGGCCATTGAGCTGGCTAGCAAATACTTTGATACCGGCATGGTATTTGTCAACGGCTTTGGCGTAGCTACCCCAGAGATGCCGTTTGGTGGCGTTAAGAGCTCTGGTTACGGTCGCGAGCACGGCGGCTTTGGCATGCTTGAGTTCGTTAATGTTAAGTCGGTGATTGTGGTTAGTGAGTAGTGAGTAGTGAGTAGTGAGTAGTTAAGAGTAGCGCCGTAAGCTTTATGAATAGGCTTGCGGCGCTTTTTTTCGCCTCTCTACAAGCGGTTTAAACGCGCAAAGATTTTCTGCGCTGCCATAGTTTAAGTATAAGCACCAAGACAACCCAGCTCACCAATGCTGCTACAACATCATCCAAGACAATGCCAACACCACCTTGCACATACTCCGCATAGTGAATAGGCGGCGGCTTTAAGGCATCAAAGAAACGAAAAATAGCAAACGCCATCGCCATCACAAGGGGATGGCGCGCCGCTTTTAGCCCTATTACCGCGATTGGAAACGCCACGTATTCATCCGCCACAATACTGCCAGGATCACTCCCTCCCAGCTGCAGCGCAGCGTAGTGACATACCGGCACGGCCAGCACTACTAAAACAGCAATGATAGCGCCTTGCTGACCCAGCGGTCGTCCCAATAACCACCACGCCAACGGTATGCCTAGTAACGAGCCAAAGGTGCCTGGCGCAATCGGCAAGTACCCCAGGCCGAAACCAGTGGCCAGCCACAGGTTAACTGTTTCTAGCATTACCCTGCCTGCTGCGCCTGACGCTCAAGTTCATCGGTCATCTCTTTGGGCAGGTTGAGGGCGCTGGCCAGTTGATCAAGCCATGCACGCTCCATGGGGTTTTGATCATCAGTGACGGCGACACTAATTAAGTACATTTCCCGTGCGGCCTGGGGCGAATCCGCTTCGCGGGCCAACGCCTGGGCATCCAGCGGTGCGTTGAGCTGCTGCGCTACCCAGTTATGCATTTCCTGATCGGCACCGAGTGCATCAATCTGCTCAGTGATTAACGCCTGTTCCTGTTCGTCAATATGGCCGTCAGCACGGGCGGCCATAATCATCGCTTGAAGCAGCTCTAAGCTACGCCGCTCTTGGTACTCGCCACTGAGTACTTCTACCCGCTCCCCTTCGGCGGCACTCTGAGCACTACCAGCAGCGCCCTCTTTGGCCGCTTGGGAACTTTGCCATGCTTTCCAGGCCAGCATGCCAACTCCCGCTATTGCACCATATTTGAGCGCCTTGCCGCCCATGCTGCGGCCGCGTTTGGAACCCACCAGTAGACCCATGGCACCGCCACCGAGCAGGCTTTTCATATCAAAACCGCTGGAGGAACCACCGCCTTTATTACCGCCGCCTTGAGTACCGCCACCTAGCTGCTTTGATAGCCCGCTCAGCATGCCTTTAACATCGACACCACTGCTCTTACCGCCCTGCTGGCCACCGCTGGCTTGCTGCATTAGCTGCTGTAAAATCTTGCTTGCGTTCATCCTTGTACTCCTCAGTAGCTGTTATCTTGAGCTTGCTTGACGACCGACTGACGTTATAAAACATGCTCTATGAACGCAGCATGAACTAGGCTGTGTACAAAAACTGCCTGCGCTCGGCCATGCGGCATTAAAGAAGTGCGCCCTTTACTTCCACCGTGCTGCCCTGGCGGCTGGCACGCACCTCTATACGGACGGGCATTTGCTCTTTGAGTTCGCTGACATGGGAAATCACCCCAATCATGCGTCCACCCATCTGTAGCTCGCTGAGCATTGCAATGGCCTGGTCTAACGCATCCTGATCCAGGCTGCCAAACCCCTCATCAATAAAGAGCGTATCCAGCTGAATGCCACCCGCGTAGGCCTGCACCACATCTGAAAGCCCCAGCGCCAGGGAGAGGGCCGCCATAAACGACTCACCGCCGGAAAGGGTTGCCACCGAACGGTTTTTGCCGGTGTAAGTGTCGGCCACATCCAACTCTAACCCGGAGGCTCTGTTGCCCTTGGAGGGGTCTTCCCGACGCACTAACTGGTAGCGCCCACGACTCATGCGCACTAGCCGCTCAGAAGCCTGAATCAGTACATCATCGAGCAGCACACCCAGCACAAAGCGCTGCAGGCTAATGCGGTGACCAGTACGGCCATTGGCGACTTCGCTTAGCGTACCCCAGAGTTGATACTGAGCTTCCAGTTCCGACTGTGCCTCATGGGCCTTAGCAAGCTTTTGGTGAATACCCTTGAGTGTATTGGAGCGCTCATCCAGCGCTCGCCATGCTTCTAGCTGGGTATGCTCTTGCGCTTGAGCCGCTTCGGCTAAGCCAGTAAGCGTGGCGAGATCCGGCGGGGTTTTGTCTGCGAGCTGGGTTTGATAATTCTGCAGCGCACCTTCCAGCTCGGCCAAACGGCGTTGATAGGCCTCAACCTGCTGGGTGAGGTCTTGCCGCTGGGCGTCTTCCAACTGCGCCGCTTTAAAGGCCGTTTCATCGTCAAAGGGGCTCTGCTGCAGCGCTGTTTGCCATGCCGTTTGCGCCTGCTGTCGCGCCTGCTCACTGCGCTGACTTCGTTCGTTCGCTCCCCGTAGCTGCTCCTCAGCCTTGGCTAGCTGCGTCTGGCTATTTGCCTGCGCTTGCTGGGCGCTCTCCCAGGCTTTTTCAATCTGTTCGATCTTGCCTTCCAACTCGGCAAGGGTTTGGCGCATAGCATCAGGGTCGCGAGCACTGTCTGGTAGCGATTGGCTCAGTTGGTCGCGCTGGCTCTCCAGGCGTAACGCCGCTTCCTTGGCCTTTTCAACCTCGGGCCGCTGGGCTTTAAGCTGCTTATCCAGGGCGCCCCACTCACGGCGCAGCCCATCACGGGCGGCGATTTGTTGGCTGATCTCCCGCTCGACGTTTTCTCGACGGTCGACTTGGCGGCGCACCTCTTGCCAAGCCTTTTGCAGCGCTGTTAGCGGCTGGCCCGCCCACTCGCCAAGCTGCTGATTAAGCCGCTGGGCCTGTTCTGTGTTGTAGCTCATCTGCTGGGTTAGCTGCTGGTGCTCGAGCTCCGCGCTTTGCAGCCCCTGCCGGGCTTTTTCCAAGACTGAGCGGGCCTCGTCAACCTGCGCCTGGGTGACGATATCTGCATTGCCAGGGGCGGGAGACGGATGGTCAAGGCTGCCGCACACTGGACAAGGAGCATCCTGTTCCAGCGTGAGCGCTAACAGCGCGGCCTGGCCACGATGCCAGCGTATCTCTATTTCAGTGGCGTGACACTGCGCCTGCTCGGCTTCACCACGCTGGCGGTTGAGCACGCCAGAAGCTCGCTGCTGCTGATTCTCAAATTCACGCTTGCGTTGGTTTAGATCATCCAGCTCCTGGCGCTGCGTTAACAAGCTTTCATGGCGGTTCAGTTCTGCGGGGGCACTGGCTAGCGTTTGAAGCTCTGCCTGCAAAGCTTCGAGCCTAACGCCTATCGTTTCGCCCTGCTGGCGAATGTTGTCTAGCTGCGCTTCATCGCGCTTAAGCGTGCGGTCTGCTTGTTGCCAGGCGCTATGGGCCGATTGATAGTGGTCATTGAGCTCACTTAACGCCTGGCCTTTATGGATAAACTCGCCCAACTGGCGGTGGCGTTCGCGCAGCGCGGGGAGTTCGGCCTGGCGCTGACGGGCCGCCTCTAACACACTGTGCGCCTGCTCGGCGTGACTTCGCTGGGTGTTTAAATCGCCTTCAGCCTGCTGCTGGTCGGCCAGCGCGATGGTCAGCGCCTGCTGCGCCTGAGCCAAGGCGCTACTTTGGGGTTGCAGCGCCTGGGCGTGGACGCTTTGATCTAGCCGCCTCTTGAGACCTTCTATATACGTATGCTGCTCAAGATGGCGGACTTTTTCCGCTGCCAGGGCATCCCGCGCTTCAAACTGTCGCTGCAGCGCCAGGGCCTCATCACGCTGCATTTCGGCCTTTCGGCGCTGCTGCTGGGCGGTTTCAAACTGTTGCCGCGCGTGGCTGACCTGGGGTGTCAGCGCCTCCAACTCCTTCGCTAGGGCGTCTTCACTCGCAAGCTCACCACTGGCGAGAATGCCGCTGATATGTTGGCGGTGGTCGTTTACCGCCCGTTCGATTTGGTTGGCCTGGGTGCGTAATCGCTCTTCAATACGCTGAAAAATTTGCGTCTGAAACAGCTGGGAGAAGATCACCTCACGCTCTTTGGAGCCTGCCAGCAGTAGCTCGCGGAACTTGCCCTGGGGCAGCACCATCACCTGGCGAAACTGGTTGGCATCCAGCCCTATCAGGGTTTGCAGCTCGGTAGTGGCATCGTTGACCTTGCGCGCTACCAGACAGGTGTCTACCTCACCGCCTGCCTTTAAACGCCACAATTGTGCTTCAGCGTTATGGATGGTGGTGCCTTCCCCCCGGGCTTTGGGGCGCTCCTGCTGGGGCACGCGGCGAACCCGATAATCAACGCCGCGCAGGCGAAAATCCAGCGTCACTTCGGTTAATAAAGAGGCATCCGATTGATCACAGCGCATCTGCGTAGGGTCACGCTCATTGCCTGTGGTCTGACCATACAGGGCAAAACAGAGCGCATCCAGAATTGAGCTTTTACCCGCTCCCGTGGGGCCGTTAATCAGAAACAGCGGGCTTCTACCCAGCGCGGTGAAATCAATACTTTCATTGCCAGCGAAGGGGCCAAACGCCTGCATAGTAAGAGTTAACGGCGTCATCCCTCGGCCTCATCGCGCTGTAGCTGGGTAATTAACGCCGCCATGGCGCCAGCCTGTTCATCACTCATGGCCTCCCCACTGGTTTGATTAAAAAAGTCGCTGAACATATCCAAGGCATCAAAACGTAGCCTGTCACGATCAAGCTGTTGAGTGCCGCGAGCGTCCAGCATGCCAGGCTTTTCTAGATGCAGAACATTGGGATAAACCTCCCGCAGCTTGCCCATAGGGTCGAGAATCGCGTGGCGATCGGTTAGCCGTACCAGCAGGTAATCATCGGCGCTGGGGTCTGTTCTTCCCTGGGCAATCAGGGCATCAATCTCACCCTCCAGCACACGGACTTCACGGCTGGGGATCAGTGGGATCTGCTCTATATGCTTAACACCACTGGCGTCCATATCAACCAGCGTGACGCCCTTACGCTGACTGGCTTCGGAAAAGCTGTATTTAAGCAGCGAGCCGCTGTAGCGAATATGTTCGCCGCCGCGGTATTGGGGGCCGTGAAGGTGGCCAAGTGCCACATAGTCAAAGCCTTGCATCGGCTCCCAGGCAACGCTTTCGGCGCCGCCCAGGGTTAGTGGGCGCTCTGAATCCGAGGCGCTGCCACCATCCACAAAGCAGTGGCTCATCAATACGGTGGGCCGCGTTGGGTGGCGCAGTTCACCAATGCGCTCAACCAGGTACCGGTGAGCGCCGTCGAAATCGCGTACCTCCACATTAAACTGACTGCGTACATGCTCGGGGTCAGCGTAGGGAATCCCAAACACGTCGACTTCAATCCCGGCTATATCAAGCGTCACAGGAGTAGCAAACTCGCCCAGGTCGGAAAGAATATGTAGCCCTGCTTGACGCAGGTGGCGTGCGCCAAAGCGCAGCCGTTCCGCGCCATCATGATTGCCTGAAATCATGATTACCGGCAGCTTACGCTCCTCGCATAGCGCGTGCAGAACATCGTCTAAAAGCGTTACGGCGGCTGAAGGCGGCACTGAACGATCGTAGATATCGCCAGCGATCAACACCGCATCCACCGCTTCCCGGTCAATTAT
>NZ_REBQ01000106.1 GCF_007692655.1 Halomonas sp.
GAGACTAAATCGGCACCTTATGAGTCGACACCACCTGTCGCAGTCCCATAAACGAGCGGATCTGGCGCACGCCGGGCAGGTAGAGTAACTGCTCAGCGTGTAATCTATTAAAGCTTTGACTATCCCGGGTGCGCACCAGCATAAAGTAGTCAAACTCACCGGTGACCACGTGGCACTCCATACAGCCAGATACCTTCTGGGCTGCCTCTTCAAAGGCCGCAAAGGATTCCGGCGTCGAGCGATCCAGCACCACACCAATCAACACCACCATGCCTGCCTGCAGCTGTTCCGGATCTAAGTGAGCCACCACCCGGCTGATCACCCCGTCCCGTTTGAGCTTTTCCACCCGACGTAAACACGCCGCAGGGCTCAGGCTCACCTGCTCGGCCAAGGCCACATTGGAGAGCGTGGCATCCTCCTGAAGCAGTTTAAGAATACGCCGATCGGTACGATCCAGCTCCGCCGCCTGATCATCAGGCTCAGCGCGCGAACGCGAAGTTTTTGAACGCACTATTATTTACCTTATTTACCTTTTCACACTATTTAAAAACATAAATGACAGCTTTATACAATTTTAATTGCTTATAAACAGCAAACTTTGCAACACAAAAATTATAACGAGCCTTTACTATAAATAGCAGAGAGTACGCCAACGGTTCACACAGACCTTTTACCGAAACCCTCGCCCAGCGACCTTTCGACATCGCACTCAATGCCTGAAAAGCAGGAGCTTGTTATGAACCTTGAACGCTTTCCACGTTACCCACTTACCTTTGGCCCCTCCCCGATTACTCCTCTAAAGCGGCTAAGCGAACACTTAGGCGGTGAAGTGGAGCTGTATGCCAAACGCGAAGACTGCAACAGTGGCCTGGCCTTTGGCGGCAATAAAACCCGCAAGCTGGAATATCTAATCCCCGAAGCGCTGGAAAAAGGCTGCGATACGCTGGTATCGATTGGCGGCATTCAGTCTAACCAGACCCGTCAGGTAGCCGCCGTTGCTGCCCACCTGGGGATGCAGTGTGTGCTGGTGCAGGAGAATTGGGTGAACTACTCCGATGCGGTCTATGACCGAGTGGGTAATATCGAGATGTCGCGCATCATGGGTGCCGATGTGCGTCTGGACGATGCGGGATTTGATATCGGCATCCGCCCCAGCTGGGAGCAGGCCATGGAGGATGTTCGCCAGCGCGGCGGCAAGCCCTTCCCGATCCCGGCGGGTTGTTCCGAGCACCCTTACGGTGGTTTAGGCTTTGTTGGCTTTGCCGAAGAGGTGCGCCAGCAGGAGAAAGAGCTGGGCTTTACCTTCGACTATATCGTGGTCTGCTCGGTCACCGGCAGCACCCAGGCAGGCATGGTGGTGGGGTTTGCCGCTGATGGCCGCGCTCAGCGAGTGATCGGTATCGACGCCTCTGCCAAGCCCGAACAAACCCGCGAGCAGATCCTACGCATTGCCCGCAACACCGCCGAACTGGTTGAGCTGGAAGGCGGTATTGCCGATGGCGATGTAATACTGGACACCCGTTACGGCGGCCCGGAATATGGCCTACCCAACGAAGGTACATTGGAAGCCATTCGCCTTTGCGCCCGCCTGGAAGGCGTACTCACCGACCCGGTTTACGAAGGCAAATCCATGCACGGTATGATCGACATGGTGCGCAACGGCGAATTCCCCGCTGGTTCCAAAGTGCTTTACGCCCACCTGGGCGGCGTACCCGCGCTAAATGCCTATAGTTTCCTGTTTCGCAACGGTTAACGCCTATACATAGGCACACTGTCCGTCTGATCTGGCGCTTCAAGAAAGCCGATCAGACGGTTCACTAGCCGGCGATTCTTCAAGCCCACTGCTTCAAAATAGCTGTACAAATGCAGAGCAGAACTTAGACTCGGCGTATAAGTTTTCCACCAGCGAGGATACGTCATGTCTTCAACACTACCGCCCAGCCTCACCCTTGACCAACTCGCCCAGCTCTCAGCGCCACTCCCTGACGTTGAAGTACATGGGCTCGATATGGGCTGGTATATCGTTCGCTTGCATCAAGAAGAGAGTATCAGCTTGCTGGTGGATAACGAGGGCGAGACCAAACGCTTTACCGGCACACAGTGGATTAGCAGAGCACTGGCGCCGCTGGGCTTTACCCATGGCACCATCACCTGGGCTGACGCCGCGGATGAGATGATAGGTACAGAAGTACAGCCAATTTCAGCCCAGCAGCGTATGAACTATGGTGTTCGCGTGGCGTTTACGACACGGGGTTAATTAATGACACGGCAAAGCGATGATTTACGTCGCACCGCACACTTTGCCTGCTAACATTTGTATAATGCTATGCTGTCATGCCTCGCACCCGCGGGGCTTTATTTTGTATATAGCTCTTATTTAAGACAATGAGGCGTTCATGCTCCCCGACTACTCCGTCATCGCCTGGCTGTTAATCGTATTTTCTGTATACCTGACCGGCGTTTCAAAGGGCGGCTTTGCGGGTGGCTTCGGCACGCTTTCGGTGCCGCTAATGGCGCTGGCGATTAGCCCCACTCAGGCAGCAGGCCTGCTACTTCCGTTACTGCTGGTAATGGATGTATTTGCGGTGAAAGCATGGTGGGGTAAGCAGTCAAACGCCGAAGTCTGGCGCTTTGTGCCAGGACTGTTTATCGGCGTAACGGTGGGAACGCTGCTGTTCGGAACGCTTAGCGACGAAGGCGTGCGCTTGGTACTGGGTATTATTTCAGTCGCGTTTGCGGCTTATATGCTGTTGAAACCGGTCGCTAAAAAGCCGATCTCCACCCGCTGGGCGCTGCCCGCCGCCAGCGTTTGTGGATTTACCAGTTTTATCGCCCATGCGGGCGCGCCGCCTATGAACATGTACCTGATGCCGCGCAAGCTTACTAAAGAGACATTTATTGCTACCTGCACAATCACTTACGCGGTGGTGAACAGCATCAAACTAGGCCCTTATGTGTGGCTTGGCGAGGTCAATATGACCAGCGCCTGGGCATCGCTACTGCTGGTGCCTATCGCCTGGATCGGGGTGCGCAATGGCCTGTGGCTACAAAGCCGCGTTAATGAAGCGCTGTTTTACCGCGTGGTGATCATCGCCATGTTTTTGGTAGGTATTAATCTGGTGTGGCAGGCGTTGAGTTAGGTAGCGCTCAGCTACAACGCCACCAGCACCAGCCCCGCTAGCATCACTAACGTACCTATGGCCTTCGCTCTGGAGGCAGGCTCTTTTAGCCATAGCACACCCATCAATACACCCACGGGGATCGAGAGCTGGCGCAGCGCCACGACGTAACTCACCTCGTCGGTGAGAGCCAGGGCTATTAATACCAAACCGTAAGTGCAGGTCATCATCAGACCTGTGACGACCAACATGACCAATCCCTGCTGGCGCAGCGCAGGTAGGCGACGGCGCTCTGCGGGTAGCATTGCCAGCAGGGGAACTGCCCAGGTTAATGTCATCAGCGCTTGCAGCACCATGAATACCGCCCCGGCAGTGAGACCGCTATGTCCCACCTCTTGCATTAATCCCAGCGCCTGCTTATCGATTAGCGAGTAGCCAACGGTGCCCACCGCTGCCAGTAGCGCGAACCCCATGGCAGGCGTGAGATAGGTGGATAATCTGCGCGCATCCGGGTGGCTAAGCGGCAGGCAGAGTGCGCCTGCCACTACTAATGCCATGCCAATGCCATCCCACCTGTCCAGCACGCGATTACCCAGCAGCGCAATGGAGACCAGCGGCACCAGTACCACCGGCAGCGCCCGGGCAATGGGGTAAAGCACGCTGACCTCCCCCCGCGCGTAGGCCCAGGCCAAGCCGCCCATATAGAGCATTTGGCACAGCCCAGAGAGCGCCAGCCAGCTCCAGAAGGCAATTGGCAGCGCGCTCAGCGATGGCCCCAGCCATAGCAGGGGAATAAGCACTGCCCCACCGGCCCCGTAGGCCAAGGAGAACGCCCCCAGCGAAGGCGTATTGCGTTTACCCAGTACGTTCCACCCGGCATGCATACATACCGACACCAGCACTAATGTTAGGGCGGCTGGACTCAAGGGCGCTCTCCCTGTTGAAGGCGGCTATTAATGGCCTCTATCACCTTGGGCAGCTCGGCGATGGTCTCAATGCAGTAGTGCGGCTGTGAGGAGGCAAACTCGGCCGCCACACGATGATGGGCCGCCTCGCGCTCTGCCTCGCTAAGCGCCTGATACTGATCAAAGGTTAACCCCAGCGCATTGCCTGAACAGGTAAGCGCGACGGTCCACATACCGGCGCTGCGCCCTTCAAGTATGCCCGGCGTGGTGTCATCGACTTTCACGCAGGCAGCCACATCGCTAATGCCCAAAGCGATGACATTGGCCAGCGCCTGGGCAGGATGCGGTCGCCCGTTAGGCACTTCATCGGTGGCCACTACATGATCTACCTGCAAGCCGTTAGCCGCTGCAAGGGCGACAACTTTTTCCATCACTACCAATGGATAGCCGGAGCAAGAACCAATCTTAAGCCCCTGGGCACGCAGCCTCGCTAAGGTGTCGAGCGCACCAGGAATGACCGCCGAGTGGTCAGCAATTTTGGCAATCTGCAGCGGCATAAAACGCTCGTAAAGGGCCGTCACGTCACTATCCGTTGGCGCATGCCCTACCGCTTCCGCAAAACGTGCGGCGATAGCCGGTTGATTGCACAGGGTACGGATATGGTCCCACTTGCCCATCCCCATCGGGCCCCGGGCTTCTTCTAAACTAATTGCCACCCCCAGCTCGGCAAAGGCCTCAACAAAGATCTGGGTCGGCGCAAAGGAGCCAAAATCAACCATCGTGCCCGCCCAGTCGCAGATAACCGCTTGAAGGTATTGAGGAGAGTGATACTGCATTAGGCACTCCCTGATTGTGAAGATAGGTCAGCAATAAGAGCAACACCCATCTCGGTTAGCGCCTCTTGAATGGCACTTAGCAGTTGTGCGATTACCGTAATGCCTAGCTGACCAATACAGCCGATACGAAAGCTGTCTACCTCGGTCAACTTGCCGGGATAGATCAGAAACCCGCGCGACTTTAGCGCCGCATAGAAAGCATTAAACTCAAAGGCGGGATCGGTAGGGCTTAAAAAGGTGGTGATAATCGGCGATAGCCATTCATCTTCCAGCAGCGTACTAAAACCGAGCACTCGCATGCCTTTAACCAGCGCATCTCGATTGCGGGTGTAGCGTGCGCAGCGCCCTGCTACTCCGCCCTCTTCACGATGCTGGGCAAGCGCTGCCTGAAAGGCCACGACACTGTGGGTAGGCGGGGTAAAGCGCCATTGACCTGTGCGCTCCATATATTCCCATTGGGCGTAGAGATCCAGGCTTAGCGAGTGGGCGCGCCCCTTACCGGCCTCAAGCAGTGTTCGGCGGAGGATCACAAAACCAAAGCCCGGCACACCTTCAATGCACTTGTTAGCAGAAGAAATCAGCACGTCGATAGGTGTCTTCAAAACGCTGATCGGCACGCCACCAAACGAGCTCATGGCGTCCACAATCAAGGTTTTCCCATGGGAGTGCACCACCTCAGCGATGGCTTCCAGCGGGTTTAAAATTCCCGAGCTGGTTTCGCAGTGGACCAGAAACACCGATGTAATCTCTGGGTATTGCTCCAGTAGCGCCGCCACCTCATTGGGCTGGGGTGGCAGGTAATCGCCCTTATCCAGCGTCACGTAACGGCGGCCCATCATCTGGAGTAGCTGAGCGGCGCGCTTGCCGTAGGCACCGTTCATCAGCACCAGCACTTTGCCATTCGGGTCGGTAGCGCAGGCCAGCGCACTCTCAACGGCAAAGGTGCCGCTGCCCTGCATGGGCACACAGGCGTACTCATCGCTCGCGGCTTCCGCCATGGCAAGCAGCTGAGTGCGCACATCGGCCGTTACTTGGTTAAAGTCGTCATCCCAGGAGCCCCAGTCACGCAGCATGGCCGCTTTGGTAGCGTAAGAGGTGGTCAGCGGCCCCGGGGTCAGTAAATAAGGTTCTTTTACGTTATCAACCATATTGGTCTATACCAGATTTTATAGGTAGATTAGCCGCGATTACAGCGGCTGTCCAGGTGTCGCTTAGCCCGCTTGGCGCCAGCGCTGGGCATTATTTAACAGCACATGAGTAAGTGCGGCGTGAAGCAGTTTAACCACCAAGGAGGTCAGGAAGATCAGCACCGCCATGGCCGCGGCACTGGCAAAGTAGCCCGCCTCATCCAGGTGTAGCACCGCCACCGAGGCCAGCCGCGTATCACTGTTATAGAGAAACACCACCGCTGACACTGTAGTCATCGCGTTGACGAACAGGTAGACCGAAATATCCAGCACGGCGGGCAAGGATACCGGCAGCGTTACCCGGCTGAAGGTGATCCAAAAAGGTACTTTTAGTGACGCCCCTACCGCTTCAAACTCCGGGTCGAGCTGTTTCAGCGCGGTGACCGAGGTGAGATGACACACCGTATAAAAGTGCACCAGTGTATTAAGCACCAGAATCGCCATGGTGCCGTATAGCCAGTTAAGAGGATTGCCCGCCTGATTGAAGAAGAAGATATACGCCAGACCCAACACCATGCCTGGCACCGCCATGGGCAGCATGGCCATAAAGTGCAGCCCCTGGCGCAGCGGACGGTAGCCTTCGCTCTTCTCAATTAACCAGGCGTTAAAGAAAATCACCAGGGTACCAATCAACGCCACGCTAAAGGCCAGTTTAAGGGAGTTAAACCACGCCCCCCAACCACCGCCGCCTAAGCCTTGAAAGGTATAGTGCTGTAGCGTAAACGACAGGTTATAGGGCCAGAACTGAATCACGGAGGCATACACCGCCGTACCAATCACCAGCAAAATAATACCCGCCACGCTGTAGCAAAGAAGTGCAAAAATCCAGTCTCGCACCGGGCTGGGCGTTGGCTGCCACGGTACCGCCCGGGCTGAAAGTTGGGCGACTTGGCGGCGCTGTATCCAGCGATCAACGATAAACGAGAGCACCGCAGGCAGCAGAAGAATCACGCTGACCACTGCGCCCATTTGGAAGTTCTGCTGACCCACCACCTGGCGGTATACGTCGGTGGCTAACACGCTGAACTGACCACCGATAATTTTAGGTACACCAAAATCGGTAATCGCCAAGGTAAACACCACAAACAGGCAGGAAATTAGCCCGTAACGCACCCCAGGCAGGGTAATGGTTAAAAACGTGCGCCACTTCGGCGTTCCCAGCGCTTCGGCCGCTTCATAAAGCCGCGCATCGCTATTGGTCAGCGCAGTGGTCAGCAGCATCAGTGCGTGGGGAAAAATCCAAAAACTCATCCCCATCACAATACCAATCGGCCCATAAATGGAGTGGCCGACCAGAACGTCGCGCAAAAATCCTTGATTACCAAACAGATATACCAAGCTAATCGCAGGCAGCAGCGAGGGTGCCAGAATAGGCAGAATCGCCAGCATACGAAACAGCCGCTTGCCCGGCATGCAGGTGCGGGTAATGCCGTAGGCACATAGAAACGCCAAGCTCACCACGCTGACGGTGGCCATCAATGCCACGCTCAACGAGTTGGTGATAGAGTTAACCAGCGCAGGGGTTTGAAAATAGCGAATAAAGTTAGCAAGGCCAATAAAGTCGCCACTGCGATCCTGAACGCTTTTCACCAACATCGCGAAGAGCGGAAACAGCAGCCCCACCACCAGCAGTGCAACGCCTGCCAGCAATACCAGCAAGCGGATCAGCGCTTCCGGTGAAACGCTTGCACTGCGCTTAGGCACGAACCTTGGTAACGTCCTCTCCGTCATAGGGGATTACTCCCTGCCGGGTAAAGACACGCGGCCTCAGCGGGGATATGAATGCCCAGTGTCTGCCCCAGGCGCAGGCTTAGCTCGCTGCTATCGCGACTGGGCACATCGGCCAATAGCGTTTGGTCAGCGCCAATCAAGCGCAGGGTAACGCGCTGAAAAGCCCCCAGGAACTCAATATCAGTGACCTCGCCCGCCAGCACTCCTGCTTGGCGGGTTAACGCCACCACTTCCGGGCGCACCGCCAGCCGTGCGGCTTCCCCTACTGGCAAACGGTGGAATTGGCAAGTGACAGGGGTTGCCGCCAGCTGCACCTGAGTGGTGCTATTGACCGTCACGTCGAGGAAATTCATGGTGCCGATAAACGACGCCACAAAGGCACTGGCAGGCTGGTGGTAAATTTCGGCAGGGGTCCCCACCTGCTCAATCACACCATGGTTCATCACCACGATGCGATCGGCCATGGTCAGCGCTTCTTCCTGGTCGTGGGTGACCATAATGGTGGTCACCCCCAGCCGCGCCTGGAGCGCTTTAATCTGGCTGCGCAAATGGCCGCGCACGCGGGCATCCAGTGCTGAGAGCGGCTCGTCGAGCAGTAGCAAACCAGGCTCTGTTGCCAGCGCCCGAGCCAACGCAACCCGCTGCTGCTGACCGCCGGAAAGCGCCGCCGGGTACTTCTGTTCGCTGCCGCTAAGATTGACCAGCGCCAGCAGCTCCGCCACCCGGGCCTGGATACGCGCCCGGTCTACCCGACGGTTACGCAGCCCGTAAGCGACGTTGTTAAACACCGTTAGATTGGGGAATAGCGCATATGACTGGAACACAATGCCGAAGTCCCGCGCTTGAGTTGGCAGCGTGGAGATATCCTTGCCGCGCTGAATAAGCGTGCCGGATGTTTGCCGAGCAAGCCCTGCAATGGTGCGCAGTAGGGTGGTTTTGCCGCAGCCGGAAGGCCCCAAAAAGCACACAAACTCCCCTTCTTTAATGGTGAGGGAAATATTGTCCAGGGCGGTAAACGTGCCAAACTGTTTGGTGACCGCTTCAATGCGTAAGTGCGGCGTCGTGGGGGTCATCACCGTTGGTGAGTCCGTCGCCAACGGTGAGGTCATGGTGGTTTGCATAACATCTCCAAGCCCCGGCACTCAAGCCGGGGCAACTGATCGCGAATCTCGGCTTACTGTTCGGTTTTGCCGTCATAGCGGCGCTGCCACTCGGCCAGCACGCGTTCGCGGTTAACCGCCGCCCACTGGAAGTCGGCATCGATCATGCGATCGGTAATATCGGAGGGGTAGTTTTCAATAGGCTGTGCTACGCCTGGGTAGGCCACCACCGCATAGCCTTCGTTATAAAGCTCGTTGGCATCCCGGGAGGCAATCCAGTCCATCAGGGTTTGTGCAGCATCGAGTTTATCGGTGCCTGCCACAATAGCGGCGGCTTCCATATCCCAACCCAGGCCCTCTTCGGGGAAGACAACTTCGATAGGCGCACCCTGGGATTTCAGACGCGCAGCGCGGAAGGCAAAGGAGACGCCAATCACCGCTTCACCGGTGGCAGCCAGACTGCAAGGTGCTGAGCCAGAATGGGTATAGCGAGCGATGTTGTTATGCAGGCGGTCCATATAGTCCCAGCCCTGCTCTTCGCCCCATAGCTGCAGCCAGCTGGCCACATCCAGGTAGCCGGTACCGGACGAGTTGGGGTTTGGCATGATCACGTGGCCTGCATATTCAGGCTGGGTCAGATCTTCCCAGGAGCTTGGCATCGGCACGCCATGCCGCTCGCCCTCAATAGTGTTGTAGCAAATCGCGGCCACCCAGGCGTCCATGCCGACCCAGGCTGGGTCTTCGCCATCCTGATAGGCCACATCGACAAATTTGGGATCAAGGTTATCCACGCCTTCAGGCGCGTAGCGTGCCAGCATGCCCTCTTCTTCCAGCACCAGCAGGCTAGTGGCGGCAAGGCCCCAGATCACGTCGGCTTGGGGATTGTTTTTTTCCGCCAGCAGGCGAGCGGTAATCACGCCGGTAGAGTCGCGCACCCAGTTAATCTTGATATCCGGATGGGCGGCGTTAAAACGCTCGGCATATTTTTGCAGGTCATCCGACTCAACGGCGGTATACACCGTTAATTCAGTGGCCTGGGCATGTGAGGCAAGCGCAACGGCACCTGCTAGCAATGTGGAAGCGAATAGACGGCGTGGCATCATGGTGGTGGTCTCCTGGCTAATTGGTATAGACCAGAAGTTTGCCGCTAATAAATGACACTGGGATGACGCTTGTTTGACGGATTGTTTAAGTTCTTATGTATGCGAGCCGGCAACCATTGCTAGGCTTTGTCTGAAAAGTCGGCGAGCGAAGGCCAGACAAGGCAAAAATCGGCGAAAAGACGGATCGGACTCGCGCACGAGTTTACATACAGTAAATGAGTATTTTGAGCCGATTTTTAACGCCGTATGGTCGAGCGCAGCCAGTTTTCAGACAGAGCCTAG